>NZ_JBIRPW010000001.1:0-461645 GCF_044332905.1 Streptomyces sp. NPDC021224 | reverse complement strand
GACGGCGATGTACGCGTTGCCGTCCGCGTCGGTGCCGAGGCGGAAGCAGGAGCTGCCCTCGCCGCAGAAGGGGGCTTCCCAGGTGATGTTGGGCATCGGGTCTGGTCTCCTCAGAGTTCGCGCGCGATCACGCGGATGAAGTCGCGGGACCGCTCCGGAGAAAGGGACAACTCTTCCAACAGGTCCAGCTGGGCCCGGTATTTCGCAAGCTGCGTCTCGGCGTACAGGAAGACGGGGCCGTGGGAGCTGTCCACTTGGACGGTATCGAGTTGCGGTACGGGCCCCTCGGCGTAGACGACGGTTTGGCCCGCTCCCGGGAAGGATCCGTGCGAGAACGGTAGGACGAGCACGGTGACGTTGTCGCGTTCGGAGGCGGCGAGCAGGTATTCGAGTTGGCCTTGGGCCACGTTCTTGCCGCCGAACTGCATACGCAGCGCCGCTTCATGGATCACCGCGACATACGGCACGGCGGCATCGCCGGTGACGACCTGCTGGCGCTCCGAGCGGTGGGCCAGGCGCAGGGCGACCTCGTGTTCGGGGAGCTTGGGGACCACCGCGCGGAAGATGGCCATCGCGTTCTCCGAGGTCTGGAGCACCCCGGGAACGTGCACGGTGTTGGCGCCACGGAGCCGTACCGCTCCTGCCTCAGCCTCGGAGATGTCCAGCAAGCCCTGGGGCAGGCTGCCCCGGTACCGCTCCCACCAGCCCACCTCCTTCGGCTCCGCCATCTCCGCGAGTGCGTCCACGTAGGTCTCGTCCGTGCAGTCGCAGTTGCACGCCAGTGTGCGCAGCCGTTCCGCGCTGATCGCGCGCACGCCGGACTCCATGTTGGACAGGCGGCTGCGGTCGACGCCCAGCAGGCCCGCCGCGTGCTCGGCGGACATGCCTGCCGCTGTGCGGATGCGACGCACCTCGCTGCCCAGGCGTTTCTGCCGTTCGGTGAGGACCGTCCGCTGGACCATGCCGTTCCCTCCGCCGTCGCCGTGGTGCTGGTACGAGCATAGGCACTCGCTCGTGGCCAATCTGACGGTACGTCTGGCAAATTGGGCCCCGCCCTCCTAATGTGGTGCGTGCGTCACTACGGAGAGCAACGCCGGAAGCGCACCGCGCGAGCATGCCCGTCCGCCCTGGGGCGGGTGTGGTCGCGACCAGGGCGGCATGCCACCGGCGAACGCATCGAAGTCCTCACCCTCGCAACGGAGTTCGCCATGCCCGAGATTCCCGTCGTGCCCGCCCTCTGGCGGTTCCCCGCTCATCCCGCGTCCGTTCCGCGGGCCCGGTGTGCGCTCACCGGCTGGCTGCCGAAGGACGTGCCGGGCGGCGTGCGGGCCGATCTCGCGCTGCTGGCCAGCGAGCTGGTGACCAACGCCGTACGGTACGGGGCCGCCGCGGACGAGTTCGTCGAGCTGGTGGCGTGGCCCGCGGACGGGTACTACTGGGTGGCCGTGTCCGACGCGGGGGACGGGCGGCCCGTCGTGCGGCGGCCGCCGGACGTGGAGCGGGAGTCGGGGCGCGGGCTCGTGCTCGTGGACGCGCTCGCCGCGGCCTGGGGGGTGCGGCCGCGTCCGTACCGGGGGAAGTCCGTCGTCGCGGGACTGGCTCTGCCCTGAGGCGAGGAACCTGCGCAACACCCCTGAACGTCAAAAATGGCGTTGGCTACCATCAAGGAGTCACCAAGTGCGCCTCATGCGTGCGCCGGTGTGCACGCCGGTCCGCGTCCGACTCGGGGGAAACGGGGAAACGTCACGTGCGCAGTGTGAAGCCGGAGGATCTGGAGCAGCTGGCCACGCTGCTCGACGGGGCGGCGCCCACGAGTCTGAAGAACGCCACCGACTCCGCGTTCCGGCGGGCGGCGACGCTCGGGGTGACGTCCAAGCTGGCCGGGCTGCGGCCCATGGTGGCGTGGGTCAGTGAGACCGCGCCGGATCTGCGCAAGCGGGCCGCGCACGTGCGGATGGACAACGGGGATCTGTCGGGCGGCCTGCTGTGGGCCGGCTTCTCCCCGGACGAGCTGAAGAACTACAAGGGCGACGCCCTGAGCCCCGAGGCGCTGCTCATCGCCAACTCGGTGGCGAACAGCAAGGATCCGAAGGCGTCCACTTTCCAGCGCAAGCCGGACGAGTCGCTCAACGACTGGCTGGACCGGCTCAAGGCGACGGCCCTCACGAGCATTCCGGGGCTCCAGCCGTTCGAGCCCGCGGTGCAGTATCTGCTCGGGGCGTACGGGGACTGGAAGTCGGTGACGGACGCCTCCGGGCACGTCGTCGTGCAGGGCACCGCCATGACGAAGGTGCTGCTCGGCAACTCCTTCAAACAGGGCTGGGGCAAGACCTGGAAGAACTGGGCGGCCCGCGGCATCCAGAAGATCCCCAGCGCGAAGATCCAGGGGTGGGGCCGGGCCCTGGAGACGTGGTCGCCGAAGCTGCGTTCGCTGAGCGCCCCCGGCTCCTGGCTGCCCGGCAAGATCAGCGCGGGTCTGCAGCGAATACCCGGCACCAGCGGCTTCATCGGCGACTGGACGGGCAGCGCCTACAACTCCTTCCGCGGCCTGAGCTTCATGAGCCGCCCGCTGGCCGGGGTCACCGCCAACGGCGTCATCGATTTCGTCGTCGGCTCCGACGAACTCGCCAAGCTTTACGGCGGGGTGACGCACGCGGGCTTGCCCGTCGCCCGGGCCGGCAACGCCAACCTCTTCACCGTCGGCAAGAACGCCTTCACCGCCGCCCGGGTCGGTGACGAGGCGATCCCCGCGGCCACCCGGAGCGCCTCGCTGCTCAAGGGCCTGAGCGTGGCGAGCAAGACCTCGGGCGCCCTGCGGGGCCTGGGCATCGCGGGCAGCGCGGCCGGTACGGTCTTCAGCGCCGCCAACGTCATCTCGCAGGGCAACCCGGTCGACGCCTTCAAGCGCAACGGCGCCGGGTACGTCGCGGACGTCGCCGAGGTCGGCTTCAACGCCTCGCTCACCGCCGCGATGATCGCGCCCAACCCCGTCACCTTCGGGCTCGTCGTCGGCACCGGCATCGTGTACGGCGGTGCGAAGATCGTGCAGCACTGGGACGACATCACCAAGGGCACCGGCAAGGCGATCGACTGGGCGGGAAAGACGGCGAGCGACGCCGGGCACAAGATCGCCAGCGGCGCCAAGAGCGTCGCCAGCGGGGCGAAGAACGTCGCGAAGAAACTCAACCCCTTCCATTGGTAGGGCTCTCCGCTCCCGCCCCGGACCGAGAGAGCCCCACCCGCCGAGAACGTCCCGTCAGACGACCGCCCCGACCACGGAAAGCGCATGAGCGACAACGACTTCGGCTTCGAACTGGAACCCTTCGAGGACGACACCCAGCACGGCCTGAGCGGCACGATCGGCGCGTACGGCCTTGTCAGGATCTTCTACGCCAAGCCCGCGAGCTGGCAGTCCGGTGACGTCTTCCGCACCGACCTGGTCGGCGAGCACCTGCCGCCCGCGTCCGTCACCGGCACCGGCATGGGCGGCGAACCGCACCTCGGCAAGAAGGCCGTCCTCACGGTCGGCGGCGTCACCGCCGAGATCGGCTCCAACTCCCTGGGTGTCAGCCGCTCCTCGCGGGCGCTGCGGATCCGGCTCGGCGGGCGCGAGTACACCTACGCCCGCACCGGCCGCTCCGGCGGGCTCGAACTGCGGCGCGGCGAGGACCGGGTGACCCTGACCGACGGCAAGCCGGTCGGCGGCGCGGGCTCGCGGCGGCGCCGCACGGGCCAGGCGCACGGGGGCGTGGACGCCACCGACCTCGCGGTCGCGCTGGTGCTGGAGGAGACGGACACCTCGTCCCTCTCCGTCGGCGGGGCCCTGATGAGCGCGCCCTTCCGCGCGCTCATGAGCCCCGGCGACGGCTGAGGCGAGTAGCCCCTGGTCCACTCGACGCCGCAGGTGCCGGCACCGCCTGGCGTACGGGCGGGACGCACGCCCCCGTCCTGGTCGGGGGACAGCCGCAGGGCCGGCTCCCGTTGGTGGGTTCCGGCCCTGCGGGGGTGGGGGACGGAGTCAGTTGAGGGTGATGGGGGCCGTGTCGTCCGACGCGTCCGTGTCGAACGCCGGATGGCCTGCCTGGCCCCAACTCATCGTGATGGAGCCCTGGGCACCCGGGATCACCTGGTCGACGTGGACGGTGACGGTGCAGTCCGTGACCTCGCCGGCCGGCGAGACGATGGTGCGGTCCGAGCAGTGGGTCCCGTTGGCGGAGCTGACGAGAGAGGTGCCCGGCGGCAGTTGGATGTTGGCGGCACCCACGATGTCGCCGCTGCGGTAGAAGATCGTGGCGGGACCGTTGTTGGTCATGCTGAGGTGCAGCGTCACCGTGTCGCCCTCGGCCGCCGTCGCACTCGCCCCGCTCACCGAGAAGTCCGCGGTGTTCGCGGCCTGGAGGGAGGCGATCCGGTAATTGCCGTGCACGCCGCGCTCGGTCAGTGACACCGTGCCGGACGGCGCGTCGTTCGCCGTTCCCGGCGTGATCACCTTCAGCGTCAGCTGGCCGCCCGTGCCCTGCGTCCACTGCTGTCCCGCGGCGGACTGCTGGACGTTCGTGTCGCCCGCAGGTGCGATCATCGCGTCCATGTAGGTGTAGTAGGCCGTCGACTCGACGTTCAGCCGGACCGCCGGCGACAGCGCGGCCGTCTCTCCCGGCAGCACCAGTCCGGGGATGGTGCACAGTGCCATCTCCGCCACCATGGGCTGGTTCCCGCCGCTGTACTGGCAGTTGGCGAAGTGCCGGGCGAAGCCGATCCCGGGCGAGGCCCACAGCAGCACCTGCGTGCCGTCCGCCGAGCGGTCGCCGCGGTTGGTGAAGCGCACCGCCTCGTTGAGCGTCGTCCCGACCGGCAGGTCCGTCAGGTTCTTCGGCTGGGTCTCGTCGTAGGCCGGGCCGCCGATCTCCACCGTCCCCTGGCCGCCGACGATCGTCGCGCTGTCCGCGGTACCGCTGACCGTGTAGGACGCGGACGCCCCGGCGGGCGCGTCGGCCTTCGCCCTGACGGTCATCTGCGTCAACGCGCCGATCGACCCCACGCCGCTCAGGTCGTCGTAGTAGAACGACTCCGAGCAACTGGCGACGTACTGGACCACCGTGCAGTTGTCCGAGAAGCTCACGTCCGCGATCTGGGCGAGCTGCGCCACGTCGATCGTCAGCGTGGCCCCTGTGCTCAGGCTGTTCGCCGTCGTCGTGAACGACAGGTACGACGTCGCCGTCTTCGAGACCCCGGTCAGGGTCGCCGGCGACACCGCGAGCGGCTCGACGGGCTGGAGTGCGATCACCGGCTGGTCGGCGGCCTGCGCCGGGCCGACGCCGGTGAGCGCCAGCCCCGCCGCCGCACCGACGGCGGCAACGAGCGCCAGGGCACGGCGCTTCGAGCTGTGTTTCATACGGTTCCCCCCACTGGGCTTTCCCACAGAGTGTTCACAGGACGTACGCGACACAGGCTAGGGACCGGCACTGACAAACAACCACGCCGAACTCCTCGCCGCCCGGGCCCAAATGCGCCCGATCCCGCACGAACACCCGTTCCCTTTGCGCATATTTGGCGAACGCCAGACAGCGCCCTGACCCGGCGCCCCCGCCACCGCCGAGCCGCCGCCCGTCGGCGCCCCCATCTTCCGGGTCGGCGACCTGCTCGTCGGTGACACTGAACTCCCGACTCAGAGGACTAGGACGCGGGGGTGAACCCGCCCGGCGCGTCCAGCAGGTCCTCGCTGTCGGGCAGCAAATCGGTCAGCCGCTCCCACACCTCGGCGGCGGTGACGCGCGCGAGGTGCAGCGGGCTGTCCGGGGTGACCTGCCCGGGAAGGATCGGCTCCTCGGGCTGCTCGCGCACCCAGTAGCCGAGCGGCCCGCAGTCCCAGACGGCCAGCGCGCGCAGGCTCGTGGCGGGCTCGCCGTCCTGCCGCCCGCCCCACACGGCGGTGACGCGCCAGGTGCAGTTGAGGGCCGCGACGAGGTCGGCGAAGAGCGACAGCGCGGGCTCGGCGGGCCCGCCCGCCTCGGCGACGGCCTTGCGGGCCAGCTCGGCGCCCTCGGCGATCTCGACGCCCGGTGTCTCGCCGAGCGCGACGAAGGCGGCGTCCAGCACGCCCATGGTGGTCTCGACACGCTCCACGGGCGCCTCGACGGTCTCGCCGGTGCGCAGGTTGACCAGCCGGGCCAGCTCCCACAGCAGCATGCTCGGCTCGGCGGAGACGTACTCCGACTCCTCCTGGCCCGGCCACCCGTCGTGCACCACGACGGCGTCCTGCCCGATGACGATCCCGTGGCTGACGGCCCCGTGCTCGCCGGTCACCTCCACCTGGACCATGACCATCGGGTCGGCGAAGGTGACGACGAGGTCCTTCAGCAGGGGGGACAGCTCGCCCTCCTCGCCGACGAGCCCGATCTGCTGCAACTCCGCGAGCGGCTCGGCGAGTTCGGCGGGCGGTGTCTCCCCGTCCGCGAGGTGGCCGAGGACGGCCACATGCCGGTCCGCCAGCCGGAGCCGGGCACGGGAACTGTCGTAGGACGGCATGGTGAGGTGCTCCCTGTCGCGGTCGGTCGGTGTGCGGCCGTGGTGCGCGTACGCCGGCCGTGCTGTGCGTACGCCCGCCGGCCCGGGCGGTGCGCTGCGGGTGTCCGCAAGGCCCGCCCTAGTGCTTCTTGTTGAGGTCCTTGGCGTCCTGCTCGCAGGTGTTCGCCTCCGTCCGCAGGTGCTCGGCGACGGTGTGGCAGGTGTTCCGCCAGGTGTTCATCTCACCCCGGGTGCGGTCCGCGTGCGGGCCTTCCCACTTCGTCATCGTCTGCGTCGCGAACGTCCGCGCCTTGTCGGGCAGCGCCTCGATGTCGGCGGCCAGCCCCCGCAACTGCGCGGCCCGCGTGGTCAACTCCTGCGCATCCGGTGAGCCCATCGCGGCTCCCCCTTCCCCCGACGCCCGGAATCCCTCAGCCCATACGATAACCCGCCCGCACAGCCCCTTCCCGGCGATTCGCCCGCCGGTCCGCCCGCCGGTCCGCCCACCGGTCCGCCCGTCACCCCGCGACCGCGGCCGACGGCAGCGTCTCGTACAGCTCGAACCAGGTCGCCTTGCCGTCGCCGCGCGGGTCCACGCCCCAGGCGTCCGCCAGCTCCTCCATGAGCAGCAGGCCGCGGCCGGAGGAGGCCATCTCGCCGGGGGAGCGGCGGTGCGGCATCTCGTCGGAGCGGTCGCCGACGTCGACGTGCAGACGGCGGGTGCCGGGCATGCCCGTGACCTGGGCGAGCAGCACGGCGTCACCGTCGGTGTGGACCAGGACGTTGGTGACGGCCTCCGAGACCAGCAGCACCGCGGACTCCACCTGGTCGGGCGAGGACCAGTCGTGCAGCAGCGCGCGGATGTCGGCGCGCGCCGAGCGGATCCGGCCCGGGTCGTCCTGCGGCACCGTCAGCACCGTGCGGCGCACCGGGACCGCGCAGGTGGGGCCCTCGGGGTCGCGGCGCAGCAGCACCAGCGCGATGTCGTCCTCGCGGCGGTCGGTGAGCGGGCCGGTCGTCTGGTGCGAGGCCGGGCCGTGCACGGCGTCCACCAGGGAGTCGGCGAGGACCTCCAGATCGCCCGCGGGACCGGCGGTCAGGGCCCGCGACAGCCGCTGCCAGCCGGTGTCCAGGTCGTGGCCGCCGGTCTCGATCAGGCCGTCGGTGCACAGCAGCAGCACCTCGCCGGGCTCCAGGACCATCCGGGTGGTCGGGTAGTCCGCGTCGGGCTCGATGCCCAGCGGCAGGCCCACCGCCGTGCGGCGCACGATCGTGGTGCCGTCGCCGAGCCGTACCGCGGGCTCGGGGTGCCCGGCGCGCACCATCTCCAGGGTGCCGGTGAGGTGGTCCACCTCGGCGTACAGGCAGGTCGCGAAGCGCGCGTCGGCGGAGGTGCGGCCGAGCCCGGCGAGGAAGCGCGAGGTGCGGCTGAGGACGGCGTCCGGCCCGTGCCCCTCGGCCGCGTAGGCGCGCAGCGCGATCCGCAGCTGGCCCATGATGCCCGCGGCCCGCACGTCGTGGCCCTGGACGTCGCCGATGACGATCGCGGTACGCCCCGAGGGCAGGTCGATCATGTCGTACCAGTCGCCGCCGACCTGGAGGCCGCCCCCGGTGGGGACGTAGCGGGCGGCCACCGCCATTCCGGTGACGTCGGGCTTGCGGGTGGGCAGCATCGTGCGCTGGAGGCCGTCGCTCAGCGCCCGCTCCGACTCGTGCTGGCCCGCGCGGGCCAGCGCCTGGCCCAGCATCCGGGCGACCGTGGTGAGCACCGCGCGCTCGTCGGGCGTGAACTCCACCGGCTCGCGGAAGGCCGCCATCCACGCCCCGATCGTCGTCCCGGCCACGGTCAGCGGCAGGTAGGACCACGACACGCGCCCGTACGGCCGCACCAGCGGCCAGGTGGCGGGGAAGCGCTCGGCGTACGACCGGGGCGTCGGCAGGTAGACCGCCTGGCCGGTGCGGGCGACGACCGCGGCCGGGTAGTCCGCGGACAGCGGCATGTCCAGGATGCTCGGGTCGATGACCTCCTGCCCGTGGTGGCCGATGACCTGGAGGCGGTCGCTGTCCACGCCGAAGACCGCGTGGCCGTCCGGCGAGAAGCCCGGCATGGACAAGGTCGCCGCGACCCGCATGACCTCCTCGGTGGAGTCCGCCTCGGCGAGCGCCCGCCCGGCGTCCAGCAGGAAGGCCTCCCGGGCCCGCCGCCAGTCCCGCGGCGGGCGGCCCGACCGGCTGCCGCCGACCGGCACCTCGTGCAGCGTGCCGCTGATCTGCCCCGGCGGACGCGGCGCGATCCGGGCCCGCAGCGTGCGCCGCACCGCCCCGTCCGGCCCGACGACCCGCACCAGCTGCTCCGCGACCGTGCCCTCGGCCGCGGCCAGCTCCACCTCGGCGGACACCGACACGTAGTCCGCGGCGTGCAGGCAGGCGCGGACCGCGGCCGTACGGTACGACCCGGCGCCGTCCTGCAGCCCGAGCAGGTGCGCGGCCCGCGCGTCCACCGCGATCTGCTCGGTCGCCTCTTCCCACTGCCACACCCCCGACCCCACGGCCGCGAGCACGTCCTCGGTGTGCATTGGCCTATTTTAAGAGGAATGCGATGGCATGGGCGAGTGTGCCCCTTCTGCGGCCCGGCCGCGGGGCCGCCCGGAGGGGGGATACGGGGATGAGGAGCGCCACCCGCCGCCGGTAGGCTGTGGGGGTTCCCCCACCATCGCGACGACCTGACGACTTGGACGAACCCACGATGCACCGGTACCGGTCACACACCTGCGGAGAGCTGCGCGCCACCGACGTCGACACCGACGTCCGCCTGTCCGGCTGGCTGCACAATCGCCGTGACCTGGGCGGCATCCTCTTCGTCGACCTGCGCGACCACTACGGCTTCACCCAGCTGGTCGCCCGCCCCGGCTCGCCCGCCTACGAGGCGCTGAGCAGCCAGTCCAAGGAGTCCGTGCTGCGCGTGGACGGCCGCGTCGTCGCCCGCTCGGCGGAGAACGTCAACCCGGAGCTGCCCACCGGCGAGGTCGAGGTCGAGGTCGCCTCCCTGGAGGTGCTCGGCGCCGCCGACCAGCTGCCCTTCCCCGTCTTCCCCGAGGACAGCGCCAACGAGGAGATGCGGCTCACCAACCGCTTCCTCGACCTGCGCCGCCAGCGCATGCACCGCAACATCATGCTGCGCACCCAGGTCATCTCCTTCCTGCGCCGCGAGATGACCGCCCTCGGCTTCAACGAGATGGCCACCCCGATCCTGTCCGCCACCTCCCCCGAGGGCGCGCGCGACTTCCTGGTGCCCTCGCGCGTGCACGCCGGCAAGTTCTACGCCCTGCCGCAGGCCCCGCAGCAGTTCAAGCAGCTGCTGATGATCTCCGGCTTCGACCGCTACTTCCAGATCGCGCCCTGCTTCCGCGACGAGGACTCGCGCGCCGACCGCTCGCCCGGCGAGTTCTACCAGCTCGACGTCGAGATGAGCTTCGTCGAGCAGGAGGACGTCTTCGGCGTCATCGAGAAGGTCATGACCGACCTCTTCACCGAGCTCGGCGGCGGCCGCCGCGTCACCTCGCCCTTCCCGCGCATCCCGTTCCGCGAGTCCATGCTCAAGTACGGCAACGACAAGCCGGACCTGCGCACCTCCCTCGAACTCGTCGACGTCTCCCACGTCTTCGCCGGCTCCGGCTTCAAGGCCTTCGCCGGCAAGCACGTCCGCGCCCTGGCCGTGCCGGACACCGCCGACCAGCCCCGCAAGTTCTTCGACCAGCTCGGCGAGTACGCCGTCTCGCTCGGCGCGCAGGGCCTGGCCTGGGTCCGCGTCGGCGAGGACAACGCGCTGACCGGCCCCATCGCGAAGTTCCTCACCGAGGACGACGTCACCGCGCTCGTCGACGCGGTCGGCGCCAAGCCCGGCACCGCGGTCTTCTTCGGCGCGGGCGAGTTCGACGAGGTCTCCAAGATCATGGGCCCGGTCCGGGTCGAGGCCGCCAAGCGCGTCGGCCAGTTCGAGGAGGACGTCTTCCGGTTCTGCTGGATCGTCGACTTCCCGATGTTCGAGCGCAACGAGGACACCGGCGCGATCGAGTTCTCCCACAACCCCTTCTCCATGCCGCAGGGCGGCCTGGAGGCCCTGGAGACCAAGGACCCGCTCGACATCCTCGCCTGGCAGTACGACATCGTCTGCAACGGCATCGAGCTGTCCTCCGGCGCCATCCGCAACCACGAGCCCGCGGTCATGTACAAGGCCTTCGAGATCGCCGGGTACGACCGCGAGACGGTCGAGGCGGAGTTCGGCGGGATGCTGCGCGCGTTCCACTTCGGCGCCCCGCCGCACGGCGGCATCGCGCCGGGCGTCGACCGCATGGTCATGCTGCTCGCGGACGAGCCGAACATCCGCGAGACGATCGCCTTCCCGCTGAACCAGCAGGCGCAGGATCTTCTGATGGGGGCGCCGTCGGAGGTCTCGGAGACCCGCCTCCGCGAACTCCACATCCAGCTCCGCCGGAAGTAGGCGCCTGGGCCCCGCGCGGGGGGCGTTTGCGCTGCCGCGCCGGGCACGCACCAGGGGCGCGGGGAACTGCGCGCTCAGCCGTCCACCGGCCGGTGGTCCGGTACGGACCGTACTGCCCCTTCGGGTCGGTGACGGCCCGCGCCCCGGTGGGGGCTGGCCGCGCAGTTCCTCGCGCCCCCAAAAACGCTCGCCCGGCGCGGCCTGAAAACGTTCGCCCGGCGCGGCAGCGCAAAACGCGTACCCCGCGCGGCAACCCGGGCGCGGGGACGGCGCGTTAGGAGGGTGTGGGGAGGAAGCGGCGTGGGCGAGGGCGGGTTCGAGCAGTTCGTCGCGGCACGCGGCCAACGGCTGCTGCGTGTCGCCTGGCTGCTCACCGGCGACGCCCACCTCGCAGAGGACCTGCTGCAGACCGTCCTGGCGAAGGTCTGGCCGAAGTGGCCGCGGATCGCCGACGAGAACCCCGAGGCGTACGTCCGCCAGGCCCTCGTGCACACGCACGCCTCCTGGTGGCGGCGCCGGTGGCGCGGGGAGGTGCCGCACGGCGATGTGCCGGACCGGGCGTCCGCGCCGGACGCGTACGCAGGGGTGGACCTGGAGCAGGCGCTCGCCGCGGCCGTGCGGGCGCTCCCGGTGCGGCAGCGGGCGGTCGTGGTGCTGCGCTACTTCGAGGATCTGAGCGTGACCGAGACCGCGGAGGCGCTGGGGTGTTCGGAGGGCACGGTCAAGAGCCAGGCGTCCAAGGCGCTGCGCACGCTGCGCGGGCTGCTGCCGGAGGCGGCGGTCCTGGCGGAGGGCGGTGAGCGCGGATGAGTGAGCCGGAGCGTACCGGGACGCAGGGCGCGGAAGGCGCGGAAGGCGCGGAGGGCGCGGAGGGCGTGGAGCGGGAGCTGCGTGCCCTGCTGGAGCGCGCGGTGCCGCAGTTGCCCGCGCCCGCGCAGCGGCTGGAGCGGATCCGGGAGCGGATCCGGTGGCGCCGCCGCCGGCGTACGGCCGTGGTGACGGGGAGCGCGGTGCTGGCCCTCGCGGCGGCCCTGGTGGCGGTGCCCGGGCTGGTGGGGCCGCACGGCGGCGGCCACGCGGCCCCCGCGGTGGTGGGGAGCGCGACCCCGCGGCCCAGTACGCCGCTGAGCACGCCGCCGTCCGGCTACCGGCCCGACGGCATGGGCGGTCTGGTGCTGCAGATGCCCCCGGGCAACGGCTGGCAGACGCTCGCGGACCCCAAGACGGCGAGCCTCTTCCTGGGCACGCAGCGCATGGTGCTGCCGGAGGGCGGCTGCGCGCACGCCCTGGACGGTTTCTGCACTCCGCTGGCGCTGGCGCTGAAGAAGGACGGGGCGCTGGTGATGTTCCGCCGCCAGCCGTCCAAGATGCCGTCGGCCAAGGCCCGCGACTACGAGGTCCCGCTCACGGAGGACTCCCCGTACCAGGCGTGCCGTACGGTCGGCGGCACCCGTCAGCTGACCCGCACGATGGTCGCCCCCGACGGCACGATCGTCTGGACGGTGGCCTGTCTGGCCGACCCCTCCCAGACCCGCGTCCAGGAGGCGCGCTACCTCCTGGACTCGGCGGTCTTCGGCTGACGCGGGGCGGGCGCTCCCGCCCTGCGTCAGACGGCGTCCGGGTCGCCGCCGAAGCGGGTGACGTACGACGCCAGGTCGTCCTCGGTGATCTTCGCGAAGAGCACCGGCGGGACGGTGAAGGGCGTTCCGGCGGGGACCGCGTCGAGGGCGCGGGCCTCCTGCGGGGTGATCCAGCGGGCGTCGTCGGCGGGGAGGGTGAAGGCCGCCCGCATCGCGGCCGCCGAGGCGGGGATGAAGGGCTCGGAGACGACCGCGTAGAGGCGGATGAGGTTCATCGCGGTGCGCAGGGTGAGGGCGGCGCCGTCCGGGTCGGTCTTGATCGCCATCCAGGGGGCCTTCTCCTCCAGGTAGGAGTTGCCCGCGCTCCACAGGGCGCGCAGCGACTGCGCCGCCTTGCGGAACTGGAGGGTGTCGAGGTGGCCCTCGTACTCCGCGAGCAGCGCCGCGACCTGCTCGCCGAGCTTCGCCTCGGCCTCGCCGGCGGCCGCTCCCGCCGGGACCTCGTCGCCGAAGCGCTTGCGCGAGAAGGACAGCACGCGGTTGACGAAGTTGCCGAGGGTGTCGGCGAGGTCCTTGTTGACGCCCGCGGTGAACAGCTCCCAGGTGAAGGAGGAGTCGTCGGACTCGGGCGCGTTGGCCATCAGGAAGTACCGCCAGTAGTCGGCGGGGAGTACGTCGAGCGCCGCGTCGGTGAAGACACCGCGGCGCTGCGAGGTGGAGAACTTTCCGCCGTAATACGTCAGCCAGTTGAACGACTTGACGTAGTCCACCATCTTCCAGGGTTCCCTGGTTCCGATCTGGGTCGCGGGGAACATGACCGTGTGGAAGGGGACGTTGTCCTTGGCCATGAACTGCGTGTAGCGCACATCCGCGGCTTCGTACCACCAGGACTGCCAGTCGCGCGTCTCCCCTTCGGGGGCGGCGTCGGACCATTCCTTCGTGGAACCGATGTACTCGATCGGGGCGTCGAACCAGACATAGAAGACTTTGCCGTCGGCGGCCAGCTCCGGCCAGGTGTCGGCGGGCACGGGCACGCCCCAGTCGAGGTCGCGGGTGATCGCGCGGTCGTGCAGGCCCTCGGTGAGCCACTTGCGGGCGATCGAGGACGACAGGGTGGGCCAGTCGGCGCTGTTCGCGTCGAGCCAGGACTCGACCTCGGCGGCGAGCTTGGACTGGAGGAGGAAGAGATGCTTGGTCTCCCTGACCTCCAGCGCGGTGCTTCCGCTGATCGCCGAGCGGGGCTCGATCAGGTCGGTCGGGTCGAGGACGCGGGTGCAGTTCTCGCACTGGTCGCCGCGCGCCTTGTCGTAGCCGCAGTACGGGCAGGTGCCGACGATGTAGCGGTCGGGCAGGAAGCGCTCGTCGGCCAGCGAGTAGACCTGGCGGATGGCGCGCTCCTCGATGAAGCCGTTTTCGTTGAGGCGGCGCGCGAAACGCTGGGTGATCTCGACGTTCTGCGGCGAGGAACTGCGGCCGAAGTAGTCGAACGAGAGCGCGAAGCCGTCGTAGATCGCCTTCTGGGCGTCGTGGGCCTGCGCGCAGAACGCGTCGACCGGGAGTCCGGCCTCCTTGGCGGCGAGCTCCGCCGGGGTGCCGTGCTCGTCGGTGGCGCAGATGTAGAGGACGTCGTGCCCGCGCTGGCGCAGATACCGGGCGTAGACGTCCGCGGGGAGCATGGACCCCACCATGTTGCCCAGGTGCTTGATCCCGTTGATATAGGGCAGGGCTGAGGTGATGAGGTGACGAGCCATTGCAGGCTGCTCCCAATTCGTAGCGTGGAGTGAGGAATTCATCTACGGACCGTCAATCGTATCGGACCGTAGCGGGGGGACCGCCACCGCGTTTCTCATACCGGGCAGGTTCGGGTCAGAGCGGGTATGTGCGTCACGCGCCGTGACTGCACGTGCACTTGCACGTGCAGATGCACGTGCGCCCGCTCCGAGTTATCATCTCCTGTACCACACGGCACTATTGGAGAGTGGCTGATGCGCCGGACGCACAATGGAATGCCCGCCGATGACCTCGCGGGTGTGGTCTGGCAGAAGAGTAGGCACAGCAATGCCAATGGCACGTGTGTGGAGTTCGCCGCACTGCCCGACGGAGACGTGGCCGTACGCAATTCGCGCTTTCCGGACGGCCCCGCGCTGATTTACACCCGCGCCGAGATCGAGTCGATGATCATCGGGGTCAAGGCGGGTGAGTTCGACCACCTCATGCCGGGACCCTGATCTTCCGCCCCTCAGGCCTGCAGACGCGGAACGGCCGGGGCGGCGAGGAACAGCGCCCAGACCACTTTTCCGGTACCGCCGAGCGGGTGCCATCCCCATTTCTCGCTGAACGAGTCCACCAGGTGCAGCCCGCGGCCCGTCTCGGCCACGAAATCCGCCTCTTTGGCGACCGGTGCCACCTCGCTGGGATCGCGCACCGCGCAGACCACCCGGCTCGTCCAGCGGGCCAGGCTCAGCCGCACCGGGGTGCCCGGGGCGTCCGGCGGCACCGCGTAGCGCAGCGCGTTGGTGACCAGTTCGGAGGCGACCAGCTCCATGGAATCCAGCAGCGCGGCGAGATCCCAGCGCTGAAGTGTCGTACGCGTGAAGCGGCGCGCCTCGCGCACCGATTCCGGGGTGGCGGGAAGTTCGCACGTGGCGCCGTCACCCGCGGCAAGCCGCTCGGGCGCGAGCACGCCTTGCCATAACGGATAGAGCGCGGGTGCGGTCTCCGCGTTCATACCTGCCCCCGGGGTATCTGCACGGTCACCATGCTCATGGATCGGCACCCGAGGATGCAAGGGCAGCTGCACGTGCATCTGCAAGGAATTGATGCACGTGTCGTTCGAGAGTGACGAGACGGGTACTGCCCGCAAGCCATTAGTGGCAGACTGCTGATGAACCAAGGGCGGAGCGTGACCTATGAGCGCAGGGCAGCCGGGAGGCGGGTCCATCGTGCGACGAATGCTGCTCGGAGCGCAGCTGCGGAGGCTGCGTGAGTCGCGGGGGATCACCAGGGAGGACGCCGGGTACTCGATCAGGGCCTCGGAGTCGAAGATCAGCCGCATGGAGCTGGGAAGAGTCAGCTTCAAGGAGCGGGATGTCGCCGATCTGCTGACGCTGTACGGCGTCACCGAGGAGGATGAGCGGCTCGCCATGCTGGGACTCGTGAGGGAGGCGAACGCGGCCGGCTGGTGGCACGGCTACGGCGAAGTCATGCCGACGTGGTTCCAGACGTACGTAGGCCTGGAGGAGTCCGCCGCGCTGATCCGCACCTTCGAGGTGCAGTTCGTGCACGGTCTTCTGCAGACGGAGGACTACATAAGGCAGGTGATCCGACTCGGTCACCCCGAGGCGGCCGACGCCTGGGTGGAAAGGCGAGTCGGACTGCGCCTGGAGCGGCAGAAGCTGCTCGTCTCCGAGCGGGCCCCGCACTTCGTCGCGGTGATGGACGAGGGCGCGCTGCGCCGCCCGTTCGGCACCCGGCAGGGCATGCGCGACCAGGTCGCGCACATCCTGGAGGCCGCGGACGCGCCCAACGTCGAGGTGCGCGTCCTGCCCTTCGCCATCGGCGGGCACGCCGCGGGCGGCGGCGCCTTCACGCTGCTCAGCTTCCCCGAGTCCGACCTTCCGGACCTGGTGTACCTGGAGCAGCTGACGGGCGCGCTCTACATCGACAAGCACGACGAGGTCGTGGAGTACGACAAGGCCATGACCACGCTGGGCCGTATCGCGCTCAGCCCCGCCGACTCGCTGGACTGGCTCGCCGAACTCCGGCGCGAGCTGTGAGGCGGGTCCGGCCCCGGAGCCGTTGAGCCCGGGGCCGGAATCGGTCGTTTTGCCCGTTGTTCATCCGTCCGGGTGAACAACGGGCCCGCGCGCCCCGTGCGCCCTCCCCAGCCGCGCCGCGGCCCCGTTACGGTGGCGCGAGTCACGCCAGGGGGACGGGGGACTCGGGTGAACGAAGAGGGGCTGCCGCCACAGGGCGAGGAGGGGCTGCCGCCGCCCACCGCGTACGCGCGCTCCTACCGCCTCGCGCGCGCCACCGTCGTGGAACTGGCCGGGGAGATCGACCTCGGCAGTGCCTACTCCGTGCACCCGCACCTGGACGCCGCCGCCTTCGCGCCCGCCCCGCCGCTCGTCGTCTTCGACCTCGGGCCGCTGGAGTTCATCGACTGCTACGGGCTCACCCTGCTCGTCCGCGCCCACCGCCGGGTGCTCGACCGCGGCGGCCGCACCGCCATGGTGTGCCACCACCGGCAGACCCTGCGGCTGCTCGCGCTCACCGGCCTCGACGCCGTCTTCCACCCCGTCCGCACCCTCGACGAGGCACTGCTCCCCTGAGGGCCCGCTGGGAGTTTCCCGGGGCTCCACCGAAAGTCCGCCGCGGGCCCGCCCCGTTACTCCACGCTTTACACACGTCACCCAAATGTTGACGTCGTACAGTGTCTGGCTGGGCGTCTGGCTGGGCAGACGCCCTCCCCGGCGGCCTGTGACCCGGGTCATACGGCCAAGCCGGATCAACTGGTAGAAGTTGGGGCTTCGTCGTGATGTGTGCGGGTGCCACCGGACCGAAGGTGTAAAGGCAGATGGGCGTTCGTGGGCGGAAGCGGGAGCGCAAGCACAGCCGCAAACGCTGGATCATCGCGATAGTGGTGTCGTTCGTGGTGCTGCTCGTCGGCGGCGCGGGTGCGATCTATCTCAAACTCAACGCGAACATCGACACCTTCGACTCCGCGGGCATCAGCAAGGACCGTCCCGCCGAGACGAAAGCGGACGCCAACGGCGACAAGGCCGTCAACGTCCTGCTCATAGGCTCCGACACCCGCTCCGGTGAGAACGGCAAACTCGGCGGCTCCGCGTCCGGCGACATAGGCCGTTCCGACACGACGATCCTGCTGCACGTCTACCCCGACCACAAACACGCGGTCGGCATATCCATACCCCGCGACTCGCTCGTCGAGATACCGCCCTGTCTGCTCCCCGACGGCAAGTGGTCCAAGGACCAGCCGTCCGCGATGTTCAACTCCGCGTTCTCCATGGGCAGCACCGCCAAGGGCAACCCCGCGTGCACCCAGAACACCATCGAGAAGCTGTCCGGGATGCGGGTCGACCACACGATGGTCGTCGACTTCGCCGGTTTCGCGTCCATGACCTCCGCCGTCCACGGCGTCGAGGTCTGCGTCCCGAACAACATCTACCAGGGGGACCTCAACCCCAACCTCGGCCACAAGGGCAAGGTCGTCCTCAAGGCCGGCATGCAGAACCTCTCCGGCCAGGACGCCCTGGACTACGTCCGTGTCCGGCACGGTGTCGGCGACAACTCCGACGTCGGCCGCATGCTGCGGCAGCAGGCCTTCCTCTCCGCCCTGATCAAGAAGATCAAGGGCCAGGGCATGAACCCCACGACGCTGCTGCCGCTCGCCAACGCCGCGACCAAGTCCCTCACCGTCGACCCGGGCATCGGCAACGCCGCCAAGCTGGTCTCCTTCGGGCTGTCCCTCAAGGGCATCGACCTGAACAACATCCAGTTCATCACCGCCCCCTGGAAGTACGCGGGCGCCCGTATCGACCTGGTCCACCCCGACGTCGACGACCTCTTCGCCACCCTGCGCGCCGACCAGACCCTCGACGGTGTCAACGCCTCCGGCAAGACCACCCCCAGCGCCTCCGCCACCCCGTCCCCCAGCGCCACGGTCGACGGCACCGGCATCGACGTCTCCGTCTACAACGGCACCCTCACCACGGGCCTGGCCGGCAAGGGCGGCGACCTGCTGAAGGCCCACGGCTTCACGGTCCTCGACACCACCAACGCCAAGTCCCGCGACCACGCCGTCACCCGCATCGAGTACGGCACCGCGGACGAGGCCCAGGCCAAGACCGTCGCCAAGCTCTTCCCCGGCGCCCAGCTCGTCCCCCTGAACACCAGCGGCATCAACGTCGTCCTCGGCTCCGACTACGCCGCCGTCGCCGCGAAGACCCCCGCCTCCTCGACCCCCACCCCCCTCCCGACGAGCATCAGCAAGTCCGCCCGCTCGGCCGACGCGGACCCGTGCAGCAAGCTCTCCTACGGCTGAGGCCGCCCCTTCGGCACGTCGCGTAGGCCGTAGTACGCCCGCAGGGCCGCCTCGCCGCCGGAGCCGGTGGCGGCGATGATGCGCTGGAAGCGGGCGGAGCGCAGGTCCCCCGCGGTGAGGACGCGGGGGTGCTGCCGCCCCGGCGGGCAGTAGCCGGCCGCGTCCGGCACGAGGTCACCCGGTGGTCGGCCCGCACCCGCCGCCGCACACCCGGCGGGCCCGCCCCCGACGATGACCAGATCCGCACTCTCCGCCATACCGCTATTCCAGCACCGGCGCGTGCGCCGTCGGCGGAAGCCGAGCGAGCAGATCCCGGGTGGTGATCAGTCGCCCCGACCCGACGAGCCACCGGGCGACCGCCCGCCCCTGCGGCGAACCCGCCGTTCAGGCCGCCTTCAGCCGGGCCACATGCCGCGCGCGCTCGTGCACCTGCCGGGCGCCGGGGTGGGTGAGGTGGGGGCGGAGGGACGTCCGCAGGGTGGCGAAGTGCTCGTCGGCGCGGGACGAGGACAGGTGCTCGTAGTCGTCGAGGAACGCCTGCCACGTCGCGCAGGCGGCTTCGAGGTGCCCGACCTCCAGCTGTCGCTGGGCGAGCAGGCCGTTGGCGTGGGCGCGGCCCTGCTTCTCCACCGGCGGGCGGACGCGGTTGGACTCCTGCAGGGACGTGATCGAGCCGTGGACGTCACCGAGGGCGTAGCGGACGCCGGAGACGTGGAAGAGGTACGCGGCCCGGTCGTAGCCGCCGATCGCGTCCCGGCGGTCGTCCGCCTTCGCGAGGGCCGCCTCCGTCTCGGCGAGCCGGGTGAACGCGAGCCGCTTGTCCCCGACGAGTGCGGCGCCCTGCGCCTGCTGCCCCGCGAGGAAGGCGTGCAGACGCGGCCCGGCCTTGGGCGCGGCCTCGGCGGCGGCGTCCGCCAGCGACAGGGCCTTCCCGGCGTGCTTGAGGTTGGCCGCCTGGAGGGCCATGCCGCGCAGCGTCCGGCAGTACGTGACGTGGTCCTCCCCGGCGGCGGCCAGCTTCAGCGCGTGCAGGTAGTACCGCTGCCCCAGCCCGTGCGCCCGCTCGTACATCGCCATCCACCCGGTGAGGTAGACCAGGTCGGACACCGCCGACAGCAGGTCCTTCCGCACCTCGTCCGAAGCCTGCGCGTGCAGATACGGCCCGACGGTGTTGACGAGGAAGGCCGCGGCCATGGGCCTGGCGTGCCCGCCCCCCAGCTCGTCGAGGATGTCCGCGATGCGCTCGGTCATCGTGCGGACGGTGCCCACCTCCCCCGCCCCGATCCTGGCGGTTCGCCCAGCGGCACCGGCCTTCGTCCGACCCACCAGCTCCGCGTATGCGGGTACGGGCAGCGCGGCGGCGTAAAGACTCGCGGCGAGAACCTTCCGGCGGGACGGGTCCATGTCTTCCCTCCCCATGCTGACGAGGTCTTCCACCATGCCAGCTTCGCCACCGCTCTCCCGGCCCGTCAACGGCGGAAATCCGGCCTCGGCCGGGGTGACGGGCCTGCCCAACCGCCGTGCGACAGCTTCGAGAACAAGCGGACGCGCGCTCTCCTTGGGCAGGTGCCCGTCCAGCCACTGATGAACCGATGGCGGCTGGTAACGGGTCGGCGTCCCCCGTTCGGTACCGACCTTGTTCACTTCCTGGGCCAGTTGGCGCAGCGTCCAGCCGGTCTCGCGGTACAGCCGCATCAGACCCTCGTTCGGCTGATGGTCGCTCATGGGCTCGCTCCCCACGCGGCTGACATGTGATCCGTACGCAGTTCGAGCGGTTGGGGCGAGGGGTGCGCATCGAGGTGCACGACGCCGACGAGTCAAAGTCCGAGCAGCGGGACGTGTCCGGCGAGGAGGAGTCGGGGCGCGGGCTGGCGCTGGTGGACGCGATCACCGGTGGGCGGTGGGGGGTGAGCGATCGGGAGGGCGTCGGGAAGATGGTCTGGGCCTTGTGCACGGACGACGGCCCCGACTGCGGTCCGGCGTAGGGCGCGTTCGTCCGGCTGGGCCATGGTGCGTGGTGACCTGAAGACGTCTGCCCCCTCCGTTCCGGCGGAGGGGGCAGACGTCTTACGGGCGCGGGGGCGGGGTCAGGTTGCTGAGGGGGTGGGGCGGGAGGGGAGGAGGGCCTTGCAGGTTTCGTAGGCCTTGGCGATTTTGGGGTCGGAGGTGTTGAGGGCGTTGAACATGCCGCCGCCGCGGCGGCCGGAGGCGTTGGGGGAGGCGGTGGAGGTGGGGAGGGTGACGCCGTGGTCCTTCAGGCAGCTCGTGAAGGCGGCGAACGCGCTGGAGTCGGCGCCGCCGCCGTTGCCGCGGTTGAACTGGGGGCGCAGGGACTCGCAGGCCTGCATGGCCTTCTGGGTCTTGGGGTCGGCGGACGCGCCGCCGAAGCCGGGGAAGCCGCCGCGGAAGCCCTTGCCGTCGGTGGGGCGGCCGGAGGGCATGCCGCTCGGGCGGCCGGAGGGGCGGGCGCCGGGGGAGAAGCTGGGGAGCTGGACGCCGTTCTTCGCGAGGCAGTCGCGGTACGCGGCCATGTCCGCGGCCCCCGACGCGGTGGCGGACGCCGACGTCCCGGTGGAGGACTTCGCGTCGGAGGACGAGCCCGAGCCCCCGCCGGAGGAGCACGCGGCGAGCAGCAGCGCTCCCGAGGCGAGGACGGCGACCGAGGCGCCGGCCCGCAGTGCGGTGGTGGGGGTCCAGGTCATGGCCGGTCTCCTCGGGAGCGGAGGGCAGGGGGAGCCGCCCCGCACGCGCGCGGCGGCAGCCCATGACTGAACCGCACGCACGTAGGCGCCGCCCGACCGCGGCCTGTGAGTTCCCGGGGAGCAGAACCGTACGGAGGGGATGAGACGGGCACGCCTGCGGGCGGGATGCGGCGTATTGGCGGACAAGGGGCTTTTGTCCTCCCAGGGAACTCCCAGGCTCCTCCCAGGGCATCAAAGGAGTGTCCCGCCAGGATGCGGACCATGAAGGTGCTCCCACGGCGGCGCAGGGCCGCCCTGATCAACTCGGTGCTCGGCGTGGTCGTCCTCGCGGGCGCCGGCGGCGCCTACGCGGCCGTCCACGACGACGGCGCCAAGTCCACCGGCAGCGGCACCGCGCGGGTGGCGACGGTCTCCAGGGGATCGGTCTCCGCCACGGTCTCCGGCTCCGGCTCCCTTGTCTCGCCCAGTGACGCGGGCCTGAACTTCACCACGGGCGGCACGCTCACCGAGGTGAAGGTCAAGCCGGGCGACAAGGTCAAGAAGGGCCAGGTGCTGGCCAAGGTCGACGCGACGGACGCGAAGGCGACCCTCCAGCAGGACCAGGCGACGCTCGACGCCGCCGAGGCCAACCTCACGAAGGTCGAGGCCGGTGAGGTGCCCGCCTCGTCCTCCTCCGGCAGCAACTCCGACAGCAACTCCGGGCGCAGCGGCGGGCAGTCCTCGCCCACCCCCTCGCCGACGCCGACGGTCGATCCCGTGCAGCTCGCGCAGGCGCAGGCCCAGCTCACGCAGGCGCAGAACGCCGTGGACGCCGCCCAGCGCGCGGTCGACGGCACCACGCTCAAGGCCCCGGTCGCCGGCACGGTCGCCTCGGTCGACGGCGAGAAGGGCGACACCGTCTCCGGCACGTCCGGCAGCGGCTCCGGCAACGGAGGCAGCGGCGGCAGCTCCGGCAGCTCCAGCACCGGGAGCAGCTCCTCCTCCAGCTCGCTCAGCGGCTTCATCGTGCTGACGAACCCGGCGAACATGCAGGTCACCGCGAACTTCTCGGAGGCCGACTCGCTCAAGATCAAGGCCGGCCAGGCCGCCACCGTGACCCTCAACGCGCAGTCCGGCACCGTGCTGGACGCCAAGGTGCTGTCCATCAGCTCGCTCCCGGCGAGCAGCAGTTCGGGGTCCGGGGCGGGTTCGTCCGGCAGCGCCGTGCAGTATCCGGCGGTGCTCCAGATCACCAGCGACACGTCCGCGCTGCGGACGGGGCTGAGCGCCAGCATCCAGGTCACGACGGCGACCGCGTCCGACACGCTCACCGTGCCGACCGCGGCGGTGTCCGGCACGGGCACCAACCGCACCGTGCTGCTCGTCAACAAGGACGGCTCCACCACCCGCACCTCCGTGACCGTGGGCGTCGAGGGCGACTCGACGGACCAGATCACCGCGGGCCTGACGGAGGGTCAGCAGGTGCAGATCCCGACGGTCGCCTCGACCGGCAGCAGCGGCTTCCCGAGCGGCGCCTTCCCCGGTGGCCTCGGCAACCTCGGCGGCGGCAACCGCTTCGGCGGCGCGGGCGGCGGCGGTGGCTTCCGGCAGGGCGCGGGTGGCCGCTGATGAGGTTCGGCCTGGGCGGCGGCGCCCACCGCAGAGGGGGCGCGGCGCCGCCCGAGGAAGCGGTGGAGGAGAGCCCGTGGGGCCCGCCCCCGGTCATCGAGGTGCGGTCGCTGCGCAAGACGTACGGCAGTGGTGACGCGACCGTGCGCGCGCTCGGCGGCCCGCCCGACGCGGTGTCCGGCGAGGAGCCCGGTGTGGACCTGGTCGTCGAACAGGGCGACATGGTCGCGGTGATGGGCAGCTCCGGCTCCGGCAAGTCCACGCTCATGAACATCCTGGGCTGCCTGGACGTGCCGACCGCCGGACGGTACCTGCTGGACGGCATCGACGTCGGCGGTCTCGACGAGCACCAGCTCTCGCTCGTCCGCAACCGCAAGATCGGCTTCGTCTTCCAGTCGTTCAACCTGGTGCCGCGCACCCCCGCGCTCGCGCAGGTCGAACTCCCCCTCGCCTACGCCGGGGTGAAGACCGCCGAGCGGCGCCGCCGGGCGATGGCGGCGCTGGAGCTGGTCGGCCTCGCCGACCGGATGGACCACCGGCCCAACGAGCTGTCCGGCGGCCAGCAGCAGCGCGTGGCCGTGGCCCGCGCGCTGGTCACGGCGCCCGCGATGCTGCTGGCCGACGAGCCGACCGGCAACCTGGACAGCCACAGCACGGAGGAAGTGCTCTCGATCGTGGACCGGCTCAACGCGTCGGGGCGCACCGTCGTCCTGATCACCCACGAGGACGAGGTCGCCCGGCACGCCAAGCGCGTCGTGCGGCTGGTGGACGGGCAGATCGTCGCCGACGTCCGGCAGGCGCCCGTCGAGGGCCCGCCGCCCGCGCTGCGCGACGCGGCGCTCTTCGCGAGCAGCGCCCCGCAGACGGGCAGCGCCCCCCGGACCGTTCCGCAGGCGATCGCCGGACCGGCGGGGGGTGCGCGGTGAACCCCCTGGAGACGCTGCGCTTCGCGGTCGGCGGCCTGGCCGCCAACAAGGTGCGCTCGGCGCTGACGATGCTGGGCGTGCTGATCGGCGTGGCCGCCGTCATCATCCTGCTGGCGGTCGGCAACGGCTCCTCGCAGTCCGTCAAGGACTCCATCGAGAAGCTCGGCACCAACTCGCTGACCATCACCTCCGGTACGGGCTTCGGCGGCGGCCGCGGCGCGTCCTCCTCGACCGGCACCAAGCCGCTGACCGTGGACGACGCCCGGGCGCTCGCCGACACCACGTCCGCCCCGCACGTGAAGTCGGTGGCGCCGGAGGTCACGACGTCCCAGACGGCGGTGTACGACGGCACGTCGCACACGGTCGGCCAGGTCGTCGGCACCTACCCGGCGTACTTCGAGGCGTCCAACAGCAAGGTGGACAGGGGCGACTACTTCTCCGCCGACGACGTCCTCAACACCCGCAAGGTCGCCGTCATCGGCTCGACGACCGCGACCGACCTGTTCGGCACGGTGAACCCCGTCGGCAAGAAGGTCGTCATCGGCGGCACCCCCTTCACGGTGGTCGGTGTGCTGGCCACCAAGGGCGGCACCGGCTTCCAGGACCCGGACGACACGGTGATCGCCCCGCTGCCGACCGTGCAGAACGCCTTCACCGGCTTCGGCTCGGTCAACCAGATCCTGGTCGAGGCGACCTCCTCGGGCGCGACCACCGACGCGCAGAGCGAGATCACCACCGTGCTGATGGCGCAGCACGGGCTCAAGGACGCCAGTTCGCTGGACTTCCAGGTCAGCAGCCAGCAGTCGCTGCTGGACACGCAGTCCGACACCAACAAGACCTTCACGGTGCTGCTCGGCGCGGTGGCCGCGATCTCGCTGCTGGTCGGCGGGATCGGCATCACCAACATCATGCTGGTGACGGTGACCGAGCGGACCCGGGAGATCGGCATCCGCAAGGCGATCGGCGCGCCCCGCGGGCTGATCCTCGGGCAGTTCCTGGCGGAGTCCACGCTGCTGTCGCTCATCGGCGGCGGGCTCGGGGTGGTCGGCGGGCTCATCGGCTCGCACTTCACGATCGTCGGGATCAAACCGGTGATCATCCCGGAGTCGGTGTGGGGCGCCTTCGCCATCGCCGTGGCCATCGGCCTGTTCTTCGGCGGCTACCCCGCCAACCGGGCCGCGGGCCTGCGGCCCATCGAGGCCCTGCGGCACGAGTGACATCACGATGACGACGATCAGACACGAGGAACGAGAGGAAGGGGCCGCCATGGCGCGACGCCGCTCCGAGCTGGTCAAGGCGGACGACTCCGACACGGAGCTGCTGCCGCTCGTCCCGGAGGAGCACACCGGCGCCGTGGTGGTCCAGCGCGGCTCCGAGGTGATCGAGGGCGGCGGGCTGCCCGCGGTGCGGCCCGAGGACATCCTCGCCGAGCCGCCGGACGCCCGCGACATCTCGGCGGAGCTGGCCGCGCCGCCGCGCCGCGCGCTGCCCTGGCTGACGCTCGCCCTGTCGGCGTGCATCGTCGCGGCGGGCGCCTTCATCGGCGGCGTGTACGTCGAGAAGCACCACGCGAAGGGCTCGTCGTCCGGCAACCCCTTCGCCGCCGCGGGCAACGCGCGCAGCGGCGCGGACGCCACGGCCGGCACCGGCGGCCGCGGCTTCGGCTTCGGCGGTACGGGCACGGGCACGAGTGCCGGTACGGGCACGGGTACGGGCCAGGGCGCGGGCGGCGGGCTGACCTTCGGCACGGTCAAGCTCGTCGACGGCGACACGATCTACCTCACCGACGCGCAGGGCAACACCGTCAAGGTCACCACCAGCGGCTCGACGAAGGTCACGGAGTCCAAGGAGGGCAAGGTCTCCGACCTCAAGGCCGGGCAGACGGTGACCGTCCGCGGCACCACCGACTCCTCCGGCAACCTCTCCGCGACCACCGTCACCGAGGGCGCGACCCTGCCGACCGGTTTCGGCGGCGGCTTCGGCTTCGGAGGCGGCGGAGGCGCGGGCGGCGGAGCGGGCGGCGCCACCGGTGGCACGGGCGGCGGCAACTGACCGGAGGCGTTCACAGCTCCGGGACGTACGGTGGCGCGGCCGACACCAGGCCGCGCCACCGTACGTCCGTCCCGGCCGCCCGGCCGCCCCACCGCCCCACCGCCCCACCGTTCTTCCGTTTGACCGGACCGGCAGGACACCGACTCCGAAGGTCCAGGAGGCCGCACCATGGACACGCCCGAGGCCAGGCTCCTCGTCGTCGACGACGAACCGAACATCCGGGAGCTGCTGTCCGCGTCGCTGCGCTTCGTCGGCTTCCACGTCGACTCCGCGGCGACCGGCACGGAGGCGCTCGCGGCCGTCGCGCGGCAGCGGCCCGACCTCGTCGTCCTCGACGTGATGCTGCCCGACATGGACGGCTTCGCCGTGGTCGGGCGGCTGCGCGAGGAGGCCGGGCGGCACGGCAGGGCGGCCGCCGACGACCACATCCCCGTGCTCTTCCTCACCGCGCGGGACGGCGTCGAGGACAAGATCAGCGGTCTGACGGCGGGCGGCGACGACTACGTGACCAAGCCCTTCAGCCTGGAGGAGCTGATCGCCCGCATCCGCGCCATCCTGCGCCGCACCGGTGGCCCCACCGACGACGGCCGGCTGGTCGCGGGCGACCTGGAGCTGGACACCGTCGGCCACCAGGTGACCCGCGCGGGCCGCGCGGTGTCGCTGTCGCCGACCGAGTTCAAACTTCTGGCGTACCTGATGGCGAACGCCGACCGGGTCGTCTCCAAGATCCAGATCCTCGACCACGTGTGGGCGTACGACTTCGGCGGCGACCTCAGCATCGTCGAGTCGTACATCTCGTACGTGCGGCGCAAGGTCGACGCGGGCACGGACGGCGCGGTCAAGCTCATCCACACCGTGCGCGGGGTCGGCTACGTGCTGCGCCGCCCGCCGCAGCCGCAGCACTGACATGGGCACCCGGCTGACGCGATGGCGCCCCTCCGCGCTGTCGCTGCGCTCCCGGCTGGTGCTGCTGTCGCTCGTCCTCGTGCTGCTGGGCCTCGCGGTGAGCGACACCGTGGTGCTCGGCTCGGTGCGCGGGCGGCTGGTGCAGCGCGTCGACCAGCAGCTGGAGCGGTACGGCGGCCCGCTCGCGCAGCGGCTCGGCACCGAGGGCGTCCCGGAGCCGCGCACCATCCGGCCCGGCAACCGGCCGTGGCTGCCGAGCCAGTTCGTGGTGGCCTTCGCGTCGGCGGACGGCCATATCTCCGACCAGTTCCGGCTGCCCGTCGCCGCGGGCGACCCGCGCCCGCTGTGGCCGCGGCTGGACGCCGACACCCTCGCCGGGCGGCTCGGCAAGCCCTTCGACGTCGCCAGCGACCACGGCGGCGGGCGCTGGCGGGTGCTCATCATGCCGGTCACGGCGACCGCGTCCGCGTCGGGCCGCACCCCGCCCGCGGGTGTCGTCGTCGCGGCCTCGCTGGACGACGTGTCGTCCACGACCTCCCGCCTGAGCACCGCCTTCTGGCTCATCGGCGCGGTGGTCGCCGCGCTGCTCGGGGTGGCGGGCTGGTTCGCGGTACGGGCCGGGCTGCGGCCGCTGCGGCGCATCGAGGCGACGGCGGTGGAAATCGCCGAGGGCCGCCCGCTGTCGCACCGCATGCCCGCGGCCTCCCCGCACACCGAGGCGGGCCGCCTGGCCTCCGCCCTCAACGGCATGCTCGCGCAGATCGAGTCGGCCTTCGCGGCGCGCGCGGAGTCCGAGGAGCAGATGCGCCGCTTCGTCGCCGATGCCAGCCACGAGCTGCGCACCCCGCTCGCGGGCATCCGCGGCTTCGCCGAGCTGTACCGGATGGGGGCGCTGCCGGACGAGGCGGACGTCAGACGGACCATGGCCCGTATCGAGAGCGAGGCCGTACGCCTCGGCGGGCTCGTCGAGGACCTGCTCACGCTCGTGCGCACCGAGGAGCTGCGGCCCGTCCAGCTCGCCCCGATGGACCTGCGCACCCTCGCGGTGGACGCGCTGCACGACACGACCGCGCTGGACCCGGCCCGCAAGGTCGCCCTCACCGGCCCCGGCGGCGAGGGCGCGCCCGCCGCCGCGCCCGTGCTCGGGGACGAGGCCCGGCTGCGGCAGGTCGTCGCCAACCTCGTCGGCAACGCGGTGGCCCACACCCCGCCGGGGTCGCCCGTCCGGATCGGCGTCGGCACGCAGGACGGCTACGGGGTGCTGGAGGTCGCCGACACCGGGCCGGGCCTGGCGCAGGCGCAGGCCGCCCGCGTCTTCGAGCGCTTCTACCGCACCGACGCCTCCCGGACGAGGGCGGGCGGCGGCGGCGCGGGCCTGGGCCTTTCCATCGTCGCCGCGCTGGTCGCCGCGCACGCGGGCCATGTCGAGCTGGACACCGCGCCGGGCCGCGGCGCGACCTTCCGCGTCCGGCTGCCGCTCGCGCCCGTCAGCCCTGCCGGACGCCCAGCGTGAGCAGCAGGTTGGCGTACGTGCGGCGGTCGCCGGTGGCGACGACGAGGGCCGTGTCGGGGCCGCGCGCGGCGTCGTAGAAGGCGAACCGGTCGAGCGTGTCCAGCGCCGGGAGCTGCGGGAGCGCGGCGCGGAACTCGGCGAAGACCTCCGGCTCCGGGGTGCCCTCGGGCGGCGTCATGACGGTCGCGGCCTCGATCGGGGCCGCGTCCGCGAGCGCGGCCAGCACCTCGGTGACCAGCAGCCGGTCGGGCGCGAGGTTGAGGTAGACGCGCTCGGCGGCGGGGTGGGCGCCGGTGGTGTGCGGGTAGTGGCCGTCGCTGATCAGGATCCGGGAGCCGTGCCCCGCGGACGCCAGGGCGGCCAGAATCGTCGGGTGGGTGAGCTGATAGCGCAGCATGCGGGGACTTCCTGGTGGAGTGCGGGGCGCCGGCGCAACGGGAGACATCGGATCTCTCCCGTCGTCACGGTGACCCTAGCCGCGCGGCAAAACGATCAGCAAGACCCGCTCAAGGGGTGTGTGCCACCCTCCAGCCGCGCGGCCCGGCCGGTGCGCCGAGCGCCATCCGACGAACAGGGGGCACATCCGTGGAGATTTCCCGGAGATCACTCATCCGGCAGGGCGGCACCGCCGCGGCCGGCGCAGGCGCGGTCTGGCTGGGCGGTCCGCTCGCGGGGCTCGCCCCCGACGCGGCCGCGGCCACCGCCGAACCCGACGGCTCCCCGGCGTTAGCCGAGGGCTCCCCGCGCCCGGTCACCGTCACCTCCGCCACCAACGCCTCCGCAGTGCTCACCCCGGACGGCCGCACGATCGTCCTCGACCTGCTCAACATGCTGTGGACGCTCCCCGCGGCGGGCGGCGAGGCCCGCCGCCTGACCGGCATCGACACCGAGGCCAGCGAGCCCGACGTCTCCCCGGACGGCCGCCACCTGGTCTACCAGTCCTACGCCGAGGCCAACTTCCAGCTGTGGCTCGCCCGTATCGACGGCACCGGCGCCCGCCGCCTCACCGAGGGCGCCCTCGACCACCGCGAGCCGCGCTTCTCCCCGGAGGGCACCCGCGTCGCGTACACCGCCGAGACGGACGGCCACTACGTCGTCCACGTCCTCGACCTGCACACCGGCGAGGCCCGCCGCTGGACCACCGGCACTGACGTCACCGTCCAGGAGGCGCAGCCGTCCTGGCGCCCGGACGGTCGGGCCCTGGTCTTCACCGCGGGCACCGCCGACGCCCCGCGGTCCGTCGTCCAGGTCGACGCCGACGGGGTGCGCACCACGCTGGTCACCGTGCCGGAGGGCCAGGTCGCGGGCCCGTCCTTCTCCCCGGACGGCACGAAGCTCGCGTACGTCCACCTCACCTCGTCCGCCGCCCGGCTCGTCGTGGACGGTACGGCGGTCTCCGCCGAGGGCGAGGAGGTCTTCCCGTTCGCCGCGCGCTGGACGGGCGCGGACGCGGTGCTCTACACCGCGGACGGCCGGATCCGCCGCCGTACGCTCGGCGCGGCGGCCGCCGTGCGGGACGTGCCGTTCGCCGCCCACCTCACCGTGCCGCGCGTCCCCGAGCGGCCGTCGCCGCGCGACTTCGACTCCACCGCGCCGCGCGAGGTCAAGGGCGTCATCGGCCCGTGCCTGGCGCCGGACGGCGGCCGTATCGCCTTCGCCGCGCTCGGCGACATCTGGGTCGGCCGGATCGGCTCGGCGCCGCGGGCCGTCGTCTCGGACGGCGCGGTCAACACCGATCCGGCCTGGCACCCGGACGGCACCTCGCTGGTGCACGTCAGCGACCGCGGCGGCAACGCGGCCGACCTGTGGCTGCACGACCTCACCACCGGCGCGAACCGGCAGCTCACCGACCTCCAGGGGTATCTGTCCGCGCCCGTCTTCAGCCCCGACGGCGCCACGGTCGCCTTCCTCTACTGGTCGAGCATCCTGATGACGGTGGACGTCGCGACCGGCGCCGTCCGCAACGTCACCGGCCCGCTCAGCGGCTTCGGCAAGCCCACCTACACCGCGGACGGCCGCAAGCTGTCGGTCGTCTCGCTCGTGCCCGCGACCGCCCGCTACCGCGAGGGCGCCAACCGTGTCCTGACCGTCGACCTCGCGAGCGGCGAAGTCGTCTACGACGACCCGGTGCCGGGCGCGTGCCTGTCCAACCGGATAGACGCCGGGCCCGTCCACTCCCCGGACGGCACCCGTACCGCGTACGTCGTCGGCGGCACCCTGCACGTCAGCGCCCTCGACACCGCCGGGCGCCCCACCGGCCCCGCGCGCGAACTGAACGGCGAGACCGCGGACGCGCCCGGCTGGAGCGCCGACTCGCGCTCCCTGGTCTACCTGCGCGACGGCACGATCCGGCTCGCCGACGCGCGCACCGGCCGCGCCACGACCGTCCCGACGAAGCTGACGTGGCGCCAGGCCCGCCCGTCCGGCCGCATCGTCGTCCAGGTCGGGGCGCTGTGGGACGGCACCTCGCCGTCGCTGCGGCACGACGTGGACGTGGTCGTGGACGGCAACCGCGTCGCCGAGGTCGTCCGGCGCGGCGCCGTCACCGGCCACCGCACCGTCGACGCGCGCGAACTGACCGCGATGCCCGGCCTCGTCGCCCTGCACGAGCACGCGCCCTGGCAGCGCGCCGAGACCCTCAAGCTGTGGCTGGCCTTCGGCGTCACGACCCTGCGCTCCCCGGGCGGCGCGCACTACGTCTCCGTCGAGACCAAGGAGGCCGTCGACTCCGGCCGCCGCGTCGGCCCCCGCCTGTTCGCCGCGGGCGACGCCCTGGAGGGCAACCGCCTCTACTACGGCGTCGGCCGCCCCACCACCAGCCAGGAGGAGGTCGAACGCGAGGTCGCCAAGGCCGAGGCCCTCGGCCACGACCTGCTCAAGGCGTACGTCCGGCTGCCGTACGCGCTGCACCGCGCCGCCGTCCGCTCCGTCCACCGCCTCGGCCTGCCCGCCACCTCCCACTACCTCTTCGGCCCGCTCACCTTCGGCGCGGACGGCGCCGAACACCTCGGCGGCACCAGCCGCTACGGCCGCCGCCAGAAGGAGACCTTCCTCGGCCACACCCACGAGGACGTCACCGAACCGCTCGTCGCCTCCGGCATGTCCTTCACCCCGACCATGGGCCTGTCCGGCGCGGGCCTGGCCACCACCCGCGCGGGCCTCTTCCGCTACGCCGAGTGGGCCGTCGGCGACCCGCGCCTCACCTCGCTCATGAACACCCTCGAATACGCCGACTTCAGCGGGGCCGTCGCCGCCGCCCAGGCGACCGAGCCCGTCGACGAGATCGCCTTCACCTCCCACCACGGCGCCACCGTCGCCGCCCTGCTGGCCCGCGGCGCCCAGGTCGGCGTCGGCACCGACAGCCCCCTCGTCCCCGCGGCCATCTACTACCACCTCAACCTCCAGACGATGGTCCGCTACGGCGCCACCCCCTACCAGGCACTCCGCGCCGCCACCGTCACCGCCGCCCGCACCCTCGGCATGACCCCCCACCTCGGCACGGTCGAACCCGGCAAACTCGCCGACCTCTCCCTCGTCGCCGGCGACCCCCTGACCGACATCCAGGCCGCGGCCGCCGTCCACCACGTGATGACGGCGGGAGCCCTCCACTCCGTCGACTCCCTGACCTCGACCCCACCCCGCCCGGCCCCCTCCACCCCCCTCCGCTCCGAGGACGTCCCCCGGACCCCGGCCCAGAAGGCCTACTGGTGGCACCGACCGGAACACCGCCACGACGGCTGCTGCTGAGGCCCCGCCGGGCCTCCCTCTGCGGGAGGCCCGGCATCTCCCTGGGCCGCCTCGGGACGGGGCAGTCCCGCCCTTGCGTGTAGCCCACTGGGACACAGTGTGCTACGGTCATGAAATGAAGACCATTACTCAGCGCGAGTTCCGCAACAACTCCGCAGCAGTCATGGACGCGGTCGAGGCGGGCGAGACGTACCACATCACGCGTAACGGGACCGAGGTCGCCGAGCTGCGTCCGCTGGTCCGGCGGCGACGGCCGAGCGCGGAGGATTTGGTGGCGCGGCATCGGGGGCTGCCGCAGGTCGACTACGAGCAGATGCGTCAGGAAGCGGAAGAGTTCTTCGGCACTGCCGACCGCGTGGGCGACAACGATCAGGACCCCTGGGAGCGTACTCGTGACTGAGCGCCACCAGTCCGGTGTCCTGGACACCTGCACCTATATCGACCTGGGCCTCCTCGATGCCTCGGACCTTCCCCACGCGCCGGAACTGACGGCCGTCACGCTGGCCGAACTCCAGCAAGGCGTGGCCATGGCGAAGGATCCCGCGACCCGAGCGGCCCGGATGGAAAAGCTCGGTGCGGCCGTCGCGGATTTCGACCCGCTGCCCTTCGACGGCGACGCGGCCGCCCGATACGGGACCCTCGTCGCGCTCACCCTCGCGTCCGGCCGGGACCCCCGGCCCCGCAGGCTGGACCTGATGATCGCCGCCGTCGCCTCCGTGCGAGGGCTCCCCCTCTTCACACGCAATGCCGACGACTTCAAGGGCCTGGAGCAGGCGCTGGACGTCGTGCCACTCTGAGCTTCCGGGGCGCCCGCGCCGGCCCCGCGGCATTGCTCGCGGGCCCCGGCGGCTGTCAGCGGCGGTGGCCGGCCCGGAGCCAGGTGATGTCGATCGCGGCTATGCCGCCCCAGATCCAGTAGACGGCAGCGCCGCCGTCCGGTGCGAAGGCCGTCGCCAGGGCGCCGAGCGCGACCGTGCCCAGCACGACCCGGGCGCCGCGCGCCCCGGTCAGGGCGGTACGCAGCGGGCCGGGCTCGCTCAGGCGGTCGGACAGGTAGGCGTCGAAGGCCTCCGCCACCTGGTCGTCGATCTCGTCCCGCAGCCGGGCGTCCAGCGCGTCAGACATGGGTCCCCCGCATCCCGCGGCGCCGGTGGCGCCTCCTGACCACCGTAGGCATTGCAGAGATATTCTGCAAACAACTTCTGCGATGGTTGCAGAGAAGCTCTGCACTATGCTGGCGGCCATGGGCGAGCGTCCCGAGCGCAGAGTGCTCACCGGCCCGGACCTCAAAGCCTTCTACAAGGCGCTGTCCAACCCGGTGCGCCGCGACATCCTGAGCTACCTCGGCGAGCACGGCGAGGCGAACTCCACCAGCGTCGCCAAGGCCCTCGGCGAATCCACCGGCACCACCAGCTACCACCTGCGCAAGCTCGCCGACCTCAAACTGATCGCCGAGGTCGACGAACGCGCCAACGGGCGCGAGCGCTGGTGGAAGTCGCTGATGACCAACATCCACACCCCGCCCGGCCTGCACCTGGCCGAGGACGAGCGCGAGGCCGCCGTGAAACTCGGCGCCCTCAAGATGACGCACGACCTGAGCCTGGTCGTGAAGGCCTACGCCGGATACGACACCGGGGCAGGCTGGAACCAGATCCATCGCGCGGGCCTGCGCATGACGAAGGAACAGGTGGCCTCCTTCGCCGAGGAGTACGAGTCCCTGCTGCACAAGTACGCCACCGCGCCCGGCGAACACCCGCCGGACGCCCACCAGATGGCCGTCCGCCTGGTGATGCTCCCGGACGACGGCACGAGGCCGGAACTGCCTCCGGCGGACGAAGCGCCCGACGACGACGGCCGGCCCAGGCGGCCCGCGCCCGACGAATTCTGACAGCGGCCCGGAGGCCACGCCGGCGCCCGGCCCGGCTTTCCGGAAGGCTGACGCGCATGGCATCCGTGGTGCAGAACGTGGCGATCGACTGTGCGGACGCGTACGCGCTGGCGCGCTTCTGGAGCGAGGTGACGGGCCGCCCGCTGGACGCCGACGCCCGCCCCGGCGACGAGGAGACCCGCGTTCTCCTGGCGGAGGGCCCGGCCCTCTACTTCAACCAGGTCCCCGAGCCGAAGACCGTCAAGAACCGCCTCCACCTGTGCCTGCGCCCCGAGACCACCCGCGAGGAAGAGGTCACCCGCCTGCTCACCCTCGGCGCCACCCTGGTCGCCGACCGCCGCGAGCCCGACGGCACGGGCTGGGCGGTCCTGGCGGACCCGGAGGGCAACGAGTTCTGCGTGCTGCGCAGCGCGTCGGACCGGGCGGCCACCAGGTCGTGACGGGCGCGGCGCCGGGCACTGCGGTTCGCCGAGTTGGGGGGCACGTTCACGCTCGGCGCGAACGGTGCTTCCGGGGTGCCGCCCGGGGAAATGAGATTGCCGCCGAACCAGAGCAGTTGTCGGCTGGGCACCATGGCTGAACTGCGCACCGACCGCCTCGTCCTGCGCCGCTGGCGAGCCGCTGCGTCCGAACGTGCTGTACCGCATCACCCGGAACGCGAGGACCTGACGTTCTTCGCCGAGGCCGCTCGATCCAGTGCCGTGTCAGGCAACGTTTGCCTCGTAGCGGGGGAAGCGATTCACGCCGTGGGACTGCCTGGGTCTGCGAGAATCGGCGGATGCTGAACATCGGAACGATCGTGATGGGGGCCACCGATGTACGGCGGGCCGCGGAGTTCTGGAGCCGGGCACTGGGCTACGTCCCTCGCGATGGTGAGGTGAAGGATGACTGGGTGGTGCTGGTGCCGGCCGACGGCTCCGGCGCCGCGCTGGCTCTCGACCTCAGTACGACGCCCGTGCAGGAACACCCGAGAGTCCACCTCGACCTCTATGCCGGCGACGCCGCCGATCAGGAAGCCGAAGTGGCACGACTCATCTCCCTGGGCGCTGAACGCGTCGACTGGGACTTCTATCCGGACGACGCCGACTTTGTCGTGCTCGCCGATCCGGAGGGCAACCGCTTCTGCGTCATCGACACCAGTCGCGGCTGACACCCACGGTGCTCAGGTGGCGGAGCGGGTGCGAGTGCGTGAGATCGACGATGACGAGGGCAGACGGCTGCTTCGGATCATCCGCCGGGGCACCGGGTCGGTGGTGACCTGACGGCGGGTCCAAATGGTCCGGCTGTCCGCGCAGGGCATGCCGGTGGCGAAGATCGCCGAGGTGTCGTTCACCAGCGACGACCGGGTCCGGGACGCACGGGTCGAGCACCTCTACGCGATCGCCGACGGCGAGGTGATACCCGAGGACGACGAGCCCGAAGTGGTCTTCTGCGCGGACGAGTTCGAGCCGCGCAACCTGATGCCCCCACCCCGGACGCCAGTGGGCCGAGCGCGGTGGCTACCCGCCCGAGATTGGTGCGGCACTAGCTGTGGGGACGGGGGCGCCCGGCCCGGGGATGCGGGCTGCGACCTCTATTCCACGGCCTCCGTCTCCGCCGTCTCCGCCGTCTCCGCCGCCTCCGCCGCCTGCGCCAGCCGCTCGAACGTGCCGGTGAGCACCGCCCGGCGCTCCTCCTTGTACCCGGGCTTGGGCCCGAGTCCGTCGATCGACCCCTCCCACACCGCCAGGAATGCCGCCTGCCAGCCCCGTATCGTCGCCGCGGGCGGAAGCGTCACGCCCACCCAGTCCTGGCGCTTCAGCAGGAGCAGCAGCTCCAGGTTGCAGGGCACGGCGACCCTCCAGTACTCGTCCGGCTCCAGCTCCACCGGATCGCCGTCCATCGCCCGCGCCACCTCGGCCACCAGCCGCTCGGCCAACTCCCCGAGATGATCCGCCGCCGTGTCACTGTCGAAGTTCCCCGCACCCCAGGTCCCCACGTCTCCGCCTCCGCTCGGTGCCCGCGTCGCTGCTGCTGCCTGCCATCACAGCAGGGGGGACTGACAACGGCCGGCGGTGGTCCTACGAGAGGTTCTTCGCGGGTGCGTAGCGGAGGAGCACCACGTCGCCGATCGTGCGGGTGCCGAGCAGGGTGAGGCGGTGGGTGGGGCCGCCGGGGAAGGCCGCGGGGCCGAGGAAGCGAGGTGCGGCGGGCTGGCCGACGAGCAGCGGGGCGACGGCCAGGTGCACTTCGTCGGCCAGGCCCTGCGCCAGGAACTGGGTGTGGATCGTGCCGCCGCCCTCCACCATGAGCTGCCGCACGCCGCGACCGGCGAGGTCGTCGAGCAGGGCGCCGAAATCGACGGCGGGGCCGGTGCTCACGACGTCCGCGAGGCCGTCGAGCGTCTCGCGCAGCTTCGGGGCGGCAGTGTCCGTGGTGTAGACGACCTTGCCGTCGCCGTAGTGCCAGAACTTCAGGTCGCGGGCGAGGTCGCCGCTGCCGGTGAGGGTGACCTTGAGCGGGTATTCGGGCTTGCCCGCCGCGATCCGGGCGGCACGCCGTTCGGGGCTCTTCACCAGGAGGCGGGGGTTGTCGCGGCGGAGTGTGGTGCCGCCGATGAGGATGGCGTCGGACTCCGCACGGACCTGGTCGACGCGGTCGAAGTCGTCGGCGTTCGACAGCATGAGCCGGTCGGGGGACGTGTCGTCGATGTAGCCGTCGATGGAGGTCGCGACGCTCAGGACGACGTACGGGCGCTCGGCCATGTGTCCATCCGTTCCGGGTGGTTGGGGTTGGGGTTCAGGTCTCGTGGACCAGGATGCCGTCGAGGGCGGTGCGGAAGTCCGAGACGGCGGGCAGGGCATTCCATCGGCTCAACTGCGAGTCCAGGGAGGCCAATTCCCCGAAGATGCGGGCCGACCGGGTCTCCTCTGCGAGGGGCAGCGCCTGGGAGCCGGTCCGCGCGGCGAGTTCCGGCTCACCGGACCGGGCCTGGGCCACGGCCGCCCGCGCGAGGTAGACGCCGCGGTCACGGCGGAAGGCGGGCGGCAGCGTACCGATGGCGGCGGCGAAGCCGTCGGCCGCGGCGCGGTGTTCTGCGGGCCCTCGGCGTGACGCGCGTCGGCACCGACCACGTACGGCCCTTCGGCCGCGGCGCCGCGGGCCGCGCCCCGGATCTCTCCGGCCTGTGCCGCGACTGCGGGAACGGCAGGGCCGCGGTCGGGCCGGACGGCACGGTGTCGCCGTGCGTCTTCTCGACGTTCATGGACGTGGGCGACGTCCGTACGGCTCGGCTGGCCGATATCCTCGGCGGCGCCGCCATGGCGGAGGCCGGTGCCGACATCCGCACAGCGGTCCGGGCCGGTCGGCCCTGTCACCCGGACTCGGCCCCGTGCGGCCCGGACAACGCCCCCCAGCAGCCGTGCGGGCCGGAGGACAACGCGGAGTGCAGTCCTGGCACGCCTCCGAGCACATGCAACCCGAAGAGGTGAGCCTCATGACCGCCGAGCAGGAGATCTCCGCACTGGTCCGTGCACACGCGGGCGAAGTGCTGTCCCTGCGGCCCACTCGCTACGGGTACAGCTCCGACCTGACCGCCCTGGCCGAATGCGAGAAGGGGACCTTCTTCGTCAAGGCCATGCGCAACAGGCCCGGCGGACGCCGTGACTCGCTCCTGCGTGAGCGGGACGTCAACCCCCATGTGCGGGAGGTGGCTCCCGCGCTCCGGTGGTCCGCGGAGGACGACGCCTGGTGCGTGCTCGGATTCGAGGCGGTCCAGGGGCGGCCGTCGGACATCGAGCCGGGCTCGGCGGATCTGGGGCTGATCGCCGACCTCGTGTCGACGGCCGGGACACTGGAACTCCCCGACGTGGCACGGCACTGGCCGGAGACCCGGTGGGACGCGTACGTCGCCGACGCGGGTGATGCCGCGTGGTTCCGGGGGGACACGCTGCTGCACACCGACGTCAACGCGAACAACGTGCTGATCGGCGAGCAGCGCACATGGCTCGTGGACTGGGCATGGCCCACGCGGGGCGCGGGCTTCATCGACCCCGCCTGCTTCGTGCTCCAGCTCGTCGCGGCGGGGCACGACCCCGCCGCGGCCGAGGCATGGGCGTCCCGCTGCCCGGCCTGGGCGCAGGCGGACCGCCGGGCGATCGACGCCTTCGTGCGGGCGGACGTCCGGATGTGCGACGCCTTCGCGGCCCGCAAGCCCGAGGCCGACTGGCTCGAGGCGATGGCGGCCGCCGCATGCGAATGGGCCGCGCACCGCGGGCTCTGACACGGCGGTCGCCCGCTCTTCGTGCGCCGGCCACCAGCCCGGCGTCGGCCGGCTCCCCCGGCACGGGCCCCGCGGCCTCGCGCTCTGCGGCCCGAAACCCCCTCCTGACCACTCCTGAGGAGATCCGCTCATGACGCACACCCCCGAGACCGACCGCCACTGGATGGCCCGCGCCATCGAGCTGTCCCGGTCCTGCCCGCCGGTGGCGAACCGCTTCAACGTCGGAGCGGTCGTCGTCGACGCCGACGGCCACGAGATCGCCACCGGCTACAGCCGCGAGGGCGGCGACCCGCACGTGCACGCCGAGGAGTCGGCCCTCGCCAAGCTCGGCCGCGACGATCCCCGCCTGCTGTCGGCCACGATCTACAGCACGCTCGAACCCTGCTCGGAGCGCGCCTCCCACCCCGTCCCGTGCGCGCGGCTGATCGTCGAGGCGCGTATCCCCCGGGTGGTGATCGCCTGGCGCGAGCCGTCGTTGCTCGTCGCCGACTGCCAGGGGGTCGAGGAGATGGCGGCCGCGGGGATCGAGGTCGTCGAGCTCGCCGACATGGCGGAGGCGGCCCGCGCGGTCAACGCGCACCTGAACCTCTAGCGTGGTGGCCCACCCACGAACGGAGGCAGGGCACATGGGCGACGTCGATCGGGAGTTGGTCGAGGCGGCGACGCGGGTCGCGCGGGAGCGGTGCCGGGGGGACAACCACACCGTCGCCGCCGCCGGGCGGGGTGCGGACGGGCGGATCGTCACCGCCGTGAACGCCTACCACTTCACCGGCGGCCCCTGCGCCGAGCTGGTGCTCATCGGGGCGGCGGCGACGCAGGGGGTGTACGAGCTGGAGACGGTCGTCGCCGTGGGGGACCGCGAGCGCGGCGTCATCCCGCCGTGCGGCCGGTGCCGCCAGGTGATGCTGGACTACTTCCCCGGCGTGCGCGTCGTCGTCGGGACGGGCGAGGCGCTGAGGGCGGTACCGATCGCCGAGCTGCTGCCGGAGACGTACGTCTGGGCGGACCACCAGCTCGACGCGGACTAGCGTTCCGCCCGCACGCCGGGAGAGCGCGCACCCCAGCGCCCACCGCAGAGCGCGTCCACGAGGCCAGGACTCCGGCCGGAGTCCTGGCCCGCGTCGTGTACGGGCCGGGGACCGCGGTGGTGCCGCCCCCGGCCCCGGCTCACAGCAGCTTGTCGCCGGTCTCGATGTAGTCGATGTACTGCCCCGCGGCGAGCGTGCCGCCGCTGCGGCTCTCGTAGAGGAAGACCACGCCGTCCTCGGGGGGTGCGATCGCGAGCAGGTCGGGACGGCTGCCGCCGGAGTAGTGCGAACCCAGCAGCGTGTCGAACCGGCCCCAGCCGCTCGCGCCGAGCGCCTTGCGGGTGGTGAAGGCGCCCTTGCCGTTGCCCGGGTACAGCCACAGCTTGCCTGCGCTGTCACTGACGACGAGGTCGTTCCGCCGGTCCCCGTTGAGGTCGCCGGGGGCGGCGAAGGCACGCATCGCGTTCCAGCCCGAGCCGATGAGCTTGCGGGTGGTGAAGGCACCCCTGCCGTTGCCCGGGTACAGCCACAGTTTGCCCGTGGTGTCGCGTGCGAGCAGGTCGTCCTTGCCGTCGCCGGTGAGGTCGCCGGCCGCCTGGAGCGCGGACATCGCGTTCCAGCCGGAGCCGATGAGCTTGCGGCTGGTGAAGGCGCCCCTGCCGTTGCCCGGGTACAGCCACAGTTTGCCCGTGGTGTCGCGTGCCAGCAGATCCTCGCTGCCTTCGCCGGTGAAGTCCCCGTGCCGCGTGAGTGCGGACATCGCGTTCCAGCCGGAGCCGATCAGGGTGCCCGAGCCGTCGCCCGGCAGGTACCACAGCTTGCCGGACCAGGTCCGCAGCAGCATGTCGCTGTTGCCGTCGTTGTTGAGGTCGGAGAACGCCAGCCCGGATCCGCCACTGCTCCAGGTCGGATCCTGCCACTGCAGGTACTCGGGCCCGCCCTCCGCCTCCCGGGCCGTGTGCGCGAGCCGGAAGGAACTGAGGTTGTTCAGCATGTGGCTGTTGGCGTCGGCGAAGCCGTCGAGGTTCAGCTGGGACTCGCCCGAGTCGTCCCAGTTGACCACGACGTCGTGCACCGGATCGTCGTAACGGTAGCCCGGCAGGCTGTACATGGACACCGCGTGCATCCCGGTGCGGTTGTACACCGAGTCCGCCTTGTTGTCCCACGAGCCGAGGCTGGAGTGGGACGAGGTGTAGGCGATCATGGACCCGGTGCCGTTGAGGCCGTCGAAAAGGCAGAAACTGCCCTTCGGGCACCGGTTCCAACCGGTCGCAGCCGCGTGCGCGGGCGCCATGGCACCGGCGCTCAGCCCGAGCGCGGCCGCAGCCGCGACGACGATGGCGCGGAGTCGTCTTCGCTTCATATAACCCCCCAGAAACAGGCCGCTCAGAGCGCGGCTGCGCGCAGTGTAGCTGCGCCCTGCAGCAGCATCGCGGCCCACTCCGCTTCCTGGCGGACCGGGCGCTCAGGGCGCGCGTGCGTCCGGGTGGCCGGCGTCCGGGGCCGGGGAAGGGCTTGCCCTCAAGTGCACTCCAAGGTGTTGGGTGAGGCGTATGAGATACACGCAGCTGGGGCGGACGGGGCTACGGGTCGGGCGGCTCGTGCTGGGGACCATGAACTTCGGGGGGCTGACGGACGAGGCGACCTCGCACGGGCTCATGGACACCGCCCTCGACGCGGGGGTGAACCTCTTCGACACTGCGAACATCTACGGGGCCGACGGGCACAAGGGGCTCACCGAGGAGATCCTCGGGGGGTGGTTCGCGCAGGGCGGCGGGCGGCGGGACAAGGTCGTGCTCGCGACCAAGCTGTACGGGAACATGACGAACGACGGCACGCCGTGGAACGTCCAGTCGTGGCCCAACCACGACCGGCTCTCGGCGCTGAACATCCGGCGGGCGGTGGACGCGAGCCTCGCGCGGCTCGGGACGGACCACATCGACGTCTACCAGATCCACCACATCGACCGGGCGACGCCGTGGGAGGAGATCTGGCAGGCCATGGACGTGCTGGTGGCGCAGGGGAAGATCCTCTACGTCGGGTCCAGCAACGTCGCCGGGTGGCACATCGCGCAGGCCAACGAGACCGCGCGGGCGCGCGGGTCGTACGGGCTGGTCAGCGAGCAGTGCTTCTACAACCTCGCGCAGCGCACCGCGGAGATGGACGTCATCCCGGCGGCGCAGGCGTACGGGCTCGGGGTCATCCCGTGGTCGCCGCTCAACCAGGGGCTGCTGGGCGGCGCGCTGCGCAAGGAGCGGGAGGGCGGCGGGTCGCGGACGTCGGGCGGGCGGTCCGCGGCGGGCCTGGCCGATCCGGCCGTACGGGAGCAGGTCCGGCGCTACGAGGAGCTGTGCGCGCGGGACGGGCTGGAGCCCGGTGAGGTCGCCCTCGCGTGGCTGCTCACCCGGCCGGGCGTGACGGGGCCGATCGTCGGCCCGCGCACCGCCGAGCAGCTCGACTCGGCCCTGCGGGCGCTGGACCTCGACCTCGGCGCCGACTTCCTCGCCGAGCTGGACGCGATCTTCCCCGGGCCGGGCCCGTCGCCGGAGGCCTTCGCCTGGTAGGCGCGCGGGTACGGGACGAGCGGGGCCGCCGGATTTCCGCCCGGCGGCCCCGCTGCCCGTCGGCGGCCGGACGTCGAGAGCCCAGAGCGGGGCATGCCGCGGAGCCGGGCCGGGGACCGGGACCGGGACCGGGCCGTCAGCTTGCCGCCTTCGCGGCGGACCCCCGTATCTCCAGCTCGTCCAGCAGCGTCGCGGTGGCCGCCGCTACCGCCTCCACGGCCGCGTCGAACGCCTCGCGGTTGTGCTTCGCGGGCGCGCGGAAGCCGGAGATCTTGCGGACGTACTGGAGCGCGGCGGCCCGGATGTCCTCGTCGTGGACCTCGGGCGTCATCGGGGGACGCAGGGTCTTGATGCTTCGGCACATGTCTCCAGTGTGCCGCGGGGGTACGACAACGGGCCCGGCCCCGCCCGGCGGGGTGCGGACGGACGTACGAGCGGCGCGCGCGCGTACGGCGGACGGGTGCACGGACGGGTGAGCGTCCCCCGTCCCGCGAACGGTTTCGCTCCGGCCCCTTGGCGCACAGGCGCCCCGGTGCTTCAATGCCATGCAGTGGTTAGGAAGCTTTCCTAACCACCAACGCCACACCCCCGCACGTCCACGCAGTCACGCACGCCCCACCCCCGCCCGGGGCCGCCCCCCACCGCATCTTCGCGGTGCCACGGCGGCCGGAAACGGAGACGCACGTGCACACCTCCCCCCACCCGACCCACGAGACCCACCCGACCCGCGCCACCCGCCGCCGGGTCGCCCTGCTCGCCGCGACCGCCCTGCTCGCGGCGGGCGGCACCTCCCTCGCGCTGGCCGGCCCCGGCGCCGCGGCCACGCCCGCCGTCACCGCCGCCCCGCACGCGACCGGTGCCGGGCTCGCCGACGCGCACAAGAAGGAGATGGCGATGGAGCTGGTCTCCTCCGCCGAGAACTCCACCCTGGACTGGAAGTCCCAGTACAAGTACATCGAGGACATCGGCGACGGCCGCGGCTACACCGCCGGCATCATCGGCTTCTGCTCCGGCACCGGTGACATGCTCGAACTCGTCCAGCACTACACGGACATGGAGCCGAACAACGTCCTGGCCAAGTACCTGCCCGCGCTGGAGGACGTCAACGGCTCGGACTCCCACGCGGGCCTCGGCTCGGCCTTCGTGAGCGCGTGGAAGACCGCCGCCAAGGACACCGTCTTCCAGCAGGCCCAGAACGACGAGCGCGACGACGTCTACTTCAACCCCGCCGTGAACCAGGGCAAGGCGGACGGCATCGGCACGCTCGGCCAGTTCATCTACTACGACGCGATCGTGATGCACGGCCCCGGCGACGACCCGGTCAGCTTCGGCGGCATCCGCAAGACCGCGATGAAGAAGGCCAAGACCCCCGCGCAGGGCGGCGACGAGACCGCCTATCTCAACGCCTTCCTCGACGCCCGCAAGGCGGCGATGAAGACGGAGGACGCGCACGACGACACCAGCCGCGTCGACACCGAGCAGCGCCCCTTCCTCCAGGCCGGCAACCTCAACCTGGACCCGCCGCTGCACTGGAAGACCTACGGCGACTCCTACCAGATCCTCACCCTCCCCTGAGGATCCGCGTGACCCGCGGCCCGGACGCTCCCACCATCCAGCGTCCGGGCCGCGCCCATGTCACGCGGACCGCCCCGCGTCAGGGGGGCTGACCCCCGCCCGGAGCAGGGGGGCAGCCGGGTGGGACGCGGGCCGGGGCGCCGGTGGGATGGGGGAAGGAGCGCGACGGAACGGGGGAAGGGCATGCCGGTGTTCGGGACGCGGAGATGGGTACGGGGGGCGGCCGCGCTGGGCGGCGCCGTCATGGTGCTGCTGGCCGCCGCGCCGGGGGAGGCGGCGCCGGGCGCGCGGAGCGCGTTGCAGCAGGAGGTGGACGCGGTGCGGGCCACCGGAGTCGTGGGGGTCGGCGCCGAAGTCCTCACCCCGCAGGGGGACGTCACCGCGCGGGCGGGGACGGCGACGGCGGGGACGGGCCGGGCGATGCCCGCGGACGGCCGGTTCCGGATCGGCAGCGCCACCAAGACGTTCACCGCCGCCGTCGTGCTCCAGCTCGTCGGCGAGGGGAGGCTCTCCCTCGACGACACCGTCGAGAAGTGGCTGCCCGGCGTCGTCCGGGGCAACGGCAACGACGGACGGGCCATCACCGTACGGCAGTTGCTCCAGCACACCAGCCATGTGCCGGACGTCGCACCGCTGGTACCGGCGCTGAACACCGCGGAGGGCTATGCCGCCGGGCGCTACCGGGCCTACACGCCCGAGCAGTTGGTGGCGCTCGCGATGACGCAGCCGCGGGTGCCCGGCGACGGGTGGACGTACTCCAACACCAACTACACGCTCGCCGCGATGGTCATCGGCAAGGTCACCGGGCGCAATTGGGCGCAGGAGGTCACCGACCGGATCATCCGGCCGCTGGGGCTGCGCGACACCAGCGCGCCGGGCGCCTTCCCGTACGTCACCGGGCCGCACGCGGACGCCTACGCCACGTTCAACGGCACCAGCGCCCCCACCGACGTCACCGTGCTGGACGCGAGCATGGCCGTCGGATCGGGCGCGCTGATCAGCAGCACGCACGACCTCGCCCGCTTCTACACCGCCCTGCTCGGCGGCCGGCTGCTCGCGCCCGCGCAGCTCGCGGAGATGACGTCCACCGTGCCCGCGCCCGACCTCCAGGTGGACTACGGGCTCGGCCTCGGCCGCATCCCGCTGTCCTGCGGCGGCAGTTACTACGCGCATCCCGGGGAGCTGCTCGGCTACCACACCTGGGGCGGTGTCACCGCGGACGGGACGCGCAGCGCGGTGGTGTACGCGACCAGCGACGGCGGACCGGACACCCAGGCGGCCATGAGCGGCCTGGTGGACCGGGAACTGTGCGGGGTGCGCTGAGCGTCAACCGGGGGTGAACGATCTCACCCTGCGCACCATCAGCGGCGCCGACGAACTCGGCCTCTTCTCCCGGCTGCCCTACGTCCTGAACGCCGAGCTGGCCGCCGACCTCGCGGCCGGGCGGCGGCGGCCGGAGTGGATGTGGGTCGCCCTGCGGGACGGCGAGGTCGTCGCGCGGGTGGCGTGGTGGGCGCGGGCGGCGGGGGACGCGCCGATGTTCCTGGACATCCTGGACCTCGCCGAGGGGGAGGACGCCGGGACCGCGGTGCGGCTGCTGGAGACGGCGGGGGCGGCCGTGCTGCCGGAGGGGACGGGGCGCCCCGGGTACACGCGCTTCGTGCCGCCGGACTGGCGGGAGGACGCGGCCGTCCGGGAGGGCGTCGAGCAGCGGATGCGGGTGGTCGAGCGGACCGGCGGGCGGCTGTTCGTCGAGCGGCTGCGGCTGGAGTGGCGGCGCGGGACGGCCGTCCCGGAGCCGTCCGGCCGTCTCGCCTACCGCGAGGTGCGGGACCGGGCCGAACTCGTCGGCCTCATGACGCAGGTGCTCGACGGGACGCTGGACGCGCACAGCCGCGACGACCTGACGCGGATGACGGCGGAGCGGGCCGCGGAGCAGCAGTACGAGGAGGAACTGGAGCGGTACGCGTCGCCGCGCGCGTGGTGGCGGGTCGCGACGCTGCCGGGGAGCGGTGAGCCGGTCGGCTTCGTGATCCCGGCCCGCAACGCGTACAACCCGATCATCGCGTACATCGGGGTGCTCCCCGCGCACCGCGGCAACGGCTACATCGACGACGTCCTCGCCGAGGGCACCCGTGTCCTGGTCGCGCAGGGCGAGCAGGACGTCCCGCGGATCCGCGCGTCCACCGACGTCGGGAACGTCCCCATGGCGCGGGCCTTCGCCCGCGCCGGATACGTCAATTTCGAACGCCAGATCGATATGACCTGGGCCTGACCGGTACGGACGGGTCTCACGCGATCGTCTGCCGCGACACCTGCGTCCCGTCCACCACGTAGACCAGGGCCACCCGCTGCCCCGGGGTGAGCGTGCCCGCGACCGCGGTCGGCGGGATGTGGGCGCGCAGCAGGAAGTCGTGCGAGTCCAGCAGCGTCATCCCGGGGATCGCCCGCAGCAGCGCCGAGACGGGCACCGTCGCGGCGTCCTCGTCCCCGGAGGCGGCGCGGCGCAGTACGCGGAAGAGCCCCACCGCCCCCTCGGCGGCCACCTCGCTGAGCACCAGGGCCTGCCGGTGCGCGGCGTCCGGGTCGAGCGCGACCCCGTCGCCGGCCGCGACCCCCTCACCCGCCGCGGCTTCGGCGTCCGGGCCGCGGTACTGCTCGTCCAGCGGATCCTGCACCGGCCCGCGCCGACCTCCGAATGGCGTCATCGTCGCACCTCCGCCCGTACGCGCATGTCCGTTTAACGATAGTTTGATCGCATTACGAGGGTACGCCGGGCCAGAGCGTGCGCAAACCCCCGCTGCGACACCCCGCCGGGCGCCGGAGCGTCAAGAGCACGTCAATGGCGCCGTCGCCCGCGCAAGGGAAGCGTCAACGCAGGCGTCCGCACACCTCCGTGGGGGTGACCGTATGGGCGGGGCCCCGACCGGGGCCCCTGTGCCGTCCTCGGCCGTCATCACGACTGTCACCACCTGGGGTGCCGCGGAAAATGTCCGATCTCGTATTCATCGCCGTGACGATCGCGGTCTTCGCCGTGCTCGCGCTTGTCGCCAAGGGGGTCGGGCGGCTGTGAGCGCAGACAACATCATCGGGCTCGTCGTCGCCGCAGCCCTGCTCGGGTACCTCGTGCTGGCCCTGGTCTTTCCGGAGAAGTTCTAGATGAACGACACTCTCGCGGGCTGGCTCCAGATCACCGTCCTGGTCGCGGCCCTGGCCCTCACCTACCGCCCGCTGGGCGACTACATGGCCCGCATTCTTGACTCGGGCAAGCACCTCGCGGTCGAGAAGGGCCTCTACCGCCTCGGCGGCGTGGACCCGGACGCCGACCAGCAGTGGGGCACGTACCTGCGCAGTGTGCTGGCCTTCTCGGCGGTCTCGCTGCTCCTGCTCTACGGGATGCAGCGGCTCCAGAACCACCTGCTGCTGTCGCTGGGCTTCCCGCCGGTCAAGGCGGACCAGGCGTTCAACACCGCGGCCTCCTTCGTCACCAACACCAACTGGCAGTCGTACAGCGGCGAGGTCACGATGGGCCATCTGGTCCAGATGGCCGGGCTCGCCGTGCAGAACTTCGTGTCCGCGGCCGTCGGCATCGCCGTGGTGTCCGCGCTGATCCGCGGCTTCACCCGCAAGCGCACCGACCGGATCGGCAACTTCTGGGTGGACCTCACCCGGATCGTCGTACGGCTGCTGGTGCCGATGGCGTTCGTCTTCGCGGTCGTGCTGGTCGCGCTGGGCGCGGTGCAGAACTTCCACGGCATCCACGAGATCGGCACGCTGATCGGCGACAAGCAGTCGCTCACCGGCGGACCGGTGGCCTCGCAGGAGGCCATCAAGGAGCTGGGCACCAACGGCGGCGGCTTCTACAACGCCAACTCCGCCCACCCCTTCGAGAACCCGAACGGCACCAGCAACCTCATCGAGATCTACCTGCTGCTGGTCATCTCCTTCTCGCTGCCGCGCACCTTCGGCCGGATGGTCGGCGACAACCGGCAGGGCTACGCCGTCCTCGCCGTCATGGGCCTGATCTGGGCCGTCTCGGTCGCCCTCATCACCGTCAACGAGCTGCACAGCGTCAGCAGCACCGCGGGCCACACCGCGGGCGGGATGCTGGAGGGCAAGGAGCAGCGGTTCGGCGTCTGGGCCTCCGCGCTCTTCGCCGCCTCCACCACGCTCACCTCGACCGGCGCGGTGAACTCCTTCCACGACTCCTACTCGCCCGGCGGCGGGGGGATGACGATCTTCAACATGATGCTGGGCGAGATCGCGCCCGGCGGTACGGGATCGGGCCTGTACGGCATTCTCGTCCTGGCGGTCATCGCGGTCTTCGTGGCCGGGCTGATGGTCGGCCGGACCCCGGAGTACCTGGGCAAGAAGCTCGGGGCGCGGGAGATGAAGTTCGCCTCCCTCTACATCCTGGCGACCCCCGCCGTGGTGCTCATCGGCACGGGCGCGGCGATGTCGCTCAAGGGCGAGCGCGCCGCGATGCTCAACAGCGGCCCGCACGGCTTCTCCGAGGTGCTGTACGCGTTCACGTCCGCGGCCAACAACAACGGATCGGCCTTCGCGGGCCTGGGCGTCAACACCCACTGGTACAACACCGCGCTGGGCCTGGCGATGCTCTTCGGCCGCTTCCTGCCGATGATCTTCGTCCTGGCGCTGGCCGGATCGCTGGCCAGACAGCAGCCGGTCCCCGTCACCGCGGGCACCCTGCCCACCCACCGGCCGCAGTTCGTCGGCCTGCTCACCGGCGTCATCGTGATCGTCGTGGGCCTCACCTACTTCCCCGCGCTCGCGCTGGGTCCGCTCGCGGAAGGTCTGCACTGATGTCCCTGTCCACCGGCCGGCAGCAGCCGGCCCCGTCCGGCGGCCACGGAGCAGGCGCCGCCCCCGGAAAGCAGGAGCAGCGCCGGATATCGGGCGGGCTGCTGGATCCCAAGCAGCTGCTGGTGTCGCTGCCCGACGCGGCACGCAAGCTCCACCCGCGGGCCATGGCGAAGAACCCCGTCATGTTCGTCGTCGAGGTCGGCGCGGTGCTGACGACCTTCTCCGCGATCAAGGACCCGGGCGTCTTCGCCTGGGTGATCACCGTGTGGCTGTGGCTGACGGTGGTCTTCGCCAACCTCGCGGAGGCCGTCGCCGAGGGCCGCGGCAAGGCGCAGGCCGAGACGCTGCGCAAGACCAGGACCGAGACCGTCGCCCGCCGGCTGACCGACTGGCGGCACGGCGACAGCACGCTGACGGAGGAGAGCGTCCCGGCGGCGAACCTGCGGCTCGGCGACCACGTGGTGGTCGAGGCCGGGCAGGTCGTGCCCGGTGACGGCGACGTCGTCGAGGGCATCGCCTCGGTCGACGAGTCGGCGATCACCGGCGAGTCCGCGCCCGTCATCCGCGAGTCCGGCGGCGACCGCAGCGCGGTGACCGGCGGCACGAAGGTGCTCTCCGACCGGATCGTCGTCAAGATCACCTCCAAGCCCGGCGAGACCTTCATCGACCGGATGATCGCCCTGGTCGAGGGCGCCGCCCGGCAGAAGACCCCCAACGAGATCGCCCTCAACATCCTGCTCGCCTCGCTCACCGTGGTCTTCCTGCTGGCCGTCGTCACCCTCCAGCCGATGGCGATCTACGCGGGCGCCGAGCAGTCCCTCGTCGTGCTGGTCGCGCTCGTCGTGGCGCTCATCCCGACGACGATCGGCGCGCTGCTGTCCGCGATCGGCATCGCCGGCATGGACCGGCTGGTGCAGCGCAACGTGCTCGCGATGTCCGGGCGCGCGGTCGAGGCGGCCGGTGACGTCAACACGCTGCTGCTCGACAAGACCGGCACCATCACCCTCGGCAACCGCGAGGCGGCGGAGTTCCTGCCGGTCGGCGGGATCTCCCTCGACGAGCTGGCGGACGCCGCCCAGCTGTCGTCGCTGTCGGACGAGACGCCCGAGGGCCGCTCCGTCGTCGTGCTGGCCAAGGAGAAGTACGGGCTGCGCGGCCGTGAGCTGGGCAGCCAGGCCGAATTCGTGCCCTTCACGGCGCAGAGCCGGATGAGCGGCGTCAACCTCACCGAGGACGGCGACCGGCGCGAACTGCGCAAGGGCGCGGCCAGCGCGGTCATGCACTGGATCCGGGAGAACGGCGGCCACCCGGTCGGGGAGGTCGGCCCGATGACCGACGCGATCTCCGCGAGCGGCGGCACCCCGCTGGTCGTCGGCGAGGTCGTGCACCACGCCGACGGCGGCACGACCGCGGTGGTGCTCGGCGTCGTCCACCTCAAGGACGTCGTCAAGGCGGGCATGCGCGAGCGCTTCGACGAGCTGCGCCGGATGGGCATCCGCACGGTGATGATCACCGGCGACAACCCGCTGACGGCCAAGGCCATCGCGGCCGAGGCGGGCGTCGACGACTTCCTCGCCGAGGCCACGCCCGAGGACAAGATGGCGCTCATCAAGCGCGAGCAGGCGGGCGGCAAGCTCGTCGCGATGACCGGCGACGGCACCAACGACGCGCCCGCGCTCGCGCAGGCCGACGTGGGCGTGGCCATGAACACCGGCACCTCGGCCGCCAAGGAGGCCGGGAACATGGTGGACCTGGACTCCAACCCCACCAAGCTCATCGAGATCGTGGAGATCGGCAAGCAGCTGCTCATCACCCGCGGCGCGCTCACGACCTTCTCGATCGCCAACGACGTGGCCAAGTACTTCGCGATCATCCCCGCGATGTTCGCGATCGCCTACCCGGGCCTGGACACGCTCAACATCATGCGGCTGCACAGCCCGACCTCGGCCATCGCCTCCGCGATCATCTTCAACGCGCTGATCATCATCGCGCTGATCCCGCTCGCGCTGCGCGGTGTGCGCTACCGCCCGTCGTCGGCGGGGGCGCTGCTCGGCCGCAACATCCGGATCTACGGCCTCGGCGGGCTCGTCCTGCCCTTCGTCGGCATCAAGGTCATCGACCTGGTCGTCCAGTTCATCCCCGGCCTGCGCTGACCGGCGGACCGCACCGAAAGGAGACACACACCATGGCCAACCACCTCCCCGCCCCCGTCCGCCGGCACCTCGCGGCGCTGCGCATGCTGCTGGTGCTCACCGTGATCACCGGCGTGCTCTACCCGCTCGCCGTCACCGGTGTCGCGCAGGCCGCCTTCCACCACCAGGCCAACGGCTCGGTCGTGAAACAGGACGGCAGGACGGTCGGCTCCAGCCTGCTGGGCCAGACCTTCGACCTGCCGAAGAAGAACCCCGACGACCCCAACGAGGCCGCCCGCCCCGACCCGAAGTTCTTCCAGCCGCGCCCCTCGGCGGGCTCCTACGACCCGCTGGCCTCCGGCGCGTCCAACCTCGGGCCGAACGACCCCGACCTGGTCAAGGCGATCGAGCAGCGCCGCAAGGACGTCGCCGCCTTCGACGGGGTCGATCCCAAGGACGTCCCCGCCGACGCCCTGACCGCCTCCGGCTCCGGCCTCGACCCGGACATCTCGCCCGCCTACGCCTACGAGCAGGCCGACCGGGTCGCCAAGGCCCGCGGCCTCGCCCCCACGGCGGTCCACGACCTGGTCGCCGCCCATGTGCACGGCCGCGACCTGGGCTTCCTCGGCGAGCCGCGCGTCAACGTCCTGGACCTGAACAGGGCGCTGGAGACGCTCGGACGCTGAGGAGCACGCCCCCGGTCCCGCCCGCTCGCCGAACGGGCGGGGCCGGGGGCTCCGGCGCGGGCGGCGACGTAGCATCGCTGGCATGGAACAGCGTGTACTGGGCAGGACCGGCCGACCCGTCTCCGTCGTCGGCCTCGGGACGTGGCAGCTCGGCTCCGACTGGGGCGACGTCAAGGAGGCCGACGCCCTCGCGGTGCTGGACGCCGCCGTCGAGTCCGGCGTGACCTTCTTCGACACCGCCGACGTCTACGGCGACGGCCGCAGCGAGCAGCTCATCGGCCGCTACCTCAAGGAGCGCCCCGACGCCGGGATCTTCGTCGCCACGAAGATGGGCCGCCGCGCCGAGCAGCTCCCGGAGAACTACAGCCTCGCCAACTTCCGCGCCTGGAACGACCGCTCACGCGCCAACCTCGGCGTCGACACCCTCGACCTGGTGCAGCTGCACTGCCCGCCCACCGCCGTCTACACCTCCGACGCCCTCTACGACGCGCTCGACACGCTCGTCGAGGAGCAGCGCATCGCCGCGTACGCGGTCAGCGTCGAGACGTGCGACGAGGCGCTCGCCGCGATCGCCCGGCCGGGCGTGGCCAGCGTGCAGATCATCTTCAACCCCTTCCGGCTCAAGCCGCTGGAGAAGGTGCTGCCCGCCGCGCAGGCCGCCGGCGTCGGCATCATCGCGCGCGTCCCGCTCGCCTCCGGCCTGCTCAGCGGCAAGTACACCCGCGAGACGGTCTTCGCCGAGAACGACCACCGCGCCTACAACCGGCACGGCGAGGCCTTCGACCAGGGCGAGACCTTCTCCGGCGTCGACTACGAGACCGGCCTGGAGGCCGCCGTCGAGTTCGCCGCGCTCGCCCCCGAGGGCGCGACCCCCGCGCAGACCGCGCTGCGCTGGATCGTCCAGCAGCCGGGCGTCACCTCCGTCATCCCCGGCGCCCGCAACGTCGAGCAGGCCCGCGCGAACGCCGCCGCGGCCGAACTGCCCGCGCTGCCGCAGCCGGTGCTGGACGGCGTGCGCGACCTGTACGACCGGCGCATCCGCGCCCAGGTGCACGACCGCTGGTGAGCGCCTGACGGCAGGGCCGTGACGCGGCCCGGGGGCGGCCGATACGGTCATCCGGGTGACGACCTTCACCGACAGCGACAGCCACGCCGAATTCCCCGGGGCCAGTGGCCCCTACCGCACCACGCAGGCGGATCCCAAGGACGTGGGCCGGGTGCGTACCGAATACGCCCCGGTCCACGACGGCGACCCCGACCCGGGCGAGATCGTCTGGACCTGGGTGCCCTACGAGGAGAACGACGGCCGCGGCAAGGACCGGCCCGTCCTCGTCGTCGCCCGCGAGGCGGCCGGCACGCTGCTCGCCGTGCGGCTCTCCAGCAAGCGCCACGACCACGACCGCGAGTGGATCGCGATAGGCGCCGGCCCCTGGGACCGTGAGGGCCGCGACTCCTGGATCGACGTCGACCGCGTCCTGCGCCTGCACGAACAGGGCATGCGCCGCGAGGCCTGCGCCCTGGACCGCGGCCGCTTCAACCTCGTGGTGAACCGGCTCAAGGAGCTGTACGGCTGGAGCTGAGCGGTTCCGGGGGCCGTAAGGGAAGCGTCAGGACGGGCTCGGGCGCCGTCAGGGGGGTGTCAACGGGGGTCCGGGCGCGCCGCGCGGTGCCTAGCGTCGGAGGGGTGCAGCGCGGATACCTTCCCCCGACGGTCCGCCGCCCCTCCTCCCCCGGGCGCGGCGCGGGACCGGTGCGCGGCCTCGACCGCGACCGGCCCGCCCGGCTGCGGCTCGCGGCCGCCCTCTCCGGCGGCATGCTCGCCGCCGCCCTCGTCCTCGGCGCCGTCACCGGCGGGCTCACCTGGCCCGCGGCGCTGCTGTGGGCGGCGGCCGCGGCCGTCCTGTTCGCCGTGCTGGCCCCGCCGCGGATCACCGCGGACGGCGGCGAGCTGACCGTCCGCACCCTGCTGCGGTCGCACCGGGTGCGGCTGGACCGGCTGGCCGCCGCCCGCGTCGAAGGGCACACCGCACAACGGGTGCTGCTGCGGGACACCGCCGGGCGGCGCGCCGAGCTGGACACCTTCCTGCTGGCCGAATGCCCGCTGCTGCGCCACGCCCTCGACACGGGGGTGCGCCGCTCGCACACCGCGGGCCTGCTGCCCGCCGCCGACGCGGGCGCCGTACGGGACCTGGTGGCGGCCGCGGACGCGCGGGACGTGGCGCGGGCCTACCCGACGTGGACGCGGGGCCGCCTGGAGCGGTCCGGCTCGGCCTCGCGCAGCACCTCGCGGGTGACGGGCGCGACCTCGCCGTGGCCGAAGAGGAAGAAGCGCAGGAAGTTCGCGAAGGGGCTGCCCTCGGTCCACTCGAAGTAGATGTGCGGCTTGCAGCCGGTGACGTCCCGTACGTGCAGCAGCAGCGCGGCCAGCGCGTTCGCCACCGACGCGCTCTCCATCGACAGCACCCGGTAGCGCCCGTGCAGCACCTGCCCGTGCACGCTCAGCGCCGACTCGAACTCCGACGCGTCCGGCACCGTCACCTCCACCAGCACCAGGTCGTCCTCGGCGGGGATGTCGTTGTCCAGCCGGATCTGCTGGAGCTTCTCGCGGTATTCGGTGGCGTCCCGCAGCCCCGGCTCGTTCGCGACGAAGCGCACCTTGCGGGTCGCGATGTCGCGCACGAAGCGCTCGGCGAGCGGATCCAGCTCCACGCTCGTGACGCGCAGCTCGAAGGCCCGCGCGAGCCGGGACAGGATCGACACCAGGATGATCCCGGCGATGAAGCACGCACCGATCTTCACACCGTCGGGCCGCTCGGTGACGTTGACGACCGTCGTGTAGAGGAAGACCACCGCGATGACCCCGAAGATCACCGTCCAGCGCCGCTGCCCCGCCCGCCGGGCCGCGATCGTCACGGCGATCGCCGCGGAGCTGATGAGCACCAGCACACCGGTCGCGTACGCGCCGCCCTGCTTGTCGACGTTCGCGTCGAAGATCCACGTGACCAGGAAGGCGACGAGCGTGAAGACCAGCACCATCGGCCGCACCGCGCGCGCCCAGTGCGGCGCCATGCCGTAGCGGGGCAGGAAACGCGGCATCAGGTTGAGCAGGCCCGCCATCGCGGAGGCGCCCGCGAACCACAGGATCGCGATCGTCGAGAAGTCGTAGACCGTGCCGAAGCCCGAGCCCAGGTTCTCGTGCGCGAGGTACGCCAGCGCGCGGCCGTTCGCCGGACCGCCCGTCTTGAAGTCGTCCTTCGGGATCAGGACGGTGGTGATGAAGCTCGTCGCGATCAGGAACGCGCTCATGATGAGCGCCGCCGTCGTCAGCAGCTTCTTGGTGTCCCGGATCCGCCCGGCGGGCCGGTCCTCGGTGTCGTCCGGGTCGCCCTTCACATGCGGCATGACCGCCACGCCCGTCTCGAAACCGGACAGGCCCAGCGCCAGCTTGGGGAAGATCAGCAGCGAGACGCCGATCATGACGAAGACGTTGCCGCGCTCGGCCGTCAGCCCGCTCGTCCAGTCCGTGACCAGGTGCCCGGCCGTCACCACGTGCCACAGGCCGTTCACCACCACGACGACGTTCAGCGCCAGATAGACCCCGACGAGCACGACCGCGACGCTCACCGCCTCCAGGAAGCCCTTGAGGAAGACCGCGCCCAGCAGCGCCACCAGCACGAGCGTGATGAGCATCTGGTGGCTGTGCAGCGCCGACGAGAAGTGCGGATTCTCCACCAGGTGGGTGGAGGCGTCGGCCGCCGAGAGCGTGATCGTGATCAGGAAGTCCGTCGCCGCGAAGCCCAGCAGGGCGAGCACGAAGAGCTTGCCCTTCCAGAACGACAGCAGCCGCTCCAGCATCGCGATCGAGCCCGCGCCGTGCGGGCTCTCCTCCGCCACCCTGCGGTAGACGGGCAGCGCGCCCGCGAGCGTCACGATCACCAGGACGACGGTCGCGACGGGGGAGAGCAGACCGGCCGCGAGCGCGGCGATACCCGGCTGGTAGCCGAGGGTGGAGAAGTAGTCCACGCCGGTCAGGCACATGACCCGCCACCAGGGCTGGCCGTGCGCCTGCGGCTTCTCCTCCGGGGCGGGGGCGGCCTTCCGGCCCGCGGGCTCGTCCTTGGCCATGTCGGACAGGCCTTCGAGCATCCAGGCGCGCAGACGTGTCCGATGCGGGTGCGCGTCCTGATCCTTCGCCCCGACGGTGGTGGACATGGTGACCGGGCTCCTAGAGGTGCAGCGCCGTCGTGGGGCGACAGGGCGTGGTGAGGCGGGCCATCGGTGGGATGACCTGGTCATTTACGCAGTCTGGTCGCCGTCGACCGTGCGCGCCACCGCGCGCGCCGCGGGCCGGTGGGGCCGCGGCGCGTACGGAAGCCTCGGTCAGAGTGCGGTGCCCGCGCGGCTCGTGGGGAGCCGCGCGGGGTTTCCATACGCGTTCTTAACGCGTGCGGGAGGGATCTTGACGCCGTACGGGCTTGCCGGACGGCGGTGGTTCATGCGGTGCGCTTGCCGCGGGGCTTGGCCGACGTGGCGGGCTTGGCGGGCTTGAGGGGCTTGTCGGCCGTGAGGCCGGAGGCGGGGGTCTCGTCCGCGGTCTCGGGCTCGGCGTCAGCGGTCGCCTCGGCCTCGGCTTCGGGGTCGGTGTCGGCTTCCGCCGTCTCCGTCTCCGTCTCCGCCGTGGTGTCCGTGTCCGCGGTCTCGGTCCCGGTCTCCGTCGCCTCGGGCTCCTCGGCCGTCTCGACCTCAGCCTCAGCCTCGGCCTTGGCGTCCGGGTCCTCGAAGTGCTCGTCGAGGACGGCGTCCAGCTCGGCCGTCCAGGTCTTGAGCAGGCCGCGGGACTTGGCCTCGACGTGCGCCTCGAACCACCGGCGCGGGCCGGTGTAGACGGTCACCTTGAACCGCTTGCCGAAACGCGGCGTGTCGATCTCGACGGCGCCGATCTCGTCCCAGGTGAAGTCCGCCTCCTCCTCGTCGAGGCGGAAGACGATGCCCACCTTGTCGGCGAGGATCGTGGCGCGGCGGTCCGAGACCTCGAACAGCGGCTCGCCGCGGTCCGGTTCCTCGTCCGTCTCCGCGTCGTCGGCGTCCTCGGCCGCGGCCGGTTCCTCGGCCGCCTCCGCCTCGGACCGCTCCTCGGGCACGGCGGACGCGGCGCCCGCGGAGGCGTCCTCCGCCGCCGGCGCCGTGGCGCCCTCCGGCGCATCCGTGTCGGCCGCTTCCGGGGCCGACTCCTCGGCCGCGTCGGAACGCGGGGGCAGGAGACCTGGCACGAATGCCGGATCGGTCCCTGCGGGGTGTATCGCCGGTGTGATCGAACCTGTGCGCTGCTCCACGGCGGGCAGTATTGCCGATAAACCTGTGCTGTCAACAGCCGGGCACGCTTATGGGGGACGCGCACGCGGGCGCCGTACGCTTTTATACGACCTTGCGCCGCACCAGCGCGCCCAGCATCACCGCCGCGGGCAGCGCCGGGAGCCACGCGGTGATGATCCGGTAGCCCAGCACCGCCGAGGTCGCCGTCGCGGCGGGCGCCCCCGCGGCCACCAGCGCGACGCCGAGCGCCGCGTCCACCGAGCCCATGCCGCCGGGCGTCGGCACACCCGCCGCCAGGCATGTCGCGGCCAGGTACGCGATGGCCACGTGCGCGGCCGGTACGGGCAGCGCGAGGGCGTGCGCCACCGCGACCAGCGCGGCCGCCTGGAGCGCCGGAAAGGCCAGCGACCCGCCCCACAGCGCGAGCGCCCGCGTGGGCCGCAGATGCAGCGAGCGCGCGTCCGCCAGCGCGGTGGCCAGGAAGCCGCGCAGCAGCCGCCGCAGCGGGCGTACGGCCACCGCGGTGGCCACGGTGAGCACGGCGGCGGCCGCGGTCGCCGCGACGACCACCAGGACCGTGCCGCCCGTCGGCACCAGCCCGTGCACCCGCAGCGCGTGCGGGAAGGCCAGCAGCAGCGTCGCGAGCAGCGTCACCCGGGCGACGGATTCCGCGAGCGAGTACAGCGCGAGCGCGGCGGAGGTACGGCCCAGGGGCAGGCCGCAGCCGCGCAGGAAGCGCAGGTTCACCGCTCCGGCGCCGATGCCCGCGGGGGTGAGCTGGTTGGCGGCCTGCGCGGCGAACTGTGTCGCGAGCAGGCGCCCCGCGGGCAGCGGCTCCAGCACGGTGCCCTGTCGCGCGAGTGCGACGGCGACCCAGCCGAGCGCGGTCGCCGCGAGTGCCGCGCACAGCCAGGTCCGGTCCGCCGCGACGAGGTCCCGCCACCCGGTGGCGAGCAGCGCGCGGTGCGCGAGGGCCCAGCCGCCGAGGGCGGCCCCCGGTACGAGTGCGGCGGCGGCCCGCCAACCCTTTCCCACGGCCGTCACTCTCGTGCCCGCGTACGACGCGGGGGCGTCCGCGGGGCGACCCGGAGGTGACGTCTCCTCTGCGGAGGGCAGCGCCCCGCGCCCCCGGGGTGCCCGGCGGCGCGGAGGGCAGCGCCCCGCGCCCCCGGGGTGCCCGGCGGGCGGGGGTGCCCCCGGCAAAAGGGGTGCCCCGCAGAGGGGAGGCATAAGGTCAGGTCAGGTCAGCGAAGGGAGAACGTCAATGTCTGAGCCCACCACGCCAGTGGCCCTGGCGTCCGGGAGTTTTCTGCTGGGCGGGGATCTGCCCGTCACCCGTCTGGGGTACGGGACGATGCAGCTGACCGGGCCGGGAGTGTGGGGGGACCCCGCGGATCCGGACGAGGCGGTGCGGGTCCTGCGGCGCACCGCGGAGCTGGGCGTCAACTTCATCGACACCGCGGACGCGTACGGGCCCTTCACCGCGGACCTGCTGCTGCGCAAGGCCCTGCACCCTTACGCGGACGACCTGGTCATCGCGACGAAGGCGGGCTTCACCCGACCCGCGCCCGGGGTGTGGGTGCCGGTGGGGCGGCCGGAGTACCTGCGGCAGCAGGTCGAGCTGAGCCTGCGGCACCTCGGGGTCGAGCGCATCGACCTGCTCCAGCTGCACCGCATCGACCCGAAGCTGCCGGTCGCCGAGCAGGTCGGGGAGCTGGCGGCGCTCCAGTCGGAGGGCAAGATCCGGCACATCGGGCTGAGTGAGGTGACGGTCGCGGAGATCGAGGAAGCGAGCCGCACGGCGACGATCGTGTCCGTGCAGAACCGTTTCAACCTGGCCGACCGCGCCTCCGAGGACGTCCTGGACCACTGCGAGGCCCGCGGTCTGGGCTTCATCCCGTGGTTCCCGCTGGCGACGGGCGCCCTCGCGGGCACCGACAGCCCGCTGACCCGCATCGCGATCGAGCACGACGCGGCCCCCTCGCAGCTGGCCCTCGCCTGGCTGCTGCGCCGCTCCCCCGCCATGCTCCCGATCCCGGGCACCTCGTCGGTCGCGCACCTGGAGGAGAACACCGCGGCGGCGGGCATCCAGCTCACCGACGAGCAGTTCCAGGCCCTGGAGGCGGCTGCCTCCTGAGCGCGGGGCGCCTCACCGGGGCCGGGCCGAGCCCGGGGTGACGAGGCCGGACTCGTAGGCGGCCACCACCGCCTGGGCGCGGTCGCGCAGGCCGAGTTTGGAGAGGATGCGGGTCACGTGGGTCTTGACCGTCGCCTCGCTCACGCCCAGGCCCGCGGCCAGTTCCGCGTTGCTGAGGCCGCCCGCGAGGTGGCGGAGGACCTCGGATTCGCGCGGGGTCAGCGCCGCGAGGTCGCGGTGGACGGGGGAGGCCCCGCCGGGGTTCGCGGCGAAGCGTTCGACGAGGCGGCGGGTGATGGCGGGGGCGAGGAGGGCGTCGCCGGAGCGGACGAGGCGCACGGCGGCGACCAGGTACTCGGGGGTGACGTCCTTGAGCAGGAAGCCGCTGGCCCCGGCGGCGAGAGCGGCGTAGACGTAGCGGTCCAGGTCGAAGGTCGTGAGGATCAGGACCTGGGGGTCGTCGGGGGCGCCGCTGAGGATGCGGCGGGTGGCCTCCAGGCCGTCGAGTCCGGGCATGCGGATGTCCATGAGGACGATGTCCGGGCGGGTGCGGCGCACCGCCGCCACCGCCTCCTCGCCGTCGGCGGCCTCGGCGACGACCTCGATGCCGGCGGCGGTGAGGATCATCCGGAAGCCGGTGCGCACCAGGCCCTGGTCGTCGGCGATGACGACCCGCAGGGGCCCTTCCGCTGCTGCGTTCACGCGTCCCCCACCGGGATGACGGCCCGGACCCGGTAGCCGCCGGATATGCGGCGTCCGGCGTCGAGGGTCCCACCGTAGACGGCGAGGCGTTCGCGCAGGCCCAGCAGTCCCCGGCCGTTGCCGGTGGAGGCGGCCGGGGAGGGGGCGCCGCCGGTGTCGGCCACCTCGACCTGCACCTCGCCGGGGCGGTAGGCGATGCTCACGGTGACGCTCGCGCCCGACGCGTGCTTGACGGTGTTGGTGAGCGCCTCCTGCGCCACCCGGTAGGCCGCCAGGTCCACGCCCGCGGGCAGCGGGACGGGGGTGCCGGTCACGGTGAAAGCGACCGCCACGCCCGTGCCGCGCACCCGGTCGGCGAGCGCCCCGACCTGTCCGAGTCCGGGCTGCGGGGCCAGCTCCGCCTCGGGCACGGTGCCGGGTCCGCCTGCGCCGGGGGTGTCCGGCGCGGTGGTCGTCATCGACAGCAGGCCCATGACGTGCCGCAGTTCGGCCATCGCGGCGCGACCGGCGGCCTCGACGGCGAGCAGCGCCTCGCGGGCCATCTCGGGCTCCTTGTCCAGCACCGTGCGGGCGGCTCCGGCCTGCACGGTCATCATGCTGACGTTGTGCGTCACGACGTCGTGCAGCTCGCGGGCGATCCTGGCCCTTTCGTGCTCGACGGCGAGCTGGGTGGCGGCGGCCTGCTCGGTCTGCATGGTGCGCATCCGCTGGCGCCAGATGTGCACGGTGTTGGCGGCGAGGCCGAGCGGCAGCAGCAGCATGAAGGGCAGGAAGCTCGGTGAGACGGACGGCAGGGCCTGCTGCCGGGCTATCAGCAGCACGACGCCGCCGGTGAGCAGCGCGCCGATCGCGCGCCGCCGGTAAGGGCTGTGCAGGGCGGCGGCGTAGGCGGCGAGCACCGTCGAGACGAAGGTGAAGAAGGTCGCCGGATCCTCCACCCCGTTGACCGCCCAGGAGTGCGCGGTCAGCGCGTGGAAGAGCAGCGAGGAGCAGAGCACCGCGGTGAAGGCGCTCAGCGGCCACCGGCGGCGTACCGCGAGCGGCAGTGCGGTGAGCGCCCCCAGGACGATCAGCCACAGCGCGGGCTCCGGCGCGCTGTGGAAGAGCGTGTGCGGATCCACCAGCAGCAGACGCTTGCCGGGGGGCGGCGGCGGGACGGGCACGGGGGGCACGCCCGGGGGTGCGGGGGAGAACTGTGCGCCGGAGCGGATGGGGCCGTCGCCCGTCGCGCCGTTGGCCGTGGCGTACGCGGTGGCGGCGGCCAGCACGACGGCGGCGATCACGTCAGCCGTCCAGGCCCAGCGCGACAGCGGCTGCGGCGGCGCCCGGCGGGCGGTCGGCCCCGGGCCCAGCAGCTCGGCCAGGGCGGCCCTGACGCGGGCTGCCCCGGCGGCGACGCCCTGCGGCGTCCTGCTGACCGGCCTCACCGGCTCCGACGTGCTCACGTGTTCAGTGTGCCGGGCCCCCACCGCTCCCCACATCCCCCCTCCGTCGCGTCCCGCACCCCGTTGTACGACCGGCCGCGTACACCCCCGGGATGACGCCGAACGGGGTCCGACCACCGCGGTAGCCGCCTTCCACACGGCGGCCGACGCGCTGCCGCGGGCCCCGCTCCTAGCGTCTTGGGCACTGACCGAACAGCTCGGGGGAGGACCCGGATGAGCAGTGCACCCCTCATCGACATCCGCGAGGTGCGCAAGAGTTACGACGACGGCCCCGCGGCCCTGGACCGGCTCGATCTGACCGTCCGCGCCGGTGAGGCGCTCGCGGTCCTGGGGCCTTCGGGGAGCGGCAAGTCGACGCTGCTGAACATGGTCGCGGGCCTGGACCGGCCGACCGAGGGCAGCGTCACGGTCGACGGCGTCCGGGTCGACACGCTGAGCGAGACCGGGTCCGCGCGCTACCGGCGCGAACGCATCGGCATGGTCTTCCAGTTCTTCAACCTGCTCGACGACCTGACGGTGCTGGACAACGTGCTGCTGCCCTCGCAGCTCGTCGGCGCGGGCCGGGCGCAGGCCCGGGCCCGGGCGGCGGAGCTGCTGGACTACCTCGGCATCGCCCGGCACTCGCGCGCCTACCCCGGGCGGCTGTCCGGCGGCGAGCGGCAGCGGGTCGCGGTGGCGCGGGCGCTGATGAACCGTCCGGCGCTGCTGCTCGCCGACGAGCCGACCGGCGCGCTGGACACCGCGTCCGGCGCGGAGGTGCGCGCGCTGCTCACCGAGCTGAACGCGGACGGCCAGACGATCCTGCTGGTCACCCATGACCTCGCGCTCGCCGAGGCGTGCGCGACCCGCACGATCGAGCTGGTCGACGGCCGGATCGTGCGGGACGTCAGCGGCCGCGGCCCCGCGAACGGCACCGCGGCGGTGGCGCGATGAGCGTGCTCGGCAAGGTGGTGCGGGCCGGGGTCGGGCGGCGCCGCGTCCAGACGGTCGTGATGACGCTGACCACGATGCTGGCCGTCACGGCGTCGATCATGGCCGCGGGGCTCGTGGTCGCCTCGCGGGCGCCCTTCGACCATGCCTTCGCGCAGCAGCGCGGCGCCCATCTGACGGCGCGCTTCGACGGCGCCAGGGCGACCGGGGCGCAGGTCGCCGCGACCGCGCACGCCACCGGGGTCACGGCCGCGGCCGGGCCGTTCGCCGTGGTCACCGCGTCCCCGCGGGTCACTGCGAGCGGCGGCGGGACGATCACCTCGCAGTCGGCGCCGCTGACGATCGCGGGCCGGGCCGACCGGGGCGGCCCGGTGGACGCGCTCACGATGCTCAAGGGCCACTGGCTGACCGGCCCCGGTCAGATCGTGCTCGCGGCGCAGGACGACGGCCCGAACCTCTTCCAGCCGGGTGCGACCGCGCAGTTCACGAGCCTGCCCGGGGCGCCGAAGCTGACGATCGTCGGCCTCGCGCGTTCGGTCAGCAAGACCGCGGACGCCTGGGTGGCGCCCGCGCAGCTCGCCGCGTTCGCCGGGCCGGGCAGCACCCCGTCGTACGAGATGCTCTACCGCTTCGCGCACGCCGGGACGAGCGGGCAGGTCGCGGCGGGGAAGGCGGCGGTGGCCGCGGCGGCGCCGAAGGGGGCGCTCACGGCGGGGCTGTCGTATCTGACGACCAAGCATGTCGCCGACGAGCACAGCGCGACGTTCGTGCCCTTCATCGTCGCCTTCGGTGTGCTGGGGCTGGTGATGTCGGTGCTGATCATCGGCATCGTGGTGAGCGGCGCGGTGAGCGCGGGCACCCGGCGGATCGGGGTGCTCAAGTCGCTCGGGCTGACGCCCGGCCAGGTGGGGCGCGCGTACATCGGGCAGGCGCTGATCCCGGCCTCGGTGGGCACCGCGCTGGGCGTGCTGCTCGGCAACCTGGCGTCGCTGCCGCTGCTCGAGCAGGCCTCGGACGCGTACGGCGCGGGGTCGCTGGCGGTGGCGTGGTGGCTGGACCTCGTGGTGCCCGCCGGGGTGCTCGCGCTGGTGGTGGCGAGCGCGCTGGCGCCGGCGCTGCGGGCGGCCCGGCTGCGTACGGTCGAGGCGCTCGCGATCGGCCGTACGCCGCGGGTCGGGCGGGGGCGGCTGGCCGCGCGGGTCGCCTCCCGGCTGCCGCTGCCGCGGGCGGTGACGATGGGGCTGGCCGGGCCGTTCGCGCGGCCGGGGCGCTCGGCGACGATCTGGGTGGCGGTCGCGTTCGGCGCGGTCGGTGTGACGTTCGCGTTCGGGCTGGGGTCGTCGCTCTCGGCGATCCAGGACGGCCTCAACCGTGACACCCCCGGCCAGGTCACCGTTCCCGTGTACCCGCCGCCGACGGACGCGCCGCCGCCGGTCGCCGCCGACGGCGGTGCGCCGCCCGCGCCGGTGGCCCGCCCCGAGGCGGTGGACCGCGGCAGGCTCGTGAGCGCGATCAGCGCGCAGCAGGGCACCGCGGGGTATGTCGGCACCAGCGAGGCGCAGGTGGGTGTCGCCGGCGTGCCGGGGGCGGCGCGGGCGGACGCCTACCAGGGCGACGCGTCCTGGGCGGGCTTGCAGATGGTCTCCGGCCACTGGTTCACCGGCCCCGGTCAGATCGTGGTGGGGCACCGCTTCCTGGAGGCCACCGGGACGCAGGTCGGCGGGACGGTCACGCTCGAAGGCGACGGGCGCAGCACGCGGGTGACGATCGTCGGCGAGGCGCTGATCGTGGACGACGCCCTGCGGTTCTCGACCGACTACCGGACGCTCACGGCGATCGGCGTCGAGGCGCGGCCGGAGATGTTTCACGTGAAACTCGCCCAGGGGACCGATATCGGCGCCTATGTGTCGGCCCTCGACACGGCACTCTCCCCGCTCGGCGTCGAGGCGATCCCGTCGAGCAGCGGCACCAGCGCCACCATCGTCGCGATGGACACCCTCATCGCCACCCTCACCCTGATGCTGGTCCTGGTCGCGGGGCTCGGCGTGCTCAACACCGTGGTGCTGGACACCCGCGAACGCGTCCACGACATCGGGGTGATGAAGGCCCTGGGCATGTCGCCGCGGCAGACGATCGCGATGGTCGTGACGTCGGTCGCCGGTCTCGGGCTGCTCGCCGGGGTGGTCGGTGTCCCGGCCGGGATCGCGCTGCACGGGGTGATCGTCCCGTCGATGGGCTCGGCGGCCGGCACCCGTATCCCGCACGCCGACATCGCCGTCTTCCACCCGGGCGTCGTCACGCTGCTCGCCCTCGCGGGACTGGTGATCGCCGCCGTGGGCGCGCTGCTGCCCGCGGGCTGGGCCGCCCGCACCTCGACCGCGACGAGCCTCAGGACGGAATGAGCCGGGCGGCCCGGAGGGTCGGCCGGGAAAAGGACGGAAAGGGGATGGCGCCCCCGCATATCGTGGTGTCGGCTTCGTACGGCACACTCTGCTGAGACAGGCAATCCCGTTGTGTGGGGGGACTCATGATCATATTCGGTACGCGGACCTATCTCTATGCGCTGGCCATGCTCACGCTGGTCTGCGGGCGCTGCGGAAATCCGGCGGCGCACTCGCTCAAGAAGCGCGTCACGAAGTTCACGCTCTTCTTCGTGCCGCTTTTTCCGCTGAACACCAAATACATGACGCAGTGCACCTTCTGCGGTGTCGCCCAGGAGATCTCCAAGGAGCAGGCCGAGCAGCTCCAGGCGGGCGGCGTGCAGCCGCAGCCGGCCATGGGCCAGCCCCCGGTGCACGACCACCAGCGCCCCACGGCCTGAGCATCCGCCGCAGGACTGCCTGACCACGTCAGCGGCCGCGGGCCCGCCCTCCCGGGCGCCCGCGGCCGCTGCCGTGCGCGCGGGTCCGCACCGGGGCGTTCCCACCGGGCCGTACGAGGTCCGCGTGCCGGTTGTTGCCGGCCCGTTGCGCGGTCGTTGTACGGCCTTGGTGCGCTTCCCCGTTCCTGGGGGCAGACTTCGGTACGCGGGGGCCCGACCCGGCGGTGCGCCGGGGGCGGGAGACCGGGAGGCCGGGTGCCCCGGGGCAGGAGGTGGTGTGCGTGAGCGACAGCCCGCTGCTGGCCGTGCGCGGAGTCTCCAAGCGGTTCGGCGCGGTGCAGGCGCTCCGCGAGGTCGGCCTGACGGTCCGGGAGGGCGAGGTCGTCGGCCTGGTCGGCAGCAACGGCGCGGGCAAGTCCGCGCTGGTGAAGGTTCTTTCCGGGGTGACGCCGCCGGACGAGGGCGTGGTGGAGTGGCGCGGCCGGCCCGTCGAGCTGCGCCGCCCGCAGGACGCGCTGGACCTGGGCATAGCCACGATCCACCAGGACCTGGCGCTGTGCGACAACCTCGACACCGTCCAGAACCTCTTCCTCGGCCGGGAGTTGCGCACCTTCGGGATGCTCAGCGAGATCCGGATGGAAAAGCGCGCCCGCGCCCTGCTGGACAGCCTGTCGGTGCGGATCGAGAGCCTGCGCACGCCTGTCGCGTCGCTGTCCGGTGCGCAGCGGCAGGCGGTCGCCATCGCGCGGGCGCTCATCGGCGAGCCGCGGCTGATCGTCCTCGACGAGCCGACGGCCGCGCTCGGCTCCCGGCAGGCCGCCCGGGTGCTGGAGCTGGTCCAGCGGCTGCGCGAGCAGCACCTCGGGGTGCTGCTGGTGAGCCCGGAACTGGACGAGGTGCGGGCGGTCGCCGACCGGGTGGCGGTGCTGCGGGTCGGCCGCAACACGGGCCTGTTCGACACCAGGTACAGCACCCAGGAGCAGATCGACTCGGCCATCACCGGCAACACCACGATGGCCGCCGACCTCCAGCAGAGCCTGCTGCCGCACGGCCTGCCCGACCAGAACGCACTGGACGTCGCCTACCGCTACCTGCCCGCGCAGGCGAGCGTGGGCGGCGACTGGTTCGACGTCATCCCGCTGCCCGGCGCGCGCGTCGCGCTGGTCGTCGGCGACATCGTCGGGCACGGCATGCACGCGGCGGCCACGATGGGCCGGCTGCGGACGGCGGTCTTCAACTTCTCGATGCTCGACCTGCCCCCGGACGACCTATTGGCCCACCTGGACGACCTGGTCGGCCGGATCGACAAGGACGAGACCGACGACAGGCCGGGGCAGCCCGGCGGCGCGGCCCCCATCACCGGCGCGACCTGCCTGTACGCGGTGTACGACCCGGTGACGCGTATGTGCGAGATGGCCAGGGCCGGTCATCTGCCGCCCGCGCTGGTCGGCCCGGACGGCACGGTCGAGCTGCTGGACGTGCCCGCGGGTCCGCCGCTGGGCCTGGGCGGACTGCCCTTCGAGGCCGCCGAGTTCCGCCTGGACGAGGGCAGCCGGCTGGTCCTCTACACCGACGGGCTGGTCGAGGACCGCAGCCGCGACATCGACGTCGGCCTGGACGCGCTGCGCGCCGCGCTCGCCGGGCACCCGGAGCGTACGGCCGACGAGACGTGCGACGCGGTCGTGCGCGCGCTGCTGCCCGCCGCGCCCACCGACGACATCGCGCTGCTCGTCGCCGGGACGCGCGCGCTGCCCGCGAGCCGTATCGCCCGCTGGGACGTGCCCTCCGACCCGTCCGCGGTGGCCGCCGTGCGCAACGCGGCGACCGACCGGCTGGCCGCGTGGGGCCTGGAGGACCTGGCGTTCACCACCGAGCTGGTGCTCAGCGAGCTGATCACCAACGCGATCCGCTACGCCGGCGGGCCCATCGACGTACGGCTGCTGCTGGACCGCACCCTCATCTGCGAGGTCGCCGACGCCAGCAGCACCAGCCCGCACCTGCGGTACGCCGCGACCACCGACGAGGGCGGGCGCGGGCTGTTCCTTGTGGCGCAGCTGGCCGAGCGGTGGGGCACCCGCTACACCAAGGACGGGAAGATCATCTGGGTCGAGCAGCGCATCCCCCACGCCGCCCGACCCTGAACACCCCCGTGCCCGGGCGGATTCAGCCGACCAGCAGCTGCCGCCGCAGGTCGCGCACGTCGCGGCTGTCGAAGCCGAGCGCCTTGTCGAGGTAGCGGTCGAAGGAGCCGTACTTCTGCGCGACCTCGCCGAAGCCGGCGTTCAGGTACTCCGGGCGGACGTCGAGCAGCGCCTTGTACGCCGGGCGCATCGCCTCGGGGAGCTGCGCGAGGGCGGCGGCGTTCTCGGCGGCCCGGTAGGTGTTGCTGGCCAGGTAGTCCTGCATGACGGTCGCGCGCGGCACGCCGAGCGCGGTCAGCAGCGTGGCGCTGGCCCAGCCGGTGCGGTCCTTGCCCGCGGTGCAGTGGTAGACCACGGCGGCGTCGCGCGGGTTCACCGTGGCGTCGACGAGCGTGGTGTAGGCCTTCTTGGCGTTGTCGCCGGAGACCATCGTGCGCTCGCCCTCGGTCATCATCTGCACGGCCGCGTCCTCGGTGGTCGGCAGCGCGCCGGACAGCGCGTCGCCCAGCACGTCGGCGACGACGTAGCGGGTGCCGGCCGGGAGGCGGTCGGGGGCGGTGGAGCGCTCGGTGGAGGTGCGCAGGTCGATGTCGGTGCGGATGCCGAGCCGGTGCAGGGTCGCGAGGTCGGCGTCGGTGAGGGTGCTCAGGTCGCCGGAGCGGTAGAGGACGCCCATCCGCACCCACTGGCCGTCGGTCGTGCGGTAGCCGCCCGCGTCGCGGAAGTTGGGGGCGGAGGCGAGGTGCAGCGAGCGGTCGGCGAGCGTCAGCGGCTGCCCGTGGTCCGGGACCAGCTCGAACCACCAGCGGTCGGCGGTGCCGGGCGAGGGCACGGTGACGGTCGCGGTGCCGCGGCCGGTCGCGACGGCGTGGACGCGCGCGATGTGCTGCTGGTCGCGCCCGGCGTAGACGGAGACGCGGCCGACACCCGGGGCGGAGGTCCAGCTGAGGGTGAACGAGCCGTTCGCCTGCTGCGTGACGGTCGCGGCGGTGAAGGGGATCGCGTGGTGCGCGGCGGGCTTCGCGCTGTGCGCGGGCTTCGACGGGCGCCCCGGGTGGGCGGAGGCGGCCGCGGTGCCGCCCGCGAGGGCGCCCAGGGTGAGGGCGGCGGTCACGCCGGTGGCCAGGGCGCGACGGCGGCTGAGGTCGGACATGCGATATCTCCTGAGGTCAGAGGTGACATCTATACGTCTAGATTTCGCGGATGACGCCCCGGACCCGCCCGCTGTACGCCCTGCCGACGCCCAGGTGAACTCCAGGTGCGCGACCGTACGGGCGGCCCTCGCGCTCTAGAATCCGTACGGTGTTGCAGCGCCACGGCACCGTCCCCCTCTACCTCCAGCTCGCGCAGCGGCTCCAGCGCCGGATCGACGCGGGGGAGTTCCGTGCGGGCGCGGCCCTGCCCAGTGAGCCGGAGCTGGCCGCGCACTACGCCGTCAACCGGCTGACGGTGCGGCAGGCGATGGGCGAGCTGGACCGGGCCGGGACGATTGAGATCCGGCGCGGCATCGGCACCTTCGTCCGCACCCGCGTCCCGCAGGTCTCGGTGCACGTCAACCCGCGCACCCAGGCCGTGGACGCGCCGCCCGGCCCGGACGGGGCGCCGCCGCCCGACCCGCAGGCCGCCCGCGTCGAGCGGGTCCTCGGGACCGCCCCCGCCGACGAGGGCGGCGAGGCCGTCCGCGCGCTGGACCGGCCCGCGGCCGAGCTGGGCCGGATCGACACCCTGGTCGCCCCGGACGACCGGCCGCTCGCGGTGTGCAGCTACTGGCTCGGCGCGGAGCTCGTCCCCGAGGTGCTGCCCGCGCTGGAGGCGACCGCCAACCTGGCCGCGGCCCTGCACCAGGTGCTCGGCCACCCCGTGGAGTACGACTGGCGGGCCTTCTCCGCGACCGCCGCCGACCTCACCGACGCGCCGCTGCTCGGCGTGCCCACCGGCCACCCGCTGCTGGTCCGCGAAGGGGTGAGCTGCGCCCCGGACGGTAGGCCGCTGTACTTCGTCCGCCGCCGGATCCGCGGCGACGCCCTGCGTTTCGTGCTGCACTACCGCGACTGAGCCGGGTGAAAACGCAGGAGCCGGGCCCCGAGGGACCCGGCTCCTGCGTCAAAGAACGGTCAGTGGCGGCCGAAGGACCGCAGGTAGGCCAGCGTCGGGGTGCCGAGGCCGGTCGCGTCGTCGTAGCCGCGGACGGCGTTGAGCGAGGTGTCCTGGCCGAAGGCGACGAGCCGGACGGTCAGCGCGCCGTTGACCTCACCGAAGTCGACGATGCTGCTCAGCGGGGTCTTGGCGTGGTGCGCCGCATTCTCGTCGACGACGTCGCGCAGCAGGTTCGGGTGCGCGTAGAGCACCGGGTTGGCGAAGCCGATCGCGTGGTGGCGGGCCTGGATCGCGTCGGCCTGCAGCGCGGCGAACTCGGGCGAGCTGACGCTCGTACCGCCGTAGCCGCCCTCGCTGTAGTCGGCGCCGTCGGAGATGCCGACCAGGACCGAGGTGTACAGGTCGCCGTTCATCGACACGTCGGGGGTGACGCGCTGCGCGGTGCGGCTGTGCTCGCCGGTCATCAGGGTGTGCGCGAGCGCGGACGGGACGGCGCCGCGCTGGTAGGCGGGCTGGGCGAAGTCCTCGCTGGTGCCGCCGCCACCGCCGAAGTAGAAGGGCGCGGGCACCGAGGGCACCCAGCTGGTGCCGTCCGCCGACAGGTTGGAGCGCAGAGTGCCCATGTCCGTCTCGAAGCCGTACGTGCCGGACTTCGAGGAGATGCCGAGTGCGGTGCCGCCGACCGAGGTCACCCACGGGTCGGAGTCGGGCCAGTTGGCCTGGGCGCGCGGGGTGTCCTTCTGGCAGTTGGCGCCGGTCGCGGCCGCGGTCGGGCCGGAGTCGCCGCAGTCACCGGCGGAGAAGCCGACGCCGATGCCCTCGGCCGCCGCCTGCTGGAAGACCTGCTCGTAGGCCGCGATCTCGGACGCCGACACGTCGGCGTTGTCCGTGGTGTGCATGATCTCGCCCCACGAGTTGGAGATCACGTCCGCGAGGTGGCCGTCCACGATCGTGGTGATCGCGCCGAGCAGATCGGTGTCGTTGCAGGAGTTGGCGCCCACGTAGACCACGTTCGCGTCCGGCGCGAGGCCGTGCGCCATCTCGACGTCCAGGGCCTCCTCGGGCGCCCAGCCCTCGGGGCCGCCGCACAGGTCCTGGTCCTCCCACTGCGACGGGTCGACGACCTCGCGGTACTGCCCCGGCCGGAAGGCCTTGTCGCCGTGCGCGGTCGCGTACTGGTTGGCGTCGGCGAGCATCGTCGAGGAGGCGTACGCGTCCACGATGGCGACCGTCGCGCCCTTGCCGGTCAGGCCCGAGGCGGTGATGCCGTAGGCGTTGCGCAGCTGGGAGGGGTAGAAGGAGCACTGGTCGAACGGCACGGCGCCCTTGGCGTATCCGGCCGGACCGGCGGTCGTCGTCTTCTGGCCCCAGAAGTCCGAGCATGTCGCGGTGGTCGGCAGCTGGTCGGCGGGCTTGTCGTGCCCGGCGGTGGCGGTCGTCGGGCCGCCGTCGTTCGTGCGCACGTAGTCCGGGCGGACGACGTTGTCGCCGGCCGAGCTGAGGCCCGTCACACCGAGGACGGCGGAGGCGACGGACGCGGGCACGGTGACGTTCCGGGCCGGGGCGTGCCGCAGCGCGCCGTTCACCCGGTAGGTGTGGATGCCGGTGCCGAACGCCCTGGTGATCGCGGAGTTGGTGCCGCGTACGGTCACGGCGTGCGTGGTGCTGCCGAGCACGGTGAGACCGGCGCCCTTCGCCCACGTGGTGACGGCCTTGACCTGCGCGGCCGTGGCGCCGAACCGCGCCTGGTACTGCGCCGGGGTCAGGAACTGCCCGTAGGCGGCGTTCGCCGGGTCGGACACCGCGGTGGCGTACGCGGCCAGGCCCGCCGGGTCCTGGCCGGCGAGGTAGACGGTGCCGGTGATCTCGGTCGAGGAGGACACGGCGCCGGTGTCACCGGCCGCGGTCGCCCACGCCGGGTGGCTGTCGGCGATGGTCTTCGCGGTCGGCGCGGCGGCGCCGGAGGCGGCCTGCGACGGGGCGGCGATCAGCAGCGAGCCGGACGCCAGGGCGAGCGAGGCCGCCGCGATCACGGCGGCCCGCACTGCACGGGGGGTGGATATGTCGGTGATGACGACTCCAACGTGTGGTTCGGTGAGCGGACTTGGCCGTTCGGTAACCGCTCATGGCGGCACCGGGCTGTAGTGTGCACGCCAACCGAACCCCGGGGGAACCGTCGCAGGCGGTCCTTAGCTGGACCTTTAACTTCCGGCCCGCCGCGGGGACGTCACTTGTAGACCTTGCCCGGCTGCGGATTCCCCGGCGCGAGCAGCTGCTTGACGGTGACGAACGTGTAGCCCTGCTGCTGGAGCGTGGCGATGATGCCGGGGACGGCCGCGACCGTGCCGTTGTAGCCCTTGTTCGTCGGATCGACCAGATCGTGCAGCAGGATGATGCCGTCCCGCTTGGTCTTCTTCAGGATCCGCTGCTGTATGAGCTTGGAGTCGGTGGTCTTGTAGTCCGCGCCGTCCGCGCTCCACACCACCTCCGACATGCCGAGGTCCTTGGCGATCGCGGTGACCGTGGAGCTGGTACGGCCCTGCGGCGGGCGCAGCAGCGTCGGCCGCACGCCGATGACCTTCTCGACGGCGTCCCGCCCCTCGGTGATCTCCTTGCGGACCTCGTCCTTGCTGATCTTCGTCAGGATCTGGTGCGACCAGGTCAGCGTCTCGACCTCGTGGCCCTGCGCCGCCATCTCCCTGACCATCTCCGGGTGCTTCATCACGTGGTTCTTGCCGAGCGTGAAGAAGGTGGCGTGGACGTGGTACTTCGCGAGGATCGCCAGGATCTGCGGGGTCCGCACGCTGGGGCCCGCGTCGAAGGTGAGAGCCACGCACTTGGCCTTGCGGCAGTCGACGGTGCCGCCGTCGGAGGTGGCGGCGAAGGCCGCGGGGTGCGCGCCGGTGTTGCTGCGGGCGCTGGAGGGGTAGGTCGCGTCGTAGCCGTTGCAGCCGGTCAGGGCGGTGCCGAGGGCGGCGGTGCCGAGCAGGGCGGCGAGAGCGCGCTTGCGGGTGCGGCCGGTGCTACGTATGAGATGCGCGAGGCGCATGCGGAAGTCCTCCCCGTCGACGGTGGATTCGCCCGCCGCGGGCGGACCGCGTGGAACTATACACATCGCGTATAGCTGGTCCCGCGCGGGGCCGGGGCGCCTGGGCCCCGGCCCCGTTCGCGGACAGTACGCGTACGGTTCGCGGAACGTTCGCGGACGGTGGGCCGCCCGTACGACGCCGGTTCGACGCCCGTACGCCACCGGTACGACCGTACGTCAGGCCGCGTTCAGCTCCGCCACCGCGTCCGCGGGCAGCACCAGGTCCGCCGCCGCGATGTTCTCCCGCAGGTGCGCCACCGAGGACGTACCCGGGATCAGCACCATCGCCGGGGAGCGCTGGAGCAGCCAGGCCAGCGCGGTCTGCTGCGGGGTCGCGCCCACCCGCGCCGCCACGGCCTCCAGCGTCGCCGACTGGAGCGGGGAGAAACCGCCGAGCGGGAAGAACGCGGCGAAGGCGATGTTCTCCCGCGCGGCCCGGTCCACCAGGGCGTCGTCCACGCGGTGGGCGATGTTGTAGAGGTTCTGCACCGTGACGACCGGCGCGATGGCCTGCGCCTCGGTGAGCTGCGCGTCGTTGACGTTGCTCAGGCCCAGGTGCCGGATCCTGCCCTGCTCGCGCAGCTCGGCGAGAACACCGAAGCCCTCGGCGATCGACCCCTCCGCGGGGCCCTCGACGTCGCCGACCCGCAGGTTCACCACGTCCAGCGCCTCGACGCCGAGGTTGCGCAGGTTGTCCTCGACCTGCGAGCGCAGGCTCTCCGGCGACAGCGCCGGCAGCCACGCGCCCTTGTCGTCGCGCCGCGCACCGACCTTCGTGACCAGGACCAGGTCCTCGGGGTACGGGTGCAGGGCCTCGCGGATGATCTCGTTGGTGACGTGCGGGCCGTAGAAGTCGCTGGTGTCGATGTGGGTGACGCCCAGCTCGACCGCCGTCCGCAGCACGCGGACCGCCTCCGGCCGGTCCTTCGGCGGCCCGAACACGCCGGGCCCCGCGAGCTGCATCGCGCCGTATCCCATCCGGCTGAGGACCAGTCCGGGCGTGGGCGTGAACGTCCCTCCGGGGATGCTCGTCATTTCTGCGTGCCGCCTTTCACTGCTGTGGGGGCTTACCTTTCTCACCCTCCCTCGCCGGGGGCGCCGCACCCAGAGCCCTCCGCTTCCTGGGACTGGGAGTCCCCCCTTGCGGAGGCCTGCGGCCCGCCGCGGGGCACCGCGCGCGCGACCACCCACCGGGGGAAGATCCCGGCGCGGCAGAATGGGGCAGCCCGGAGGGTTGAGCCAACCCCGGGGCAGGGCAGGTTGCGGGCAGCGGTAGCGAAGGAGAGCTCATGGCGGGGGTCGGCCGGCGGACAGGCCGGGCAGTGGTGATCGGCGGCAGCCTCATGGGCATGCTCGCGGCGGCGGCCCTGTCCGAGACGATGAACGTCACGGTCGTCGAGCGGTACGAACTCCCGCACGGCCCCCTCCCCCGCCAGGGGGTCCCGCAGGCACGGCACGCCCACCTGCTGTGGTCCGGCGGCGCCCGCGCCCTCGACACGCTGGTGCCCGGCGCCTCGGACGCGCTGCTCGCGGCGGGCGGCCGCCGTATCGCCGTCCCGTCCGACCTCGTCGTGCTGACCTCCGGCGGCTGGCTCACCCGCTTCCCCGAGCAGCAGTTCTTCCTCTCGGCGACGCGTGACCTGCTGGACTGGGCGGTACGGGAACGGGTTACCCGGCTGCCCGGTGTGCGGACGCTGGCGGGCCGCTCCGTCCTGGGCCTGCGCGGCACCGCGACCGCCGTCACCGGGGTGCTCGTACGGGACGGGCGGCGCGACGAGACGCTGGAGGCCGACCTCGTCGTGGACGCGAGCGGGCGCGGCTCCTCCATGCCGCGCTGGCTCGACCGGCTGGGCCTGCCCACGGTGCGCACCGACGTCGTCGACTCGGGCCTCGGCTACGCCAGCCGCTTCTTCCGGGCACCGCCCGGCACGGAGTCCTTCCCGGCGGTGAACCTCCAGGCCGACCCGCGGCAGCGGGTGCCCGGCGTCAACGGCACGATCCTGCCGGTCGAGGACGGGCGCTGGCTCGTGACGCTGTCCGGTACGCGCGGCGCGCAGCCGACCGCCGACCCGGACGCGTTCGAGGGGTTCGCCCGCACCCTGCGGCATCCGGTGATCGCCGACCTCGTCTCCCGGATCACCCCGCTGAGCGACGTGACGGTCTCGCACAGCACCGTCAACCAGCGGCGCCGCTACGAGCGCATGCGGGTGTGGCCGGAGGGCCTGGTCGTGCTGGGCGACGCGCTCGCGACGTACAACCCGCTCTACGGGCACGGGATGTCGGTCGCCGCGCGGCACGCGGTGGTGCTGCGCGACGAGGTCGCCCGCCGCCCGGGGCCGGGCCTGGCCCGCCGGGTGCAGCGCGGGGCCGCGCGCGCGGCGGACGCGGCGTGGGCGCTGGCCGCGGGGCAGGACCTGCGCTACCCGGAGGCGGAGGGCCGCGCCCCGGGGCCGCTCGGCGCGGTGATGACCCGCTATTCCGACCGGCTGATGCACACCGCGACCCGCCGCCGCGGTGTGAGCCGGGCCTTCCTCGACGTCATGAGCCTGTCCGCCCCGCAGGCCGCCGCCCTGCGCCCGGACGTCCTGGCAACGGTGCTCAGCCCCGTCCACCCGGCCCCGCTGGAGGACCCGCCCTTCACGGCGGCGGAGCGCGACCGGATGATCCCGCTCTTCACGCGCAAGGACGATCAGCGCGGCTGACGATCAGGGATTCTGCCCCGCCCGGTAAGCCTCCGTCGGGGTCGCCGTCCTGGCCGTCGTGCAGGCGGCGAGGTCCTGGAGGGTGCCGTGCTGGGGGCGGCCCGAGGCCGTGACCGTGACGGGGAGGGGGGTGGCGTCCGGGGAGAGGACGGACTCCGCCGTGGCCGCCGTGCAGACGATCTGGTCGACGGCGGCCGGGGGGAGCCGTCCCACGTCCGGGCCGAGGTCGACGGCGACGCCGTCCTCCGTGCGGTCCAGGCGGACGGAGCCGGGCGGCGGGAACACCAGCGTGATCAGGCCCAGCAGCTTGCCCTCCATCGGATCGGGGCCTTTGAAGAGCAGTTCCAGCGCCCCCTCCGCCCCCATCGGCACGCTCTCCCGGCGCTGGACGGTGGCCAGCGTGCCGTCCGTCGCACGGACGAAGTACAAAGTGACCACGGGGCGGACCCCGCTCCCCGGCTCCCCCGCCTCCACCACCCCCGTGGTGGGGATCCCGCACCCGGCGAGCCCGACGAGGGCGGCGAGCGCGGCCGCCACCGCGAGCCCCCGCCCACCCCGGCGCACCGGGCGGCGCACCCCGCCGAAGAGCCCGCTCATGAGTCGCGGCGCAGCGGCAGCGTCACCGTGAAGGTGGCGCCCGCGCCCGGCCGGTCCGCGGCGGTGATGGTGCCGCCGTGCAGGTGGACGTTCTCCGCGGTGATGGACAGGCCCAGGCCGCTGCCCTCCGTCCGGGTCCGTGAGGTGTCGGACTTGTAGAAGCGGTCGAAGACGTGCGGCAGCACGTCCGCCGGGATGCCGGGTCCGTGGTCGCCGACCTCGATGACGGCCTCGTGGTCGCCGCCGGGCCGTGCGCGCACGGTCATCGTGAGGGTGACGGGCGGTGCGCCGTGCCGCAGCGCGTTGCCCGCGAGGTTGGCGACGACGACGTCGAGCCGCCGCGGGTCCACCCGTCCGCGGGCGGTGTCGGGCGGCGGGAGGTCGGTCGTGACGGCGTCCTGCCAGCCGCGGGTGGCGAGGGTGCGGCGTACCGACTCGGCGAGATCGACCTCGTCGAGGTGCAGGTCGGCGGCCCCGGCGTCGAAGCGGGAGATCTCCATGAGGTCGTCCACGAGCCGTACGAGTTTGACGGTCTCCTCGCTGATGAGCCGGACGGCGGTCGCGGTGTCGCCGTCGAGGCGGGTGGCGTCCTCGTCGAGGACGTCGGTGACGGCGGCCATCGCGGCGAGCGGGGTGCGCAGTTCGTGCGAGACGTCGGCGGCGAAGCGGCGGGCGCGGCCCTCCATGCGGCGCAGTTCCGCGACGGAGGCCTCCAGCGCGGCGGCGGTGTCGTTGAAGGTGTGGGAGAGGTCGGCGAGTTCGTCGGAGCCGTGGACGGCGAGCCGGGTCTCCAGGTGCCCTTCGGCGATCCGCCGGGTGGCGCGACGCAGTTCGCGGACCGGCCGCAGCACCCCGCGGGCGGCGAGCAGCGCGAGCAGGACGGCGACGAGCAGCGCGGGCACGGTGGCGCGTTCGACGGCGGAGACCAGCGCCTCCACGTAGCCCTGTTCGTCGACCTGCGAGACGGTGAGGAAGACGGCGACTCCGGAGGGCTGCCGGGCGGTGCCGGGCGGGCCGGGGGAGGCGAAGTCGACGGGGAGGCCGACGACGAGCGCGGGTCCGTGGTCGGTGGCGACCCGCTGGAAGACGGTCGCGGCCTTGGTCCGGACGGACTCGCGGATCTCCGGGGTGAGTTCGGGGAAGGTGTCGCCGGGTTCGGAGGTCGCGTCGATGCCGTCGTAGGTGGCCAGGACCCGCCAGTTGACGGTGCGCTGGGCGTGCGCGAGGTTCTCGGCGAAGGCGGCCAGCGCGTCCTTGTCGGGCGGGTAGGAGAGGGTCACGGCGAGGCTGTCGACGTCGTCGCGGAACTGCGTGATGACGGTGTCCTGGCCCTGCTGGAGCAGGCCGATGCGGGCGGCGCGGAAGGCGAGCCCGCCGGTGGTGAGTGTGGCGACGACGGCGACGAGCGCGAAGGCGACCAGCAGCCGCATCCGCAGGCCCCCGCGCGGCAGCCCGCCGCGCCGCGGCCCCGTGCGGCCGGCCGCCGTCACCGTGCCGCCCGCGCCCGCCGCGCCCACCGTGCTGCCCGTACCCACCGTGCTGTCCGCGCTGCCCGCCCCCACCGTCGTGCCCGCCGTCACCGCGGTGTCTGCCGGGCGGCCGCGGGGACGCGGCGGAACTGGTAGCCGAAGCCGCGCACGGTCTGGATGCAGCGCTCCTCGGCGGGCTCGTCCAGCTTGGTGCGCAGCCGCTTCACGCAGGCGTCCACGAGCCGGGCGTCACCGTGGTAGCTGTGCTCCCAGACCGCTTCGAGCAGTTGCTGGCGGCTGAAGACCTGGCCGGGGGAGGCGGACAGCAGGAGCAGCAGCCGCAGTTCGGAGGGCGCGAGCGGGACGGGCACGCCGTGCCGGGTGACGGTGAGGGCGGCACGGTCGATGGTGAGGTCGCCGTGCCGTTCGGGGCGCGGCACCGGGCCGGTGCCGCCGGGGCCCGTGCCCGCGCCGGTGACGCGGCGCAGCACGGCGCGGATCCGGGCGTCCAGCACCCGCGCCTGCACCGGCTTGACCACGTAGTCGTCGGCGCCCGCCTCCAGCCCGACGACGATGTCGACGTCGTCGCCGCGCGCGGTGGCCATGATGATCGGCACCTGGTCGTCGGCGGCGCGGATCCGCCGGCAGACGTCGAGGCCGGGCATCCCGGGCAGCATGAGGTCGAGAACGACCACGTCGGGGCGCTGCGCCCGCAGGTGCGTGAGCCCTTCCTCGCCGGTGGGGACGGCGGCGACCTCGTGCCCCTGGCGCCGCAGCGCGAGCAGAAGCCCTTCGCGCACCGCGCGGTCGTCCTCGATCAGCAGCAGCCGTGCCATGCCCCTCAGTATCCGGACCTCTGGCCCCGGCATCCGTTTTTGTTACGGGACGATCACATAATCCGGGTCACACGGCGTGCCGCCCGGACGTGCCCCCCGCGACCGCGCACGGCCTCACTTCAGGAACGTCGACCAGTCCGGCGACTCCGCCGGGTCCAGCGTGCGCAGCTTCGCCAGTACCGCCGGGTCCTGGGCGTCGAGCCAGTCGCTCAGCTCCTTGAAGGACACGCACTGCACGTCCTTGCGGTGGCACACGTCCTTGACGACGTCCTCGACGGCCTGCATGTAGATGCCGCCGTTCCACGTCTCGAAGTGGTTGCCGATGAAGAGCGGGGCCCGGCTGCCGTTGTAGACGCGCTCGAAACCGTTGAGGTAGGCCTGCCGCGACTCCTTCTCCCACGTGGGGAACTGGGCCGGGTCGCCCTGCGTGACGTCGCCGCCGGACTGGTTGTAGAGGAAGTTGAAGTCCATCGCGAGGATCTGCCGGTCCTTGCCCGGGTAGGGCATGAGCTGGAGCGGGAAGTCCCAGATCCCGTCCTTCTTCGTCGGCCACATCTGGAAGTCGCCGGGCGAACTCGCGTCGTAGCGCCAGCCGTTGGCCTTCGCGGCGGGCAGCAGGTTGGTCTGCCCCTCCAGGCAGGGGGCGCGGCCGCCCGCCAGCTCCTTGGAGTAGTCGAAGGGCAGCGGCGGGATGTCGGTGAAGCCGGTGTTCGTCTTCCAGTGCTCCACGAAGGAGTAGGCCTGCGCGATCTCGCTCTCCCAGTCGGCGGTGCTCCATGTGCCGCCGCCGCCCGGGTCGGGGGCGCAGAAGTGGCCGTTGAAGTGGGTGCCGATCTCGTCGCCGTCCTGCCAGGCGAGCCGCAGTTGCTGCAGCGTCCAGCGGATGTGCTGGTCGGTGGGGAAGTCGATCGCGGAGTCGCCGCGGCCGTGCCGGGGCGGCTGGTAGAGGCTGCGCTTGTCCTTCGGGACGGTGTAGATGCCGCTGAGGAAGAACGTCATGTGCGCGTCGTTCTGCTCGGCGACCTCGCGGAAGCGGGAGAAGAGGTGGTCGTCGTTCTCCAGCGCGCCGTCCCACGAGAAGACCACGAACTGCGGCGGCTTCTCCCCGGGTTTGAGCTTGTGCGGGACGAGCTGGTGCGGCTGCGGACCGGTGTCGGAGGTCGAACCGTCGCCGATCACCCGGGTCTTGCCGTCCCACGCGGACGGGCTGCTGCTCGGCGCCGTCGTCGCGGGGGTGCTCCCGGACGGTACGGCGGCGGCCCGCGTCTTGTGCGCGGCGCCGGCGCCCCTGCCCGTTCCGGCGCCGTCCGAACCGTCGTGCGTGAAGGCCACGGTGACGGCCCCCGCGGTGCCGAGCAGCCCCGTGCACACCAGGCCGCACACGGCGGCGGTACGGCGCCGCCCCCGCACCCCGGCCCGCCGGGCGAGCCTGCGCAGGGCCGGGAAGCGCTTCCTCACGGTAGTCATGCGGCCACCGTCCGGCGGCCACATGACGGCCCCTGGCCCGATTCGTCACAGGACGGCAACGGGCCCCGCGCCGACGGGACGGACCGGCTCGTGGCGACGGGACGCACCGGGCCGCGTCGAACCGACGGACCCGGCCGCGGCGAACCCGCCCTCCCCGTACGGCTGTTACACACCTGTCGCGAACCGGTCCCGGTCCGGTCCCGTTGCGCTTCCTACGGTGACGCCCGCCGCGGGCGTTCCGCGGCGTCCTCGGACGGGAGGCGGGCAGCGTGCGGAAAGCGACCGACGTCCTGCGGCGGCTGCGCGTCCCCCGCGTGCGGTGGAACGGCGTACGGAAGCCGGCACGCGCCCTGCGGGCGGCGCTGCGGGTGCTGCGCCCCCGCTACCCCCGTCCCGGACGCCGCGGGGTGCGGCGCTGGCTGCCCTCGCCGCGGCAGACCGTGCTGGCCTTCTGCTGGGCGCTGGCCCTGCTCGCCGGGCTGATCGGCTACGGCTACGCGCACACGAAGATCCCCACCGACCTCAACGCCTTCGCGACCCAGCAGGACAACGTCTACTACTGGGCGGACGGCACCGAGATGGCCCGCGTCGGCCCGGTGGACCGGCAGTCGATGCCGCTCAGCCGGATCCCGAAGTCCCTCCAGTCGGCCGTCCTCGCCGCCGAGAACGCGTCCTTCTACACCGACTCCGGCATCTCGCTGCGCGGCATCACCCGCGCGGTGAAGGACATGGCGACCGGCGGCGAGGCGCAGGGCGGCTCGACGATCACCCAGCAGTACGTCAAGAACGTCTACCTCAGCCAGTCCCGCACGCTCTCGCGCAAGGTCACCGAGATGTTCCTGGCGGTGAAGCTGGACCGCAAGCTCAGCAAGGACGAGATCCTCGACGGCTACCTCAACACCAGCTGGTTCGGGCGCGGCGCGTACGGGGTGCAGCGGGCGGCGAAGGCGTACTACGGCAAGGACGTCTCGCAGCTGACGGTGAGCGAGAGCGCGCTGCTGGCCGCGGTGCTCAAGGGCGCGGGCATGTTCGACCCGGCGCTGAGCCCCGCGAACCACAAGCGGGCGGTGGACCGCTGGTCGTGGGTGCTGGACCGGATGGTGCAGACCGGCCACCTGTCGCCCGCGGCGCGCAAGGCCATCACCGTCTTCCCCGAGCCGCAGGCCCCGCCCCGCCCCGCCGGGCTCGGCGGGCAGACCGGCTACCTGGTCGACACCGCCCGCGCGTACGTCTCCGCGCACAGCGGCATCTCGGACGCCGACTTCGACCGCGGCGGCTACCAGATCTGGACGACCTTCGAGAAGCCCCGCGTCACCGCCCTCGCGACCGCGGTCAAGGACCGGCTGGCGGCCCTGCGTCCGGCGTCCCGCCCCGCCGACCGGGACGTACGGGTCGGCGCCGCGTCCGTCGCCGCCGACGGCCGGATCCTCGCGCTCTACGGCGGGCCCGACTACGTGACGCAGGGCTTCGACGACGCCAACATCGCGATCGTCCCCGTCGGCACGGTCTACGCCCCCTTCGTCTACGCGGCCGGGCTGCGCGACGGCGTCCAGCTCACCCGCGACGCCCCCCGCACCCCTGTCACGCCCGGCACCCTCTACGACGGCGACGACAAGGTGGCCGTCCGCACCCCGGAGGGCCCGTACTGGAGCCGGGACGGCAAGATCGTCCGGGTCGCGAACGACGGCGACCGCTCGTGGGGCACGATCCCGCTGGGCAAGGCGGTCGCCGAGGGCGTCAACACCCCCGTCGTGCAGCTCGGCATGGACGTCGGCATCGACCGCGTCCGCCGCGCCTCCGTCGACGCGGGCCTGCTGCCCGCCAGCGGATTCGCCGAGCAGATCCCGCAGTTCTCGCTCGGCACCGCCACCCCGAGCCCGATCCGCGTCGCGGGCGCGTACGCCACCTTCGCCGCCCACGGCACCCACACCGACCCCTACTCCGTCCTGCGCGTCACCCGCGACGGCGACCCCGCCCCGCTGCACACCCCCGCCGTGACCCACCCCTTCACCCCCCAGGTCGCCGCCGACGTCGCCACCGCCCTCGACCGCGGCCCCGGCCGCACGGGCCTCGCGGGCGCCGCCCCCGACAACACCTCGGCCTGGTACGCGGGCTGGACCCCCGGCGCCTCCACGGCCGTCGCCCTCTTCCGCATCAACCCCAGGACCCAGCAGACCGAACCCCTCACCGGCACGACGGGCTCCCGCCCGCACGAACACACGGGCAGCACCTTCCCGACGGCGATCTGGTCGGCGTACGCGGCGGCGACGGGCTGATGCCCGGGTCCCCGGCCCCAGTCCGGGCCGCCGGTCAGATCGGCAGGTCCCATCCGGGGCCGTCCTCGGCGCCGAGCCACACCCGCTGACCCGCGGGCGAGACCGAGATGCCGAACCCCTCCTGCTCGGGCGCGCCCGACTCCTGCCAGCGCCGCACGGCCTGCTCAACCCGGTCCCACAGCCTGACGGGACCGCGCTGCACGACACTCCACCCGCCACCGGGGAGGGAGGCCGTACGCGCCTGGGAGCCGGTGGACACGTCCCAGAGGATCTGCTCCGCGCCCGTCCCGAGGCGCTCGGCGGACGGCGCCGCGAGTTGGGCGAGCCAGCCGCCTGTCCAGTCGTCGAGCACCGCGGGGTCGATCCGGCTCGGCCGCTCGTCCCCGGGCAGCAGGGCGAGGGTGGGCCGCGGCGGCCGGTCGTGGGGCCGGGCGATCATGAAGCTGGTGCGCCCGGGGAGGAAGCGGCCCACCGCCTCCCCCGGACCGGTCACGTCGAGCAGGGCGAGTGCGTTGGCGTAACTCCACCCGGAGAGGGTCGCCAGGATCCGCCCGCCCGCCCGGACCTGATGCAGCCACGGCAGCGGGACGTACCGCACCGCGCACGTGGCGATCAGCCGGTCGTACGGTGCCCCCACCGGGTCGCCGCGCAGCCCGTCCCCGACGACCAGCCGGGGCGCGAATCCGGCGACCCCCAGCGTGGCGGCGGCCGCCCGGCCGACCCCCGGGTCGTACTCCACGCTCGTGAGTCGCGCGCCCCCGAACCGGTGCGCGCCGAGGGCGGTGGAGTATCCGGTGCCGGTGCCGATCTCCAGCACCCGGTGCCCGGCCTCGGCACCCAACTGCTGCCACATGCGCAGCACCAGCGACGGCAGTGTGGAGGACGACGACGGGGACCCGGTCACGACGTCCTCGGACACGTCGTCGGCCCTGGTCCGGCCGTCCAGCTGCGTGACCAGGGTCTCGTCGGAGTAGACCCCCTCGAGCCACCCCGGCTCGTCCTCCCGGACGGCCCGGTACGCGGTCGGCACGCTGCCCGGGACCGGCAGGAAGTAGGACCCGGCGAACACCTCACGCGGAACCGCGCGAGCGGCCTCGCGCCACCCCTCGTCCGCGAATACCCCCTCGGCGACCAGTCGATCCGTCAGCCTCTCGCGGAGTTGAGCCGATGTGCTCATGGGCAGGGGCCTCTCTCCAGGTGGTCGGCAAGTGCACGGGCGATACCGCCGGTCGTCTCCGGCGGCTGCCACGCCCACTGGCCGTTGGGATTGCACTCAAGGAAGTACCAGACTCCGGCAGACGTGACGGCGAAGTCGAACGCCCCGTAGACGAGACGGAATTCGGCGAGATAGGCGGCGATCGAACGGGCGACTGGCTCCGGCACCTCGATCGAGGTGCAGGTCATCAGGTTCTGCCGGCGCCTCCAGTCGAGATCGGGGCTGTCGATCCTGACCCCGAGCAGTCGGCCACCGACAGCGGTCACCCGCGCGTCGAAGGCCTTGTCGACCATGGCCTGGAAGAGGTGGGGGCAGAGCGAGACGGCGTCGGTGATCTCGGCCGCGCCCACCTCCCGCACCCAAATGCTGCGGGGACACCCGTCCACTCGGTAGGAGGTGTTCCACAACGGCTTGTAAACGACTCCATCGGGCTGGCCGCTGACGAACGCCCGTGCCTCGTCGGGGTCGTTGGTGATCACCGTGCCGGGCACCTGGAACCCGCAGCGCTGGGCGGCTGCGAGCTGCGCGGGCTTGGCCTCCGCAGCACGGTTGTTTAAGGGGTGATTGACGTAGCGCGCGCCTGGCAGCGACGCGAGGACACCGCCCGCTCCCCACAACGCTTGCTCCGCGGCAAACCGGCGGTCCTGGCCGTCCAACCCCTGCGGGCCCTGGTAGGGCGAGGGCCTGCGAACCCAGACGGCTCGGATCAGACCGGTGTCGACTTCCCGGCTCGCAGTACGCAGGGTGCCCCGCCGACCGCCCCTACCGTAGGCGGTGGTCAGCGAGGCCCCCGTGTGCAGGTCGGTGCCGGGATCGAGGCGGACCACAGGAACCCGGCGGGCGGCGAGCAGGCGCAGCACCACGTCCGCCGTCACGTCGTAGGGGTTGGTCAGCACGAGCACCGGCCGGGTGTCATCCATCAGCTGGAACTCTGGTCCTGGTCGTACGACTCGGTGCTGTCCGCGTCGGTCGCGCCGCCCGGGCCGGAGCCGTCACCGGGGGTTGTCGCGGTCGGCGTCACACCGCTCGTGCTGGTGCCGTGGTCACCCAACTGGACCGTCCGGCCCAGCTCGTCCACGACGACGGCGATCTGCGTCTCGGGGTCGATCACCGGCGTCCGCTGCGGAACCGTCGTCGTGGCCGCGTACGGTCCCATGCGAAGTGTGCCCCAGGGCGCGGTCGTCTGCGTCATCGGCTCCTTGCCTCCCTTTCCTGGCCATCGGTTGCTGCCTCCACTCTCGTGACCTCTGTGACGTCCGGGCGGTGACATCGCGATGGCATCTCCGATGACATGTCATCGCGGGCTCTTTGACATCGCGCGCAAGCCCTGGGCCCATCAATCGGGTTGGCGGCAGAACCGTGGGTTATCGTGACGGGCGTGCCCCGCGCGATCCTGATTCACGACGGCCAGACCGCCCGCGATGTCGGCCTGGTCTACATCTGCTCGGGCTACCTCGTCGAACGGGGCAAGGTGCTCCTCGTTCATCACAACGGCTTCGACAAGTGGGTTCCACCAGGCGGCCACATCGAACCCGGCGAGTCTTTCGCGGGCACAGCGGTACGCGAGTTCAAAGAAGAGACCGGCCTGCTCGTGGAGGCCATCTCCATCCACCCCTCCATCCACCCCGCCGACGACAACGCGACTCCCGAGCCGGTCCCCTTTTACGTGGACATCGAGCGGGAGGGGTTCGCCGTCCCGGCCCTGGCGCAGTTCTTCTACGTACGGCGCCGGAATGGCACGGAAGAGCAGGCCGTGAGGGCACAACTGGAGGAGGTCCACGGTGCCGGGTGGTTCGGGCCCGAGGATCTGGACCGGCTGCCGACGTTCGCGCAGGTCCGCTCCCTCGCGCGGTTCGCCCTGCTGAACTACCCGGTCGTCTCGGAGCGTGCCCAGGCGTAGCCGCTGCCGCCGTCCACGGTTCTGGCGTGCAGCAGTCGCGCCGGGGCACCGCCGAGGGCGGTGGACACCGCCTGGTTGAGGCGCTGGACGTACTTGGGCACCGAGGACGGCGCGAGGAACAGTGCCCGAGCGATCTGCTCGGTCGGCGCGCCCTCGCCGCGGTGGTCGTGGACGACCTTCGCCAGATCGAACATCCGCTCCGACAGCACGCATGCCACCGGACCCTCGCTGCTGGGCGTGGTCAGCAGGATCGTGTTCCCGCCCACGAGTTCGGCGCTCACGATCACGATCTCCGCCGTGGATTCGTGGTCACCGGCCCCGACCTGCCCCCGCAGGCCGATCCGCGCCAGACGGGCGGCTGCCTCCTCGTAGGCGGACAGGGTGTAGTACGCCGCACGGACGGTGGCCCGCCTGCCCGAGGCTCCGGGTTCGTTCCACATCCCGACCTCGGGGTCCCACAGTTCGTCCATCAACCGCCACGCCTTGGACAGCCGGGGGTCGAGCGGACTTGCGCCCGCCCGAACAGCAGCCCGTGCGCACAGGGCGTAGGCCATGTGCTCCCAAGCTGTGCCCCGCACATCCTTGTCGTTCTCGACGAGGGTCTCCCAGCGGTGGTGATTGCACAGCAGCCACTGCCCTGCGTCGGCGACCACCTCGGAGAGCCGCTTCCTCTGCACCAGGCCGTGGACGCCCCCGCTGTCGCGCAGCACGTCCCGATAAGCAGGCTCACCTCGGGGTCCCCTCCCGGACGTGACCGCCGATAAGGCCAGGAGGCTCAGTGCGGTCTTGCTCGGGCTGGGATCGGTGTCGACGTAGGTACGCCAGCCCCAGGCACCGCTGGACCTGCGGTGGTAGAGGAGGCCGCGGATCCCGTGGTCGATCAACGGCTCGACCCACTCCAACAGGCCGGTGGTGTCCACCGCGCCGGGGAGGACAAGACCGGGGCCGAGGTCGTGGAGCGTGTCCCTGAACTGGGCGAGCCCGTGCACGACGAGTGCCGTCTGATGCAGCGAGGTGTCGTTCAGGCCCCGCACCTCCGGCCAGCCGTCGTCCACACGGTGGGCGTCGAGCCAGTCCACGCACCACGCCAGCGTCTGCGCAACCGCGTCGTAATGGATGGAGCGCGGATGGGACAGCAGGCCGGTCATGCCGAAGGCAACGAAACGGGTGTGCTCGCCGCGGCCGCCCTCGCTGCGAAGGCGGCAGTGCTCTGGAAGGGCAGTGGTCAGGAAGTCGAGCGCGTGGCGCAGCGGCTGCCCGGCGATACCGGCCACCCTCAGTATCGGAAGGACCTCGCCGGAGTTGACGATCGACGACACGGAGGTGAGCGTGAGGCCCCACCCACCGTCGTAGCCCTGGTGCCGCAGGAGAGTTCGTGCCGCCTCCGCCGCTCTCGCTTCGAAGGTGACGAACCCCGAGCGCGCCTTCGCCATGAGCCGCCTCCACCGTCAGTTCCGGATGGCCCCGGCCAGACCGTACCCCCTCTCTGCGTCACGGGAGTCGGGTTCAGTCGGGGAGCCGTAGTCCGGCGATGACGGAGGTGCCGCGGGTAGGGCGGGGGCGGACGGTCCAGGTGGTGGTCACACCATCGTCGTGCAGACGAAGCCGAGGTCGGCCAGCCCCTCGGACTGGCAGAGCCGGTCGGAGGCGCCGCCCGCGGTGGTCTGGAGCAGTTGGTAATCGGCGCCGTGCGCACACCCCCAGTGCATGGCTGCCCGCCACAGCCGGCGGCCGAGACCCAGTCCCCGGTGACCGGGCAGCACGCCGAAATACTGCGGGAGGAGCCGGGTCCTGCCGATCGGGTCCGGCAGTGTTTCCATCGGACCGATGGCGCCCACCACGCGGCCGTCGCGAACAGCGGTGAGGACGGGGCCGACGCGGTGGATCCGGGAGCGCAGGAAGGCGAAGCCCTCGTCCGCCAGTTTCTCGGCGAAGTCGCCGAAGGTGGCGCGTACGGGCCCGGGCAGCGCGTCCAGGTGCTCGATTCCGGTGACCGGTGGCGCTGGGCGGTCGAAGGTACGGAGTTGCACGCGCGTGGCAGCCGCCACGGGGTCGGCCTCGGCCTGGAACCGGACCACACGAACCGTCGCGGCATCGTGGACGGCGGCAAGCTCGGCAGCCGCCTCCCTCGCCTCGGGAAGGTGCTCGGCGCCGCCGTAGAGGTGGACGCGCAGCACGCCATGGCCGGTGAGGGTGGGCAGCAGGCTGCGGCGGACGTCCTGGCGAACCTCGGCGACGAGAAGGCGCTCGTCTTTGCGGTCGGACCAGCGGCGGTCCTTGTCGTGGGCCAGGAACGCGCCCGTCGCGGCGACCCGGGCCACCGCGGCGAGCACGTCACAGCTGACAGCGTCCGGATGGAGGGGGCCGAGCGTCGGCACGTACGGCACGGTCATCACCGGGCGCAGCAGGTCCCAGGACAGCTCCATCCCCGCAACCTACTCGTCCGCCGGGCAGGGCTCGGGCCCCGGCGCGAGGAACGCCGGGGCCCGAGTGGAGATGACGAGGCGGGTCAGTGGGGGTTGTCGTCCCCCGCGTTGCACGAGCACTTCACGCTGTCCATCACATCTCCCAGATCGGCGACCGGTGTGATCTCGGTGACGGGCGGCCCGGGGGTCAGGATCGGTCGCGTCAGATAGGGCAGATCCTCCTCCGGGAGGGGATGGCGGGTGCGGAGTTCGACAGCGACAGCGGTCATTGCTTCACCGTGCCTTCTTGATCCCGTGCTGACAGTAGAAACCGAGCGGTGCCTTCGCCTCCTGGTAGTGCTTGGCCAGCGGCCGGCACACCGTGCACGTGCCGGACAACTGGCAGCCGGAGCAGCCACCCGTGCGAAGCATGAGGCGGTCGGCGACGGCGCCGAGCCGGGTGAGGCCGTCGATCCCCTCGGTAGGGAGGCTGATCTGGTCGTCGCGGCCGATCTTGCGCCACCGGCCCCCGCCCGCACTAGCACACGGGCAGCATCTTCCCGACGTCGCTCTGGTCGGCGTACGCGTCAGCGACGGGCTGAGGCCAGGGCATGAGGGGGTTCAGACGCTTCGCGCGCAGCCCGTTCCCGGTGGCGCTCCAGAAGGACGGGAGTGTCCGGCGGCTCTGCCCGTTGCGTCTCTGCGCATGGCGGTCATGCCCAGCTCGGCGAGGCGGGGAACGGGCGTCAGGTCGAGTTCGTCGACGGGGTGGAGCAGGCCCCGCTCGCAGGTCTCCGCCACCCATGTCCTGCACGTGGAGTTGGGGTAGGCAGGGTTGATACCGATCTCTCCCTTGGGCAGGAAGCCGTTGAACGGCGTCGCGATCCCTTCGCTGTTCCAGTATTCCCACGCTTCGAGGGCCTTGGCCTGTTCGAAGGCGAGGTAGAGCTGGGGGTACCGCTCGAAGATCCGCATCTCGCGGAAGACGGCTTGGCCCAGCAGGGACGGCGCGGCTGCGGCGAGTGCCTCGAAGTCCGTGCCCTGGAAGGTGAAGGCCTCTGCGTCCTGGGACGGGTCGAGCGAGATCGCGGCGAACAGGTGGGACAGCCGGTCCCTGGTGTACTCGGCTGCCCCGGTGGCCAGCTCCGGCTCGATCGCGCCGACCAGCTCCGTCAGGCGGTCGTGTCCGGGGTGGAAGCGGGACAGGTCGAACAGCTTGTCCATCCCCTCTACCGCGGAGTGCGCGAGACCCTTGTACAGCCGGTTGTTCAGCTCCCCGGCGTCCGCGTACATCGTGGTCTCTGCGGTGGTGGAGTGGAGCAGCAGGTACTCGGACAGTACCTCGAAGTAGAGGTAGCCAAGGTAGGGGAAATCCATGACTGCGGCGGAGAGTTGATCGACGAACGCGGTGCACGGTGTTCGCTTCCCGGTGGCGTTGGCCAGGAGGAGGTCCATGAACGGGGCGGCGGCCCGGATCCTGGCCAGGACAGTCCTGCGGAGCTGCGCGTCCTCGGCTTCGGTGAGAAAGCTCCGGTGCTGCTGGTAGATGCGCAGATGGATGCGGCCCAGCCGGAGGTAGTCGACGCCTTTGGCCGGTACCGGGGCGTGCGGGGTGATCTCGAAGACCAGGGTTCGGGTGTGCGGTTTGGTCTCCAGCAGGTACGCGCCCAGGTTGTGCGGGCGCAAGCCGGCCGGCTCCTTGCTGAGCGGTGCGCAGTAGAGCGCGGCGACCAGACAGCCGGAGCTCGCGTACAGCTGGCCGCTGGCGCGGATCGCGTCGAGTGCGGCCGTGGTGTGCATGAGGTGGATGGGGCCGCCGCTGGTCAGGGTCTGGGTCATGGTGTTCTGCGTCAGCAGTCGGCCGCCGGGGGTCTCCTGGTGGAGACGTCGGCGCCAGTCGTCTTCGTGCTCGGAGAGCCCGGCGGGGGCCCGGCGGGAGGGGAATCTGGTGTGGTCGGTGTGGGTGTCGTCCCAGTCGGAGTGCACGGCGGGGCTCCCTACTGTCCGCGGGCGAGGGTCTGGTGGGCGTAGTCGAGCGCCTGGTGGGGTGTGGCTCCCTCGAATCGGGCCCTCTCGCTGAGCATGAGGAGATCGAACGCGAGTGGGTGGAGCCAGGAGGGCACCGCGATACGTAGCCGGGTGGGGTCGGGCCACCAGCGGGTGAGCGGCAGGCGGTACCGATCCATTGCGTCGGCGGCCTTGAGCAGGTCGACGAGGTGCGGGGCCCGCCGGTAGGCGTGGTTCTGCTCCGGGGTGAAGGCTTCGTAGGGCACGTCGTGCAGGCTTATGGCCAGTGCCGCCCGTGCGAGTGGGGCCGAGGGCACGATGTGATCCAGAGCGGCGGTGACGGTGCCGCTGTGAGCGGTGAACCATTGTGCGGCGCGTTGCCCGTGGCCGGGGTCGTTCCGGTCGCCCCGTCGGCGGCAGTCGTGGACGGCCGCGGCGGCGCACAGGGCCAGCGTGTGGTCCCGGTCGAGGCCGTGTTCGTTGGCGAGCACCGAGGCAAGGAGGCTGACCCGGGCGTTGTGGCCGATGCCGTGGAGGGAGTCGGCCTGGCGGGGGTCGGTGAACCAGCTCGCGTCGGGGGTCAGCATCACGGGCCGGGATGGCAGTCGGGGCGGCGCGCTGGTGAATGGCGGCCGATTCTCGGCAATCCAGTCGAGGGTGCCCAGGTCCATGGCCTGGTGGGCGGGGAGACTCCCGTTCGCGGCGCGTTCGTGCAGGGTGTGGGCGTTACGCTTCTGCGGTCCGCGGTTCATCTCTTGTTTCCCTGGAAGGTCGGTTCGGGTGGGCATGACGCTGGGTGTCGCGATCCTCACCATGGGGACGCGGCCCAATGAGCTGGCCGCGCTCTTGTCCTCGGTCCGGGCGCAGACGGCTCCGGCGACGCGCACCGTGGTCGTCGGCAACGGATGCTCCCTTGTGGACCTGGGGCTGCCGCCCTGGGTGGAGGCGGTGGAACTCGCCGAGAACCTGGGGGTGACCGGGGGGCGGAACGTTGCCCTGGAGCACTTGCAGGACATGGATCTGGTCCTGGACCTGGACGACGACGGGCTGCTGGTCGCCGACACCGACTTCGAGCGGATCGTGCAGCTGTACGAGGCGGACCCCGGGCTGGGGATCGTCGGGTTCCGGATCGCGGACGAGACCGGGTTCACCCAGCGCCGTCATGTCCCGAGACTGCGCTCCGGCGACCCGATGCGCGGTGGGCGGGTGACGACGTTCCTGGGCGGGGCGCACGTGCTGTCAGGGAAGATGCTGGAGCAGGTCGGCCACTGGCCGGACGCGTTCTTCTTCTCGCACGAGGAGACGGACATGGCCTGGCGGGCACTGGACGCCGGATGGAAGATCGTCTACGAGCCGGAGCTTCTGCTCCAGCACCCCCGCACCTCGCCCGCCCGGCATGCCGTCTTCTACCGGACCAACGCCCGTAACCGGGTCTACCTGGCCCGGCGTCACCTTCCGGCCGTGCTGGTACCGATCTACCTGGGGGTGTGGACGGTACTGACGGTGGCCCGCACCCGGGATACGGCCGGGCTGCGGGCCTGGTTCCGTGGCTTCAGGGAAGGCTGGCGCACTCCCTGTGGATCGCGTCGCCCCCTGCAGTGGTCCACGGTGTGGACCATGACCCGCCTTGGGCGACCCCCTGTGCTGTGACCTCGTTCAGGCACTTTGGCCACGTAGCCAGTCGGGGATCGCCTCGGGCGTGCGCTGCACCCACTCCATGTACCGATGGACGCCGTCCTCGATGCCGACGGTGGGCTCCCAGCCCAGGACGTCCTTCATGCGGGTGGTTGCGGCGCACGCGCCGAGCGGGTCGCCCTGCGGCATCGGTGCGTAGACAAGCGGGCTTGCGGGGCGGTGTCGGCGCACGAGATCGGCGACCTCCCGGATGGAGGTGGCCCGCCCGGTGCCGACGTTGAACGTCGCCCGGTGAGCGCGTGGAGCGACGGCAGCCAGCAGCGTTGCGTCGGCGATGTCGTCGACGTGCACGAAGTCGCGGACCTGGCGGCCACCTCCGTTGAGCTGGAGGGGCAGACCGAGCACCGCCCGCATGCCGTACCAGGCGACCACCCACGAGTGACTGTTCTCCTTGACCACCTGCGGTTCGCCGTAGACGGAGAAGTACCGCACGATTGCATACGAGTCGTCCCGGCCGGACAAGGCCAGGGCGGTCTGGTGCTCGCCCCAGACCTTGGTGTTGGCGTAGACGGACACCGGCCTTAGTGCGTCGTCCTCGCTGAACCGTGCCGATTCGCCCGACGCTCTGGATCCCAAGCCGTAGACGCTGGCCGAAGAGACGAACACCAGCCGCTTGAGGGTGCCGCTGTGTCGTGCTGCGGCACCCAGCACGGTCTGGGTGCCGGCGATGTTCGCGTGCACCGCGGCCATCGGGTTGCGGGTGCACTCGGCAACGTCAGCAAGTGCCGCGGCGTGCACGACGTAATCGCTGCGCGAGATGAGGTCGTCCATCAGCGTGGAGTCGGTGATGTCGCCCGCGATCACGTCCGGGTCGGCGCGGGAGATCCCGAACGCGGTCGAGTAGACCTTCGGTCCGTAGGCGTCCAGGCGGCCCACCGCCAGCGGCTTGGCTCCCACCGCGCGGAGCCGGTGCACGATGCGGCTTCCGACCAGCCCGAACCCTCCGGTCACAGTGACGGTGGCACCGGACAGTCCGGCAAGGCGGCCCATGGTGTTCATGGCAATTCGGCCCTTCTCGTCAAGGCCGCGCGGGACAGAGCGCGAGCGGCCGTTGTGCTCCCCATGACAGCGCCCCAGGCGGACGCCTGGACAGAGGAAGGGGCGGTGGGCGTGGTGGACCTGGTGCAGTACACGAACGCCGCGCGCCCACACCGCCGGGTGTAACTACACCTGGTGCCCATGATCGCAACCTGCCAGCGGGCTGCGTTCCGGTGCTAACGTCCCTTCAGGAGCCGTCCCGCAGCAGGGGGAAACCGGTGGACCGCAAGCAAGAACCCAATCCGCTCCGCGAACTGCTGGCAGGGCTCGGGTGGAATCCCGAACAACTGCTCGCCCGGGTCAACCAGCACCGCGCGCAGCGCGGCTCGTTGCCGCTCCATCTCAAAACGGGCTACCCGTGGATGCGTGGAGGGCGGCCCTCGGCCGAAGTCGCAGCCGACGTCCTGGCCGTGCTCTCGCACTACACCGGACGCCCCGTGACCGCCGAACTACTGGGCTGGGACCGCCCCCGGCCGCGCCGGCACCGCGCACTGGACCACCCTTACGGGGCCACTGCCACTGAACTGCTCCGCGACACTCAGGGAGAGGTCCCCATGCAGCGACGCTCATTCATCCTGCTGTCCGGGGCCGTCGCCACCGGGCCGGCCCTGGACCTGTTGATGAGCGGAACCCCGCAACTACTCGCGGCCCAGGACGGCGACCGGGTCTCCCCGCAGCTGACGACCACCATCGAGCGCGCCGTACAGCAGGCCCGGGAGCTCGACGACAGCGAGGGCAGCGCATCCACTCTGCTGTGGGCCGGCGGAACCTGGCAGAACCTCGGCAGGCTGATCACAGAGTGCCGCTACGAGGTCCCCCAAGGCGTGCGTCTTCACACGGCGTACATCGAGATGTCGGAGACCTACGGCTGGATGCTCTTCGACGCGGGCTATCATCCGCAGGCACAGCGCGTTTACCAGACCGGTTTACGTCTCGCGCGCGAGGCGGCGGAGAGCCCTGGCGTTCACCACGCCACCGTCAACCTCCTTGCCTCGGCTGCCTACCAGGAGTCCTGGCTTGGCCATTACCACGAAGCCTCGACCCTCCTGGATGTTGCGGAGAACCGCAGGCCGCAAGCCTTGACCCCGCGCCTGCGGGCTGTGCTGGAAATGCGCCGCATCGCCCTGGCCGGTCAGATGGGCGACACCGAAGCTGTCCACCGCGCCGACGGTCAGACCCGCGCCCATCTGGCCTTGGCGCGTGACAGCGAAGAACCCTGGTGGACCCAGTGGCTCAGTCCCTCGGCCATCGACGCCCAGACCGGTCGGGCCTTGCTCGCCGCCCACCATCCTGACCTTGCCGAGCCCTACCTCGGAGGCCGCACAGTCGACGACGCCGAAGGCTATCCTCGCGACAGGATGCTCTTCGCCAGCGAACTGGCAGACGCTCGCGCTCAGACCGGCGACGTCACCGGGGCTGTCAACGCAGCACGCAAGGCCCTGACTCTCGCCGGACAGGTCGGCTCCCACCGCGTCCATCATCACCTGGCCCGCGTGACCACCAGCCTCCGCCAGCGGCACAGCACTCACCCCGGCGTCCGAGGCCTGCTGGCCGACCTGCCCCACGCTGTCTAGTTCAATCGGGGGCGAACATCGGTCCGACCCGGTTGCCGTCCGCCCGAAACGGGGGCCCGTGGCGGACGTCTCGGGCGGTCAGCCGGGAACCCGCAGTCCGGCGATGACGGAGGTGCCGCGGGTGGGGCGGGGGCGGACGGTCCAGGCGGTGGCGAGGTGGTCGACGAGGAGGAGGCCGCGGCCGGTTTCGGCGTCGGGGGTGGGGTGGGTGAGGCGGGGTGTGCCGTTGCCGGGGTCGGAGACGGCGAGCCAGTAGTGGCCGTCGGCGGGCCACAGGACGAGTTCGACCAGCTCGTCCTCCTCGGGGCGGGCGCCGTGCCGGATCGCGTTGGTGAGCAGCTCGCTGGTGAGCAGGCCGAGGTCGTCCCCGAGGCGGGGCCGTAGGGCGTGCGGGAGGGTTTCGGCGACGGCGTGCCGGGCGCGGGCGACGGAGGCGGGGTGCGCGGGGAAGCGCCACAGGGAGGGCACGAGGGGGATTTCGGGCATGGCGAACTCCATGGTGAGGGTGAGGTGTTCGGTCCCGCCGGTGGCATGCCGCCCTGGTCGCGGGCACACCCGTCCCAGGGCGGACGGGCACGCTCGCGCGGTGCGCTTCCGGCGTCGCGGTGCGTAGCGTTGCGCTGTACTGACCGTAGGGCATCGTGGGTGCAACTGTCCCCTGTTTGATTGCAACTACCCCCCTACGAGTTGGACGGAGAGGGTGATCAAGCGGCAGACTGGCTCCAGACGAGCCGAGGGGACCGCATGTCGACGCGACGCACGCCAACCGAACGCCAGAGGCGACTTGGTGCCGAACTGCGCAAGCTCCGCACCTCCGCGGACATCTCCACGGAGTTCGCGGCCGGCCTCCTGGGGATGGACCGCACCCGTATCGCCAACATGGAATCCGGCATCCGCACCATCAACGCCGAGCGCGTGCGCACCCTGGCAACCAACTACGCGTGCGGCGACGACGCCTACATCGACGCGCTCGTGGCGATGGCCCAGTCGGACGCCGGCTGGTGGGAGCGCTATCGGGGCAGCCTGCCGCCCGGCATGCTCGACATCGCGGAGATGGAAGCCCACTCGGTACGTATGCGCGGCGCGAACACAGCCCACATTCCCGGCGTCTTGCAGACCGCGGACCACGCAACGGCCGTCTTCCGCGTCGTCGTACCCAAACTCCCGGACCACGAAGTGGCCCTGCGGCTGGCACACCGCTCCGAGCGCCAGCAGGTGATCACCGGCGACAACGCGATCCCCTACCTCGCCATCATCCACGAGGCGGCCTTGCGCATGCAGTTCGGCGGCCGGGACGTGGCCCGGGCCCAGCTGGACCACATCCTGGACCTCTCCGAGCGCGACAACGTCACGGTGCTCGCCCTGCCCTTCACCCGCGGCGCCTTCCCCGGTGCCGGACAGAACGCGGTCTACGCCGAGGGCCGTGTTCCACAGCTCGATACGGTGCAGGTGGACAGCCTGCACGGACCGGCCTTCCTCCATACCGAGGCCCAGCTCGTGAAATACCGGGCACAACTCGACTGGTTGGAAGAGTTGGCCCTGTCACCGGAGGAGTCCCGCGACTTCATCCGCGACATCGCACACCACCTGTGAGGAGCACCCCATGCCCGACATCACCTGGGAAGCCCCCTTCTGCGGCGAAGGCAACTCCTGCTTCCGCCTCGGCACCGACGCCGAGGGCAACGCCTACATAGCGGTCAACGGCCAGGAAGACGACTACCTCACCGACTCCGCGGAAGCGCTGCGCACCCTCATCGCCGACATCAAGGCGGGCAAGGCCGACCACCTGCTCTGAAGGGGCCGCGCGGTCACTCGAACGTGAGCCGGGCGATCGCCTCGATGTCGATGCCGTACCGGCGGTAGACCTTGGTCGTGTTCTCGCTCGTCAGCTCGGTCAGCGGAAAGTCGAGTGCGCGCGCTGTCGCGTGGACGTGGTCGGCGCTGTTCCCCTCGATCTCCAGGTACGGGGGGATCAGCGGCCATTCGTCGATCTCGACGGCCGCGCCGTTCAGGGACCAGGAGGAGCGGCGGTTCTCCTGGTACGCCTTCGGCCGGTAACCGAGCTTGCCGAGAAGGGCGTTCATGACGTCGAAGTCGCCGACGGTCGTCTCCGTCTCGGCGACGCCGTCGATCGCGTCGGAGTGGATCTCCTTGACGCACAGCGTGATCTCGCTGCCGGTGTCGCGCAGCCGGACCCACGTACCGGACCGGCCGGGGATGTCGTAGACGTAGCGGCGCTGGAAGCGGTCGCCCAGGTGCTCGGCCCCGGCCCCGGTCAGCAGCGCGCGCGTCTTCTCGGGCTCGACGTCGAGGACCTTCGCCTCGAACTCGGTTACGGCCATGGTGTGTCGCCCCTTCCAGGTGGCGTGTTCAGTTGACGTGGTTCGCCAACATCCACTCATGGAAGCGGAGATTCGTGTGCGTGGCGACGCCGCCTCATGCCGTCTGCCGGCGGGGCCGCGCTCGATGACCTCAAGGCCGGGAAGGCCGGTCACCGCTGCCGGGGCGGGTCCGTGTAGGTGGCCTTTGCGCGGAGGGCCGCGGCTGTTTTGCGGATCCAGGGGAGGTCGTCGTAGAGGGCCTGGCCGGGGCAGTCGGTTTCGTAGACGTCGCGGTGGCCGGAGATCACGTTGACGGAGACGGGCGTGCCCTTCGCGAAGCGGCTGCCGCCGTTGGAGGAGACCAGGCGGACGTGGCCGAGCGGGGTCTCGGCGGGGTCGAGTTTCCAGGCGGCTATCTCGGCGATGGACCGGAGCATCGCCTGGGGGACCTGCTTGCCGGGGCCGAAGTTGCCGAGGGCGGCTATGCCGATGGTGTCCGCGTTGAAGCCCTCGGTGTGGGCGCCGCGCACGTCCCGGTCGATGCTGCCCGTGCGGCCCTCGTAGATGCCGCCGCAGCGGTCCACGACGAAGTTGTAGCCGAGGTCGTCCCAGCCCGCCGCGATGTGCTGCTGTTCGAGGACGAGCAGCATGCCGGGGACGTCCTTGACGCAGTCGTAGTCGTTGGGGTTGTCCGTGTGGTGGATGAAGACGGCCTTGACGTCGTGGTCGTAGATCAGGCCCGGACGGACGGCCGCCTGGTCGGCGTGCCAGGCGGCACGGCCGATGACGACGGGGCGCAGGGCGGCGGGGTGGAGCACGGCATGGGGGTGCCTCGGCTCCTGCACCGGACGATCCGGTACCGAGCAGGCCCCCAGAAACGCCAGCGCCATGATCACCGGCACCGACGTGGTCCTGTTCGACCGCATGCCGTCCAGCCTCGGGCCTCGGCGGGCCCGCGGCAGCCGGTGTGGGCTGTTCGGGTGAGCGAAAGGCCGCTGACCTGGGCTTCTACGCCGCCCGGCAGCTGCGGGCCGGGCCCGTGAAATGCCACCCGCGGGCGCTCAGCCGCGGCAGCAGCGCCGCCACCGCCTCGACGGTCTGCGAGCGGTCGCCCCCGCCGTCGTGCAGCAGCACCACCGCGCCCGGCGTCAGCCGCGTCTCGACCCGGTGCACCAGCTCCTGCGTGCCCGGCGGCTCCCAGTCCTCGGCCGCCACCCGCCAGCCCAGCGGCACCATGCCGAGCCGCCGCGCGACCGCCGGGGTACGCCCCCAGTTGCCGAACGGCGCCCGGAAGTACGGGACGGCCGCGCCCGGCACCGCGGCCCGGATCGCCGCCGAGGTCTCCTCCAGGTCGGCCCGCACGCGCTCCTCGTCCCAGTCGGTCATGTCGTCGTGGTGCATGCCGTGGTTGCCCAGCGTGTGGCCCTCGGCGACGATCGCCCGGACGATCTCCGGGTGGGCGAGCGCGTGCGCGCCCCACAGGCAGAACACCGCCGTGACCCCGTGCTCACGCAGCACGGACAGCAGACGCGGGGTGTGGACCGGGTGCGGCCCGTCGTCGAAGGTCAGGGCCAGGTACGAACCGACCTGCCGGGTGGCCTCGACGACGGACGTGCTCCGGCCCAGACGGCCGGCCGGTTCCTCTGCTGTGGTGGTCACGGCGGTGCTCCTGTCGTGCGGTACTACGGGGTGGTGCCACTGGTTCGGATGGTATGTCCCTACCCGGTCAGCTGGTGGTGCAGCTGATGGTGGGGCTGGGGGCTGTGCCGTTGCCGGTGAAGCCGTAGGTGGTGCTGGCCCCGGCGCCCAGGGCGCCGTTGTAGGAGGCGTTGGTGACGGTGACCGCGCCGCTGGTGCCGGTGTTGGTGCCGTTCCAGACCTGGGTGATGCTGCTCCCGGACGGGAGCGTGAAGGTGGTCTTCCACCCGGCGATTCCCGCGGTGCCGGTGTTGGTCACCGTGACCTCGGACTGGAAGCCGCCCTGCCAGGAGTTCACCGTCTTGTACGTCGCCGAGCAGCCCGAGCTGTTACCCCCGGTGGAGCCGGAGGTCGAACCCGAGGTTGTCCCGGTGGACGTACCGGTCGAGGTCCCGGTGGACGTACCCGTGCTCGTACCCGACGACGTACCCGACGAGGTGCCGGACGACGTGCCCGTGGACGTACCGGTCGACGTGCCCGTGGACGTACCGGTCGACGTACCCGACGACGTGCCGCCCGTCGTACTGCCCGAGCCGTCCAGGCCGAAGAAGGCGATGGCCTTCGCCGCCATGCCGTTCGTCGGCAGGGAGTGGCCGACGCCCGCGATGCTGAAGGCCTCGACCGGGGCCTGGGTGGTGTTCGCGCCGTAGCGGGTGTGGGTCCAGCCGGACTGCGGGGTGTCGGTGACGACCGGGGTCTGGCTGACGCCCAGCACGTTCGTCCACTGCTTGATCTCTTCGCCGAAGTTGTTGTAGTTCAGCGTCGTGTCGGCGGTGCCGTGCCACAGCTGCACGCGCGGGCGGGGGCCGGTGTAGCCGGGGTAGGCGGCGCGGACCATGTCGCCCCACTCCTGCGGGGTGTGGCTGATCTGGCCGTTGGCGCAGGCGTTGTTCCAGCCCGAGGGGTCGTTGGTGGCGAAACAGCCGAAGGGCACGCCCATGAAGGCGGCGCCGGCCTTGAAGATGTCGGGGTAGTCGCCGAGCAGGACGTCGGTCATCATCGCGCCGGACGACGCGCCGGTGACGTAGACGCGGCCGGCGTCGGCGTTGTTGTGCTGCTCGACGTAGCTCACCATCTGGGCGATGCTCGCCGGGTCGCTGGTGCCGTTGTGGGTGAGCGCGCCGGAGGAGGAGACGTCGAAGCACTGGCCGCTGATGTTGGCGTCCGGGTAGACGACGATGAAGCCGTACTGGTCGGCCAGGGTGTGGAACTCGGTGCCGGAGTAGAAGGCGGAGGCGGTTCCGGTGCAGTAGTGGACCGCCACCAGGACGGGCGGGTTGGCCTGCACGGTGTTCGGCACGTACTCGTACATCTTGAGGTTGCCGGGGTTGCTGCCGAAGTTGGTGACCTCGGTGAGCGAGGCGGCGCTCGCGCTCTGCGACGTGACGGTGACGGTGGCCGTGATCGCGGCGACGGCGGCGCCCAGGGCGACGAGGAGCGTTCGCAGCCGGGTCGTGCGTTTCGGGTCGTTCGGCCCGCGTGTGGGGGGCATGGCCTGCTGTCCTTCCGATGAATCCGGATGTGCCGCCCTCGTGGAGGCTCCCTCTCCGCAGGGGGCGGTGGCACGGGTGGGACCCGTGTGACACATTGCGAAAGTTTTCGACCCTGTCGCGAATGTTTCGGGCACCATAGGCCCGAAAAGTGACCGAGTCAATACATCCGGCCACGGTCCGCCCTTCCGCCCCGCGCCGCCGGGCACCCCTGTGTACCCCGCGTCGCACACCGGAAAACCGCCCACCACGAGGGACCCCGCGGCTCCGTGCAACGGTCCGTCAACTGCCCTTTTTCGCCCTCCGGTTGTTTCGGAAAGGAGTCGTTGACGTTTCGAACCCCAGGGTCCACACTGGCGGACGATCCACCCTCCTCCCGGCCACGCCGCATCCGCGGCACAACTCCCGTGGCTGACACCACCCTCGCGAATGGACCCCCACCCGTTCGGACGGTGCGCACCGCGCTGTCCGGACTGCCAGCTGAAGAGGAAAGAAGAGGTTGGAAGTGTTCAGTCATTCCCTCCGGGACCGCGGGCAGGTCCGCGGACGTACCAGTACCGGTGTGCGCGTCGCCGTCGCGGCGGCCACGGCCGGCGCGGTCGCCACGTTCGGCCTGATGGCGACGGCCGGCACGGCGCACGCGGCGGGCACCCTGGCCAGTTCGGCAGCGGCCAGCGGCCGCTACTTCGGCACCGCGGTCTCGACGGCCCACCTCGGCGAGGCGCAGTACGCGTCCACGCTGGACGCCGAGTTCAACGCCGTGACGCCCGAGAACGAGATGAAGTGGGACACCATCGAGTCGTCCCAGAACTCGTTCAACTTCGGTCCCGGCGACCAGATCGTCTCCCACGCCCAGTCGCACAACATGCTGATCCGCGGCCACACGCTGGTGTGGTACCAGCAGCTGCCCGGCTGGGTGTCGAACCTCAGCGCGACCGCGCTCGACGCCGCGATGAAGAACCACATCACCACGGTGATGAACCACTACAAGGGCAAGATCTACGCCTGGGACGTCGTCAACGAGGCCTTCAACGACGGCGGTTCCGGGACCCACCGCAGCTCGCCCTTCCAGGACAAGCTCGGCGACGGCTACATCGAGGAGGCCTTCCGCACCGCGCGGGCCGCCGACCCGAACGCCAAGCTCTGCTACAACGACTACAACACCGACGGCATCAACGCCAAGAGCACCGGCATCTACAACATGGTCAAGGACTTCAAGGCGCGCGGTGTCCCGATCGACTGCGTCGGCTTCCAGGGCCACTTCAACCCGCAGTCGCCCGTCACCTCCGACATGCAGGCCAACCTCCAGCGCTTCGCCGACCTCGGCGTGGACGTCCAGCTGACCGAGGTGGACGTCGCGGGCTCCGGCACCGCGCAGGCCACCAACTTCAGCAACATCGTCAAGGCGTGCATGGGCGTGACCCGCTGCACCGGCATCACGGTGTGGGGCATCACCGACAAGTACAGCTGGCACAGCCAGGACACCCCGCTGCTCTTCGACGGCAACTACCAGAAGAAGCCCGCGTACGACGCGGTGATCTCCGCGCTCGGCGGCGGCACCAGCGCGACGGGCGGTACGTCGTCGGGTACGTCCTCGGGTACGAGCACGGGTACGTCGACCGGTACGTCCACGGGCACGTCGTCCGGCACCTCGTCGGGTACGAGCACGGGTACGTCCACCGGGACCTCGACCGGTACGTCCACCGGGACAACCTCGGGCTCGACCTCCGGCTCCACCGGGGGTAACAGCTCGGGCTGCTCGGCCACGTACAAGACGGTGAACTCCTGGCAGGGCGGCTTCCAGTCCGAGGTCACGGTGACCAACACCGGCACCGCGGGAATCGCCGGGTGGAAGACCACCTTCACGCTCCCGTCCGGGAGCAGCATCACCCAGGTCTGGAACGGCACCAACACCGGCACCAGCGGCGCGGTCACCGTCACCAACGCCTCCTACAACGGCGCCCTGGGCGCCGGGGCCAGCACCACCTACGGCTTCACCGGCAACGGCACAGCCCCCAGCCCCACCATCAGCTGCACCACCAGCTGACCCGCCCGCGGAGGGGTAAAGCGCCCCGTCCGTGGACAGGATGAAGACAACAGGCGGCGCGGCAGCACTCCCTGACTGCCGCGCCGCCGCCGTGACCGGCTCCGGAGCCTGCCTTGTCCGGGCTCCGGGGCTACCCGGGGGCGCGCTGCGGCGCGCCCCCTCGGCATGTCCGAGGCCGACCGGTTTCCGCGGCCGGTCCCCCGTGGCCGGTCTCAGCGGGCGTCCTCCCGGCGGGTGGGCGCGAGGTGGCCGCACATGCCGAGGACGTCCTGCGGCGGGGCCGCGGCCCTGACGACCGCGGCGTCCGCGAGGTGCCCGGCGGCCCCCCGGCGCAGGGCGGCGATCTGCTCGCCCGTGCGCGCGGCAGCGGTCGCGGCCCGCTCCCGCCAGGCGGCCTCCCACGCGTCCAGCCGCGGGGCGACGAGCGCGGCCGCGGCGGCGTGGAAGGCCTCCAGCGCCTCCGGCCGCCCCGCCCCGTACTCCGCCGCGAGCTGCCGGAAGCCGCTGACGGCCAGGTCGCGGCGGGCTCGGGCGCGGGCGGTGCGCTCGGCGGGGGTGCCGTCGCCGAGGGAGGCCGCGGCGGCGTAGGCGGCGGGGCTCGCGAGGTGCTCGGGCGGGAAGGTCATGACGGCGTCGCCCGCCTCGGGCAGCCCGTCGTTCTGCATGACGACCAGGACGTCCAGGCCGCCGGTGTCGACGGCCCGGTGGATGGTGCCGGGCGTGAACCACACGGTGTCGCCGGGCGCGAGCGGGGTGCGGCGCAGCCCCTCGGCGGCGGTGAGGGTGTGCAGTTCGCCGCTGCCGCCGACGACGTAGTACGCCTCGGTGCAGGTCAGATGGAGGTGCGGGGAGCCGCCGTGCAGTTCGTCGGCGGTGGCCCACGGGTAGACGCGCAGGCGCGACAGGCCCACGCCTCCGGGCAGCAGCGGTATGTCGCGCGTCATGCGGGCGTCCCTTCGACGGGCGGGCGGGTTCCCTGCGGGGTCGGTGCCCCGGATTCTCCCCTTCCGGGGTGGGGTCCGGGCGTTCGGGCCGGTCGGAGGGGGCGGCGCCGGGTCTGGTGGCGGCGCACCGCGACCGTATATCGTTCGGAAAGCTTTCCGAAAGAGCCCCCCGGAGCGGCGGGGCGGAACCGCAGGAGGACGTGTGCCCGTCAGCAGCACCGGCGGAATCGGCAGCGCGGACGACGGCGAGGACGGCCGTGCGGACGCAGCCGGGGGCGGCGTAGGCCCGGCCCCGGACGGCCCTCGCGGTGTTCCGGCCGCCCCCGGCCGACCGGTACGCGTCGCGATCGTCGGCACCGGCGGTATCGCCGGGATCCATGCGCAGAGCCTGGCCGCGCTCGGCGGGCGGGCCGAGATCGTCGCCGCCGCGGACGTCGATCACGCGCGGCTGGACGCCTTCTGCGACCGCTGGCAGGTGCCGGGCCGCTTCACCGGCCTGGACGCGCTGCTCGCGGGGTCCCCGCCCGACCTGGTGCACCTGTGCACGCCGCCCGGCCTGCACAAGGAGCAGGCGCTCGCGTGCCTGGCCGCCGGGGTGCCGGTGCTGTGCGAGAAGCCGCCGACGCTGAGCCTTGCCGACCTCGACGAGATCGGCGCCGCCGAGCGCGCGGGCGGCGCCTTCTTCGCGACCGTCTTCCAGCACCGTTTCGGCTCCGGCGCCGCCCGGCTGCGGGCCGCGATGGCGACGGGGGCGCTGGGCCGTCCGCTCGTCGCCGTCTGCCACACGCTCTGGTACCGCCCGGACGCGTACTTCGCGGTGCCGTGGCGCGGGCGCTGGGAGACCGAGGGCGGCGGCCCGACGATGGGCCACGGCATCCACCAGTTCGACCTGCTGCTCGCGGTGCTGGGCGAGTGGCGCGAGATCACGGCCGTCGCGGCGCGGCTGGCGCGGCCCACCGCCGCCGAGGACGTCTCGTGCGCGATCGCCACCTTCGACGGCGGGGCCGTCGCGACCGTCGTCAACTCCCTGCTCTCACCGCGCGAGACCAGCTACCTGCGCTTCGACTTCGAGCACGCCACGGTCGAGCTGGAGCACCTGTACGGCTACGGCGACGCGGACTGGCGGGTGCACCCCGCGCCCGGACACGAGGACGCGGTGGCCGCGGCGTGGGAGGCGGGCCCGAGCGGGCGGCCGTCCGGCCACTCCGCGCAGTTCGCGGCGGTGCTGGACGCGGTGGCGGCGGGGGCCGCGCCGCCCGTGACGCTCGCCGAGGCGCGCCGCACGCTGGAGTTCGTCGCCGCCACGTACGCCTCGGCCTTCGAGGGCAGGCCCGTCGCCCGCGGCACGATCGGGCCCGCCGACCCGTACCACCGCCGTATGCAGGGCCCCGGCGCCCCCTGGCCCGCCGAGGCCGCAGCGCCCGCCGGTCCCGCAGCGCCCCCCGAGGCCGCAGCGCCCGCCGGTCCCGCAGCGCCCCCCGAGGCCGCAGCGCCCGCCGAGGCCGCAGCCTCCGCCGTCCCCGCCGTGTCCGCGAGCCCCGAGGAGCCGTCCCGGTGACCGACATCCGTACGCCAGAACCGCCCGCCGGACCGGCGGAAGGCACCGAACCCGTGCCCGGCGGGCTCGGGCTCACGCACGAGGTCGGCACGTCCCTCGGGCTCACCTACCGGGGCCGCCCGCTCGCCCGCTACGTCTACCGGCCGTGGGACGCCCGCCTGGAGTCGCCGCGCCCGTACTTCCACCCCCTCCGCACCCTCGGCGGGGACGCCGTCAGCATCTACCGGCCGCACGACCACATCTGGCACAAGGGCCTCGCGCTCTCCCTCCCCAACGTGGACGACGACAACTTCTGGGGCGGGGTGACGTACCGCCGCGGCACCGGCTACCGGCAGTACGACAACAACGGCTCCATGGACCACGTCGGCTTCCCCGAGCTGGACCTCGGCGGCGACGGGCGGCTGCGCGTCACCGAGACGCTGCACTGGCACGCCGCGAGCGGCGAGCGCCGCTTCACCGAGGAGCGGCGGCTCGTCGCGGCCCTGCTGCCCGGCGAGGACGCCTGGGCGCTGCTCTTCCGTACCGCGCTCACCAATGTGCGCGGCACCCGTACCGTCATCGGCAGCCCCACCACCGAGGGCCGTCCCGACGCCGGTTACGGCGGCCTGTTCTGGCGCGGGCCGCGCGACTTCACCGGCGGTACCGTGCACACCCCCGGCCGCAGCGGCGGCGACGAGCTGATGGGCGTACGGGCCCCCTGGCTCGGCTTCACCGGCACGCACGACGGCCACGGCCGCTCCTCCACGCTCGCCTTCGTGGACGCCCCGGGCAACGAACCGGGCGGCGCGGACGTGCGGTGGTTCGTGCGCTCCACGCCCTTCGCGGCGGTCTGCCCGGCGCCCTTCTTCGACCGCGAGGTCACCGTCGAGGACGGGGAAACGCTGGTCAGGGCCTATGCCGTGGCCGTCGCGGACGGCGACCGCGGCCCCGCCGGGACCCGGGCCCTGGCGCTCGCGGGCGCGGCCCTGCTGGCGGAAGAGCACAGGGACGTTCCGTAGCATGGGTAGGTGACAGGTCAGACCCCGCGCACCCGGCGGAAAGCGGGCGCAGCCAGCGAGCCGAGGCCGGGCGACGGGCCGTCGCCGACCGGCGGACCGGCCGCGACCGGCGGACCCGCGTCGGCCGAGGCGCCCGCGTCGGCCGGTGGGCCCGTGTCGGCCGGTGGCCAGGCGGCGGGCGGCGGATCGGCCGGCAGGTCGAGGACGGCCGGTGCGTCGGCGGCCGGTGCGTCGACGGTCCGCGGGTCGAGGACGGCCGGTGGGCCGAAGTCCGCCGGTGGGGCGCGAACCGGCGGGGGTTCCGGGGGTTCCGGGGGTACCGGGGCCGCCGGAGCGGCCGGGCCCGCCGTCCCCGCGACGCTCGCGGAGATCGCCCGCCAGGCGGGCGTGTCCGCGCCGACCGTCTCGAAGGTCCTCAACGGCCGCGCCCACGTCGCCCCGGCGACCCGCGACAAGGTCGAGGCGCTGCTGCGCGACCACGGCTACCGGCGCAAGCGCGGCGCCGCGCGCCCGCGCCCGTCCGGCCTGCTGGAGATCGTCTTCCACGAGCTGATCAGCATGTGGGCGACCGAGATCATCCGCGGCGCGGAGAACGTCGCCCGGCAGGAGGGCCTCACGGTCGTGCTGTCGGAGTCCTCGGGCCGCGAGGAGATGGGCCTGTCCTGGGTGGACGGCGTCCTCACCCGGGACCCGGCGGGCGTCATCCTCGTCATGTCCGATCTCACCGCCGAGCAGCGGGAGTTGCTGGTCAGCCGGGACGTGCCCTTCGTCGTCATGGACCCGGCCGGGTACCCCGCCGACGACGTCCCCTCCATCGGCACCACCAACTGGCAGGGCGGCTACACCGCGACCCGCCACCTGCTCGACCTCGGTCACCGCCGTATCGGCGTCATCGGCGGCCCGGAGAGCGTGCTGTGCGGCCGCGCCCGGATCGACGGCTACCGCGCGGCGCTGGAGACCGGCGGTGTCGCGTGCGACGACAGCCTCGTCCGGCACGGCACCTTCCAGACCGAGGCCGGTCACCGTATCGCCCGCGAGCTGCTGTCCGCCCCGGCCGGTGACCGCCCCACCGCGCTCTTCGCGGGCAACGACGTGACAGCGATGGGTATTTACCAGGCCGCGCGTGAACTCGGCCTGCGCATCCCGGAGGACGTGAGTGTCGTCGGCTTCGACGACCTGCCGGTGTCGGCGTGGATGGGCCCGCCGCTGACGACCGTCCGCCAGCCGCTGGTGGACATGGCGGAGGCCGCGGCCCGCCTGGTGCTCGACCTCGGGCGCGGTGTGCAGCCCGGCATGCGCCGGGTGGAGCTGGCGACGAGCCTGGTGGTGCGGGGGAGCACGGCGGAGCCGCCGGAGGAATGAGCCGTACGGCCGGGGTGTGGACGAGCCCGGCCGTACGACTCCGTCAGGCGGCCGTCCCGCGTCAGTCCAGTTCGACCGGCGGGGAGGGCGGGATGTAGTTGGACGTGGACGGGACGTAGCCCATGCAGTACCCGTTGCCGCCGTAGTAGCTGTCGCCCCAGTAGAGGAGCGCGTAGCCGGTCGCCTTGCCGACGACGCCGTCCACCGTCAGGCCCTCGAACGAGAGGGCACTGCCCTGGATCCAGCGGACCATGTCGTAGGTGGCCGGTCCGAAGACGCCGTCCTCGCCGATGGTCGGGTGGTCGTAGGTCCTGGCGATGTCGTTCGCCAGGTGCTGCACGCACCAGACGGCGTGAGTGTTGTTCGTGTAGCCGTACCCGACGTAGGGCGAGCCGGTGCTTGCCTGGGCCGTGCCCATGCCGACGGCCAGTGCCAGGCCCGCGGCCGTCGCGGCCACCGCGGCGCGGCCCAGGATCTTGCTGAACACGTACGTGTCCCCCTTAGTGCTGCTGCTGCCCGGCGACCGCCGGGCAGCAGCAGCGAACCAGGGACGTCCAACGATCGGCCAACATCACGCCAACATCCCCCGGGCGCATCGCCCGAACGCGACCGCATACCCGGGTGCCCCCAACTCCGGGTCGCGACGGCCGTATTGCGACCACGAGCGTCCGCTCACGCGAAACCTGGCCGTCATCGAACCGGGTTACGATCCGCTCACCCTCCCACCCGGCTCCACCCCCGCCGCCGACTCGTCGGCCCCCACCGTGAGGAGCGCGCCATCGCACTTCGGATCTGGCTCAGCAGCGCAGGCGTGGCCTCCACCCAGGTGATGCGGATGCTGCGGGACAACCCGGACGGGGTCGCCGTCCGCATCCACGGCACCAACGTCGATCCGGACGCCCCCGCGCTCGCCGCGTGCGACGTGTCCGAGGTGGAGCCGCGCCACGTCGGCGACGCCGAATACGCCGAGTTCGCCCTCGACTTCTGCCGCCGGCACGCGATCGACGTGCTCATACCGCCGCGCCGGCTCGCCGCGCTCGCGGGCCGCGCCGACGACTTCGCCGCGCTCGGTACCCGGCTGATGTGCTCGCCGCCCGACGCGGTGACCGCGCTGACGAGCAAGACCCGTACGTACGAGGCCGCGCGGGCCGCCGGGGTGCCGGTGCCGCCGTGGCGGGCGGTGCGCGACGCCGCCGGATTCCGCGCCGCCGTCGAGGAGTTGACGGCCGACGGGGAACGGGTGTGCTTCAAGCCCTCCGGGGAGTTCTCGGCGTTCGGCTTCCGGGTGCTGGACGACCGCCCGCTGCGGATCCGCGACCTGCTCGCGCCGCCCGTGCCGGTGGTGTCGGTACGGGCCGTCGCCGAGGCGCTGGAGCGGGCGGCCGAGGCGGGCGAGAGCGTGCCGGAATTCCTCGTCATGCCCTACCTGGACGGCCCGGAGGTGAGCGTGGACTGCCTGTCCGCGCCCGGCGGGGTGCCGCTCGCCGCCGTCCCCCGCACCAAGCAGGGCCGTTACCGGCTGCTGCTCGACGACCCCGAGGCGATCGGCATCGCGCGGGCCGTCGTCGAGCACTTCGGCCTCGCCTACCTGTCCAACGTCCAGCTCCGGCACCGCGCCGGGCGCCCGGTGCTGCTGGAGGCCAACCCGCGGCCCTCCGCCGGGGTCTTCCAGACCGCCTTCACCGGCCTCAACCTGCCCTGGGCGGCGGTGCGTCTGCTCGTCCGCGGGGAGCCCGGTGTGCTGCCAGAGCCGCGGCTCGGCGGGCGCGTCGCCGTCACGGAGTCCGCGGTGCAGGTCGGCCCGCAGGCCCCGGCTCAGGCCCCGGTCCCGGCGCTGACCGGGCTGGACGGCGGACTGGACGGGGGGCGGGTCGCGGGCGGTGCGGGGCCGGCGCGGGTGCCCGCGCAGGCGGCGGTGGCCTTCCACGAGGAGGCGGCCGCTCCGGCGACCGGGTGATCCTGCGCACGTCGGGAAGATCGCGTCACAGCACGGGAGTTGACCGGGTCGAGGGCGGCCCGACGATCTCGCGGGCCGCCCCCTGACGGACGACGACCGGAGGACGGACGCGATGACCAGAACGGTGCTCTTCCACGAATACGGCGGCCCCGAGGTACTGCGGGTCGAGGACGCCGACCCGGGCGAGCCCGGCCCCGGCGAGGTGCTGGTGCGCGTCGACGCCATCGGCCTCAACCGCGCGGAGGCGCTCTTCCGCGCGGGCCACTACATCGAGCCCGTGCGGAAGTTCCCCGCCGGGCTCGGCGCGGAGGCGGCGGGCGTCGTCGAGCGCGTCGGACCGGGCGTCACCGGCCTCACCGCCGGGCAGCCCGTCAGCGTCATCCCGGCGTTCTCGCAGAACGACCACGCCGTCTACGCCGAGCGCGCCGTCGTCCCCGCCGCGGCCGTCCTCCCCCGCCCCGAGGGCCTCGGCGCGGTCGAGGGCGCCGCGGTGTGGATGCCGTACCTCACCGCGTACGGCGCGATGGTGCAGGTCGGCGGGCTGCAGCCGGGCGACACCGTGCTCGTCAACGCCGCCTCCAGCAGCGTGGGCCTGGCCGCCCTGCACGTCGCCGAACGCATCGGCGCCCGCGCCATCGCCCTGACCCGCGGCCCGGCGAAGAAGGAGGCGCTGCTGCGCGAGGGTGCCGCCGAGGTCGTCGTCACCTCCACCGACGACGTCCCCGAGGCGGTTCGCGAGGCGACCGGCGGCCGCGGCGTCGAACTCGTCCTCGACGCGGTGGCCGGCCCCGGCGTCCGCGAACTCCTCGGCCTCGTCGCCCCCGACGGCACCCACATCGTCTACGGCGGCCTCAGCGGCGAACCGACCCCGTACCCCGGGCTCGAACTCGGCATGCCCCCGGTCGCGCTGCGCACCTTCCTCGTCTTCGAGACCACCCACCGCCCCGAACGCCTGCGCCGCGCCGCCGCGTTCATCGGCGCGGGCCTGCGCGCGGGCGCCTTCCGCGCGGTCGTCGACCGCACCTTCGAACTCGCCGACGTCGTCGAGGCGCACCGCTACCTCGACGCGGACGACCGGGTCGGCAAGACGGTGCTGACCGTCGAGCACGTCGAGCACGTCGAGCACGTCGAGCACGTCGAGCACTGAGACCGGTCAGAACGGGGGCGTCCCGGCGAGGGCGGTCGTCACGGCGTAACCGGCGAGGGCCGGGACCGCCAGCGAGGCCAGCATCAGCCACAGCCCGCAGAAGCTGTCGAGCCAGGCGCGGGGGCGGGACCGCCGGGAGCGGCCGAGCGCCGCCCCGGCGTGCCCCGTCACCTCCACGCCGGGATCCGCCTCCAGCGCCCGGCGCAGCGCCGCCACCACGTCGTGCCCGTCCGCGAGGGACAGCCGCACACCGTTGCGGTCCAGCAGCCGCAGCCGGTCGATGCGGACCCCGCGCCCGTACGTCTCGAAGCGGCGTACGCGGACCAGCGCGCCGAGGTCCAGCGTGCGCGTGCCGGTGAGCGTCATCGCCGAGAGCAGGGACCGGCCGTCCCGCACATCGACGGTCACCCGCTCGGCGTCCCCCACGTACATCTCGACGACCAGCTGCCCCGCGAACATCGCGGCGAGCGCACAGAGGCCGGTGAACGCCGCGGTGAGGACCTGTGCGCGGACGAGACCGGCGACGGGCAGGGCCACCGCCGCCCACACCGCGCCCACCACCCGCATCCCGCGCGCCGCCCGCCGCCGGGACTCCGCGGCCGGCACCGGCTCCAGCAGGGGCCGCGGCCGTCGTCGCGCCGCGGAGGTCAGCCGGCGGCGTTCGCGGGCCAGCCCCCGCTTGACCTCCCGCCACGCGCGGCCCTGTTCGTCCACGCCCGCAGCATAGGGCTGCCGCCCGGGCGGAGGACACGGGTCCGGCGCCCGCTGCCCGCGCCCCCGGAGAGCCGCCGGACGGCCTTCGGACGGCCTCTGGACAGGACGTCCGCGGGGGCGCACGCTTCTCGGCCATGAGCACCGACGCCGTGACCCTCGCCGTGCACGACGCGGCCGACCGTACCGCCGAGCTGCTGCGGGGCGCGGCCGGGCCCGGCGCCGGGGTGCGCATACCCCGCTCGGCGTGGACGGTCGGGGAGGCCGCGGCCCACCTCGTGCTCGCCAACCGGCTGATGGCCGGGCTCGCGGCCGGGGAGGAGCACGGGACGTACGGGGACGGCACCCCCGGCGGGCTCGCCGCCGCCAACGCGGACGCCCTCGCGGCCTACGGGGAGCGGGACCCGGCCGTCCTCGCCGAGGCGATGAGCGCCTCGGCCCGCGCGTTCACGGCCGCGGCCGCGTCCCGCTCCCCGTCCGCCCCGGCGGACACCCCCATGGGCCCGATGGACCTGGCGACCTTCGGCTCCTACCTGCTCACGCACATCCTCGGCCACGGCTACGACATCGCGGTGGCCCTGCGCCGCCCCCACATGCTCACCCCCGCGAACGCGGCCCTGACCGTCCCCTTCCTCCGTACGGCCATGCCCCGCGTCGTCGACCCGCGCAACGCCGCCGCCCACACCGCCTGTTACCGCCTCCGGCTGCGCGGCACCGCCGTCCCGCCCTTCGCGGTGACCTTCACCTCCGGCGCGGTGGAGGTGAGCGACGAACCGCCGCGCCGCCCCGACTGCACGATCGCCCTGGAGCCGGTGAGCTTCCTCCTCATGGCGCTGGGCCGCCGCACCCCCTGGTCCGCCGCCACCCGCGGCGCCGTCCTCCCCTCCGGCCCCCGCCCCTGGCTGGCCCCACGCTTCCCGGGGCTGTTCAGGGCGCCGTAAGACCCGTTGCCCGGGTGGCTGCCTCGCCGGTGCCCCGGCCGGGATCCGTGCACAGCGCCCAGACCGCCTTGCCCGGTCCGCTCCGGCAACTCACGCCCCACTGGCCGCCGGTGAGGGCGTCCACCAGGCACAGACCGCGGCCCGACTCCTCGTCCTCGCCCGCCCGTCTGCGCTCCGGCAGGGCGGTACCGGCGTCGTGCACCTCGATGCGGATGCCGGATTCCAGCCGCTCCAGCCGTGTCGCGATCAGGTGGCCGTACGGCGGGTACGCGTGCGTGATCGCGTTGGTGACCAGCTCGGACACGATCAGCTCGGCGCTGTCGGTGAGCTGCGTCAGGTCCCAGAGGCCGAGCTGCCGGACGAGGAACCGGCGCGCCCGGCTCACCGTGCGTGGGGCGGGCGGCCACAGCTTCTCGGCGACGAGATCGTTCTCCCCACCGGACTCGGGGTGCGTCACGGGGATCACCACGCGGGCCTCCGGAGTGCATGGCGGGGGCGGTGAGGCTCGTGCATGTCGGCGCTCCTCAACGGCGTTGACCACGCCCCTGGGCCGGTCGCACGGCCGCGGGGGTCCTTTCGGTCAACGACGCTACGAGCGGTCGCCGCGAGGAGGGGGCACAGATTGTGTCCCCTCGGTCACGCCGCCAGGACGCCCAGTTTCACCGCGAGCCGGGCGGCCCGCCTGCGCCGCGCGGGATCCCGGGACTCCGTCTCCTCCAGCACGATCCGCTTGGCGTAGCCGTTGTACTTGATCGTCTCCGGGGCCGTCTCGTGCGCCTTGTCCAGCGTCGCCAGGGCCACGTCCGGCTGGCCGTCGAGGTGGTAGCCGCGGGCTTCCTCGATGCGGTGCCGGGCCCGGCGGGGACGTGAGGGGATGGTCGCGGCCTCGGCTGCCGCCGCCTGGCGCACGGACTCCCCGCCCGCATGGAGTTCGACCGCCACCGTGACGGCGTGGGCGCCCATGATGGCCCGCGAGAAGGACGTGACGGGGTCGTAGTAACCGGCCGGGAGCCGTTCGGCCATGGCGCGTGCCCGGTCCCAGTAGCGCCACGCCGTGCCCGTGTCCCCGCGGCGTGCAGACGTGTATCCGGCCTCGAAGGTCAACGCACCCGCGATCGCCAGCACGTCGTCCGGCGCGTCCGGCAGCAGCGGCGTCAGGTACTCCAGGCTCCGCAGGTTCACGGCGTCCGCCGCGTCGAAGTGGGCGGGCCCGGTGTCGCGGTGTGCCTGGGCGGCGAGCCACGCCGCCGTGCCGATGGCCCGCGGGTCCTCGCTCTCCTGCGCGGCGACCAGCCCGCGTTCGGCGACCCGCCACAGCAGCGCCGCATCCGGCTGGTAGGCGACGAAGAACTGGCACAGCGAGTACGTCTCGCTGAGCAGCGCCTGCGTCGCCCGCCGGCCTGCTGCCCCGTCCGACTGCCGCACCGCTGCCTGCACGTCGCGGATCAGCTCCGGCAGCAGCGCCCCCAGCACCTCGCGGTGGTTGGGCGCGCTGTGCCGGGCGGCCCACGCGTGGTCGAGCCGCGCCCGCAGGTGCGCCACCGGCGGCGCGGCCTCGTCGGAACCGACCGGGTAGGCGTCCACCGCCGCGCGGACGGCGGCGAGCCGCGGGTGTCCCGGACCGGCGAAGAGGCTCACGTTCATCGACCGGCTGCCGGTCAGCTCTGCCAGGTCCCGCACGCGCAGCACCTCGGCGATCCGCAGGATCACCTCGAGCTTGGGCGTCTTGAGCCGCCCGCTCTCCACACCCTTCACCCACGACCCGGACCGCCCGACGAGCCCGCCGAGTTGCTCCCGGGTGATGCCCTTGCGCGTCCGCAGTATCTGCAGCCGCTGCCCGAAGACCAGCGGATCCGCGTACGGGTCCGGCGTACCGTCGTCCGAGGGGACCATGGCCCTGCCCTCCTTGCGGCGAAGTCACAGCCAGCGTACGGCGCGTGGCCGCTTTCACGGGGGTACACGGTGGTTCGCCCAGCGCGTTGCGTCCTCAGTGTCCTGAGCGGCTCACGAAGTCGTACGCCCCTCGGGCGAGACAAAGCACAGCGCGTCCACCGGGCCGCTCGCGAACTCGTGCACCACGGAGCCGAGCTCGGCCCAGCCCAGGTGCCGGTAGAGCCTGATCGCCGCGGCGTCCTTGCTCAGGACGTCGAGCACGAGCCGCATCCCGCGGGCCCGTGCGTCAGCCGTGGCCGCCGCCACCAACGCGGCCCCGGCCGCGTGCCCCCGGCCTTCGGGGACGACGAAGAGCCGTGCCAGGACGTCGACTTCGCCCGGATCGGCGCCGCTCCGCTCCACCCACATGCGCACGGCGACCTCGTGCGTGCCACCCCGGGTGACGGCCACATGCCCGACCACCCGCCCCTCCAGCTCCGCCACCCACGCCCCCACCATCCCCGGCGGGCTGAGCCACCCCACGGGGTCGCCCACCTCCTCCATCGGATAGCCGTCCGTCACGTGCACGACGCCGAGCCCCTGGGCCGCCTCGGCGAGATCGCTGTCCCGCCGCACGCGTACGAGGACGCCGGGGGCGGTGGTGTGCTGGTTCACGTGGTCTCCTCGGAGGTTGTGCGACAGCTCTTCGACGGGGCCGGGCCAGGCGAACTCGTACTCCAGCTCGTAGAGGTGGCCCGCCTTGACCAGGATGCCCTCTCCGGCGGTGGCGACATCGCGCTGCCACGTGGGGGCTTCCCCACCCCGCCGACAATGCGGGCCGGTCGTGTCCGAGTCGGCACCGGAGTCCGCATCGAAGCCCAGGTCCTGCGCTACGTTGCGGCCATGACTACCGGGACGGCCTCGCGCCGCGCACGGATCGGTGACCCGGTGCTGTGCTGAGCGCCGACGGCAGGGCCGACGCGGTCGCCGCCTTCCCCGAGGAGGGGGACCGGCACCCGGGAGTGCTGATGCACGCCGACGGGTTCGGGATCCGGCCCGTGACAAGGGAGATGGCCCCGAGCCGGCCGGGCACGGCTACTACGTGTTCGTGCTCGACGTCTTCCACCGGGACGGCCCGGACCTCGGCCTCCTCGTCGACGGGCCCGGACTCTTCGCCGGACCCACCGCCGAGACGCATCTCGGCCACGCCGAGGGCGACGTGACGCCCGAGGCCCTCGCCGGCCTCGACAGCGCCCTGGACGCCGCGGGCGTCCGCCACACCTCCGAGATCTACCCCTGCTGGGCCGAGCCCTGAACGGCAGCTGAGGCTGCGGCTCGCAGCGGAGGCCGGGGAGGGCCGCCCGGCCCCCGGACAGCCGCGGTGGGCCAGGGCGCTGTCAGTGCCCGGCCCTAGCATGCGGACACCTTTTCGAAAGCAGGGGATCATGGGCTTTTGGGGCCACTTCATCGTCGCACGCAGCGAGCGACCGCTTCTGGAAGCACCGGTGTTCGACGGGCTCGGCCGGAACGGGCGGGCCGCAGCGCACACCTTGTGGGCACGGCCCGGGGGCTGGCAGACGCTTCAGCTGGACCCGGACAGCTGGAACGTGAGCCAGCTGCCCGCTCTCGTGGCGTGCACGGGTGCACCGGCATGCACCGCGTGGTTCTACGACAGCGACATGGCTCACCTGACCGGCCTCGGAACGGACGGCCGACAGTGGGAGGCCTGGCTTCGCCCGGACGTGGCCGCCAACCTCAGGGTCGAGGATCCCGAGGACATGGACGACAGCAGCGTGTGGTGGAGCAGCCCCGAGTTCGCGGAAGCGGCACGCCTCATACGCGCGGAACTCGACGCGGAGGTGCCGGACGTCGCGGCGGGCGCCATCGCCTGGGCCGCGTCCGCGGGCGTCGGGGTGGCGGACCGCGCGCGTATCGAAGAGGTACTGCGCTCGGAGGAAGGCTCGGCGGAGGACGTCTTCTTCGACCTCCTGGACGCGTTGGGATTCCCCGCTGCCGCGGAACTTTCACCCGAGCGCTGACGTCAGGGCTGCTCCGCGGCCTCCGGTGCCGGCCCCGGGCACCTGTGCCTCCGCCGGGCTCGTCCCGGCAGTCAGACCGTGAGCACGATCTTCCCCGTCACCCGCCCCGACTCGCTCAGTTCGTGTGCCTTCGCCGCCTCCTCCAGGGGGAGGACGTGGTCCACGGTCACGTGGAGGGCGTCGCGTGCGATCAGGGTGGCGATCTCCTCCAGGTCGGGGGCGGACGGGGTGAAGCCGAATTCGGTGAAGCGGAGGCCGAGTTCGGTGGCCTGGGCGCGGACGGCGGTGCGGTCGGGGCCGGTGCCGCGGACGTCGACGAGGTGGCCGCCGGGGGCGAGGGTGGGGAGGGAGCGGGGGCCGTAGGTGTCGCTGATCGGGTCGAGGACGATGTCGATGTCGTGGACGGCCGCGGCGAAGTCGGTCGTCGTGTAGTCGACGAGTTCGTCGGCGCCGAGGTCGCGGAGGAAGGCGTGCTTGGCGGCGCGCGCGGTGCCGATGACGTACGCGCCGCGGGACTTGGCGATCTGGACGGCGAGGTGGCCGATGCCGCCCGCCGCGGCGTGGACGAGGACGCGGTGGCCCGCGCGGACGCCGGCGGTGCGGACGAGGGACTGCCAGGCGGTGAGGGCGGTGACGGGGAGGGCGGCAGCCTGGACGGGGCCGAGGGACGGGGGGCGCAGGGCGATCGCGTCCGCGGACACCGCGGTGTACTCCGCGTAGGCGCCGCCCGGCGGGAAGGCGCAGCCGTACACCTCGTCGCCGGGGCGGATCCGGGTGACGCCGGGGCCGACCGCCTCGACGACGCCGGACACGTCGAGGCCGAGGGTGAAGGGCGGTTCGCCGAGGCGGCGGATGGCGCCGGAGCGGATCTTCCAGTCGGCCGGGTTGACCCCGGCGGCCTGGACGCGCACGAGCGCCTGGCCCGGTCCGGGGACCGGGCGGGGGAGTTCGACGACCTCCAGGACGTCGGGACCGCCGTAGCGGCGCTGGCCGACCGCGCGCATCTGAGGGCTCATCTGGACGTTCTCCCGGGCTCGTCGAGGGGTGGTGCTCACATCCAACGACGTGCCGGTACCTCTTGTGAAGAAGGCACCTGATTGATATCCAGGTACCTTATGGAAACCATGTCGGGGCGGATCACGCCGGAGGAACTCGACGCCACCTACCGGCGCGACTGCCCCTCGCGCACCGTCGTCGAGGCCCTCGCCAACAAGTGGGTGCTGTACGTCCTCGCGGCCCTGCGCCGCTACGACCGCCCGATGCGCTTCAGCGAACTGCGGCGGCTGCTGGACGGGATCACCCAGAAGATGCTGACGCAGACGCTGCGTTCACTGGAGCGCGACGGCCTCGTGCGGCGCACCGTCTACCCGACCGTGCCGCCCCGCGTGGAGTACGCGCTGACCGACCTCGGCGTCGAGGCCGGGCAGGTCACGAGCGCGATCAGCGCGTGGTCGGTGCGGCACGCACAGCAGATCCTCACCGCGCGGGTGGCCTTCGACGACCGCGCCGCCACCCCGCCGGAACCGCTTCCCTAGCGGTGCCTCGGCGGGTGCCTCAGCGCGTGCCCCGCGCCGCGTCCAGGAGCGCGTGGGCGCCCTGCGCGACGAGGTCGGCGGCCACGGCGCGGCCGAGGGCCTCGGGGGAGTGGGCGGCGTCGGCGAGGGAGGCCGTGAGCTGGGTCGTGCCGTCCAGGGAGCCGACCTGGCCCAGCAGGCTGAGGGTGCCGTCCGGGAGGAGCCGGGCGTAGGCGCCGACGGGGACGCTGCACCCGCCGTGCAGTTCCGCGAGCAGCGCGCGTTCGGCCCGTACGGCGGCGTCGGCGGCGGGGTCGGCCGTGGTGGCGAGCAGGGCGCGCAGCGGCACGGAGGCCTCGTCGGTGCGGACCTGGATGCCGAGGGCGCCCTGGCCGGGGCTCGGCGGGAAGAGGTCGAGCGGCAGCAGTTCGCCGATCGCGTCGTCCAGGCCCAGGCGGCGCAGGCCCGCCGCGGCGAGGACGACCGCGTCCAGGCCCTCCGACTCGATCTTGCGCAGCCGCGGCGGCACGTTGCCGCGGATCGGGACGATCTCGACGTCCGGCCGTACCGCCCGCAGCTGCGAGGCCCGCCGGGCCGCGCCCGTACCGACCCGCGCCCCCTTCCGCAGTCCGGCGAGCGTCGCCCCGCACAGCGCGTCGCGCACGTCCTCCCGGCCCGGCGGCGGCAGCAGCGTGAGGCCTTCGGGTACGGCCGTGGGCAGGTCCTTGAGCGAGTGGACGACCACGTCCACCTCGCCGCGGGCGAGCGCCGCCTCCTGCGCGCTGCTGAACGCCGAGCCGCCGCTGCCCGCGGAGACGTCCGCGAGGCCCGAGCGGCGGTCGCGGTCGCCGCCCTCCAGGATCACCCGGTGGGTGAACTCCGCCTCCGGGAAGCGCTCCCGCAGCGGCGCGAGGTACTGCCGCACCTGTGCCCGCGCGAGATTGCTCGCCCGCGAGCCGACGAGGTACCGGGCCATCGCGACCACCTCCGCTCCGTCCGGACCGCACACCGGCCGGTCCTCCGCCAGCCTAGGCGGGGCCGCCGCGTGCTGATGCAGACAGCGGGTCGGCACGCGGGGGACGCCCCCGGGCGGCGGGTCACCCGCGGAGGCGAACTCCGCGGCGGGCGTGGCGGGTCACCCGCGGAGGCGAACTCGGCGGCGGGCGTGGCGGGTCACCCGCGGGAGCGGGGTCAGCGGCGGGCGTGGCGGATCTTGATGCGGCCGAAGCCGACGACGCCGGACACCCGGATGGTCGGCGCCGTGGCGGAGGTGGTGGGGCGGGGCCGGTAGCGCAGGTCCTTCCAGGTGGTCGTGAGGTCGCCGACCTCGACGATCGCGTCGCGCGGCACGGTGATGCGCGCGCTGCCCGTGCCGAGGGCGAGTTCGAGGTCGAGGACGGGGTGCGGGAACACCGCGCGGGACAGGTCGAGCCGGACCTTGCCGAAGGCGGATTCGACCTTCAGCCTGCGGGGGAGCTGCCACGCGCCGCCGCGCCGGATACGGCCGGTGGCGGCGCTGATGGTGACGGCGGTCTCCTCGGGGCCCGGGGGCTCGGCCGGGAGGGAGTCGACGGCGGCCGCGAGGTCCGCCTCGGTGCGGGCGGTGAGGGCCCGGCCGAGGCGTTCGTCCATCTCCTCGTGCGTGAGGTGCTCGGCCGCGTACGCCTCGCGCAGCCGCCGGACGGCGGCTTCGCGGGCGTCGTCGGTGAGGGGCGGCTGAGGCGGCTGGGGCGGCTGCGCGGGCGGGGTGGTCACCGTCCCACGATAGGGGCAGTGTTCAGGCGGGCGGGAGGCCGGTGAGCCAGCCGGTCAGCAGGGCGTTGACCTCGGTGGGGCGCTCCTGCTGGATCCAGTGGCCGCAGCCGTCGAGGATGTGGTGGGAGACCAGGCCGGGCAGCGTCGCGGGGAAGGCGTCGATCGCCTGCGACATCCATGCCGTGGAGGCGTCGAGGGCGCCGCCGACGAAGAGGGACGGCTGCCGCACCGGGGCGCCGTCGAAGGCCGCGAGGTCCTCCCAGTCGCGGTCCAGGTTGCGGTAGCGGTGGAGCGCCCCGGTGAGCCCGGTCCGCTCGAACTCGCCCGCGTAGAAGTCGAGTTCGGTCTCGCCGAGCCAGGCGGGGGTGCGGTCGTGCGGGAAGCGCTCGCGCAGGGTGCCGCCGGGGCGGACGAAGTGCGGGTCGGGGGCGCCGGGTTCGGGCATCGTGTCGGCGGACATCGCCGCGTAGAAGCCCGCGAGCCAGCCGCGGACGTCGGGTTCGATCTCGGCCTCGGCGCGGCCGGGCTGCTGGAAGTAGGAGACGTAGAACTCCTCGTCGCCGCCCATCGAGGCGAAGATCCCGGACGGCCGCGGTCCGCCGCGCGGCGCGTACGGCACGCTCAGCAGCCCCACCGCGCGGAAGACGTCCGGGTGCAGCAGCGCGGCGTTCGCGGCGATGTTCGCGCCCCAGTCGTGCCCGACGATCACCGCGGGTCCGTCGCCGAGCGCGTGGACGACGGCGGCCGCGTCGGCGGCCAGCTCCGTCATGCGGTACGCCTCCGGCTCCGCGGGCCGCGAGGAGCGCCCGTAGCCGCGGACGTCCACGGCCGCCGCGTGGAATCCGGCCGCCGCGAGCGCGGGCAGCTGGGCCCGCCAGGAGTACCAGGACTCGGGGAAGCCGTGGACGAGCAGCACGAGCGGCCCCTCCCCGTGCTCCACCACGTGTGTCCGCCCCGCGGGCGACGGGACGAGCCGGTGGGTGAACTGCTGCGGCATGGCGCTCCTCCGGAAGGGGCGAGGGGACGGGCTCCGTCCCTGATCATCCGCACCGGTACCCGGCCCACCAAGATCATTTGCCGATCCGGCAACACCGCCGCCCGCAGCCCGCAGCAGGTGACGGCCGTGGTGTCCTACGGACCTGCTCCGTGTCTTACGCCCCGCGCGGAATCGCCTTGTGACCGCCGGACGCCCCTTCGTACGCTCGCCGTATGAGCGATCACGAACTGCCGGTGCTCGAACTCGCCTTCCCCGGACCGGAGCGCGACCGCGGTGTGGCCGCGATCCGCAGCGGCGAGAAGACGGCCCTCACCGGCCTGAAGGAGATCTACGAGCACGCGGGCGAGGCGCTGCCGGCGGTCGGGCAGCGCTATTCCGTCGTCGACTCCGACGGCGCCCACGCCGTCACGATCGAGCTGGTGGAGGTGACCGTGCTGCCGATGGCGGAGGTCGGGGACGACTTCGCGCACGCCGAGGGGCGCGGTTACGCCGACGCGGCGCAGTGGCGGGACGCGCACGTGGACTTCTTCACGAGCGAGGGCGTCCGCGACTTCCTGGGCCGCACCCCGGTCGTCGACGGGGGCACGCTCGTGGTGGCCGAGCGCTTCCGGGTCGTCCCGGAATAGCGGCTCCAGGTCCCGTCCGCCCCGCGCCGCCTGCCGGGGCGCGGGGCGGACGGGCCCGGCTCAGCCCAGTGTCACCTTCGCCGAGGACGTCAGCCCGCCCGCGGCCACCGTCAGCGTGACCTCGCCTCTGCCGACCGCGGTGAGCGTGCCCGCGGCGAGGTCGAGGACGGCGAGCGTGCCGTGGCGGCGGCGCGCGGCCGCGGCCTCGGCGGACGTGCGGGCCACGGCCAGGCCGCGGCTGCCGGACCAGGTCACGCTCGCCGGGAAGCGCAGCGGGAAGCGCAGACCGAACTCGCTGGTGATACCGGTGGCGGTGACGTCCGCCGAGGCGCCGCGCGCGAGCCGCGCCGGGGCGGCGAGTTCGATGCCGTCGATGAGCGGACGGGATTCGGCCACCAGCCACTCGCGGGTGTCGGGGCTGGGTTCCCCGGCCCTGATGCGCGCCGGGCGCGGATCGACGGCGACGTGCATCCAGCCGAAGAAGCCGCCCTGGTCGGGCGAGCTGTAGGGGGTCTTGCCGACGGCCGGGGTGGTGATGTCGAGGACGCCGTCCGCGCGCGTGACGGACGCGGTGTGCGCGTGGCCGGTGAACAGCGCGACGGGCTTGCCGGACTGCTCGCGGAAGTCCGCCAGCCACCGCTGGAGCAGGCCCGCCTCCAGCTGGTCGGACAGCTGCGAGGCGCCCGCGCCGGAGGGGTCGCTGAGCGGGTGGTGGAAGGACACCACGACGCCGGTGACCGAGCCGTCCTTCGCCGCCTTCGCCAACTCGGCCTGGAGCAGCGGCACCTGGGACCAGTCGGAGGTGCGCATGTCGCCGGTGTGCGAGTCCAGCAGGATGAAGCGCACACCCTTGTGGTCCAGCACCTGCTTGTTGGGACGGCCGGTCGCGGACAGGAAGGTGTCCAGACCGCCGGTCGCCGACAGGCCCGCCTCGTGGTTGCCCGGCGTCCAGTAGACCGGAAGGCCGGCGGGGACGTGGTCGCGCAGCAGGCCGAGCGCGAGGTCGAAGTCGGCCTGCGTGTTGTTGTCGACGAAGTCGCCGTTGATCAGCACGAAGTCCGGCTTGCTCGCGACGAGTTGGCCGAGCGCCTCGACGGCCTGCCGCCCGGAGAAGGAGTCCGGCCCGGCGGCGGCGCTGATGTGCAGGTCGGAGAGCACCGCGAACGTCCAGCGCCGGTCGGGCAGTTCGCCCTGCTCGACGACGTACGGGTCGGGCTGCGGCGGCTCGGACGCGTCCGGCTCCTGCCCGACCTGTGCGGCGAGACCGTCGAAGAGCAGCACGCCTGCGTTCTTGTTGGTCTGCGCGGTCTCGGCGATGTAGAGGCGGGAGAGCGTGACGGGGTCGGAGAAGCCCGCGGGGAGGTCGCCGACGACCCGCCGCCAGCCCGTCCAGTCGACGACGGTGGCGAAGGTGAAGGGCACGTTGGTGGTGCCCTGCGAGGAGAGCATCGCCCGCAGCCAGTGGCCCTTGCCGTCGCCGTTGACCCACAGCGCGAGCTTCTTGGTGCCCGGCGGCAGCGTGAGCGGTCCGGGCGTGGCCACCGCGTAGGCGGCCGACGTGCTGGACTGCCCGGTGAAGTCGTACGTCAGCTGGAGCGCGTGGTTCCCGGCCGCGGCCCCGGGGCGGTCGTCGGCGGCGACCACCGCGACCGACGCCGTACCCCGCGCGGCCAGCGCCGTCCACTGCCCGGCGGCCTCGAACTCGCCGAGCGAGACGTCCACCAGGCCGACGGTGACCGGGAGCCTGGCGGTGACACCCTGCACGGTCGCGGTGAGCGTCGCCGTCGTGCCGCCGCCGTCCGCGGCGCCGGTGACGGTCAGGCCGGTGGCGGTCGCGGTGACCGTGAGGACGGCCTTGTCGTAGTCGAGCGCGACGTCGCGCGGTGCGACCGGCGCGTCGAAGCCGTCCGCGTCGTAGCCGGTCAGCGCCACGGTCGCGGTCGCGCCCGGGTCGATCGTGACCGCGCGCTGCGTGAAGGCCAGCCGGTGCAGCTCGCCCAGCACGCGCAGCCCGGCCTCGCCGTCGGCCGCGCCCGCGTGGGCGCGCAGCACACCGGCACCGGAGCGGCGGGCACGGAAGACGCCGTCGCTGACGGAGCCGAGCGAGCCGGGCGTCGCCGACCAGCCGACCTTGTGGCCGCCGGTGCCCGCCGGGCCCCACGCCTCGTCGTAACCGGCCACGGCGACGTCCACCGTCAGGCCCGGCACCACGCGGTCGGCCCGCGGGCGCACGTCCAGGCCGCGCAACTGGCCCGAGCCCGGCCGGGAGAAGAGGCCGACGCCGTTCGGCACGGGCCGCTCGCCGCCGTCCGAGGGCGTGTTGACGACGCTCACACCGCTGTCGCCGGGGCGCCGCGCGACGATCTCGGTGGAGCCGCCGCCGTCCAGCATGAAGGCCTCGTACGCGCCGAGCCGCGCCATCAGCACGGCCATGTCGTCGAAGCTCAGCCCCGCGGAGAAGTTCGCCGAGCCGTCCACGGCGACCAGCAGCAGCCGGTGCCCGCCCTGCGGCCAGCCCACCGCGGTACGCGGCTTGGGCGCGTCGTTGCCGGTGCTCGGCGGGAAGTCCACCGCCGTGCCCGCCTCGACCAGCACCGCGCCGCTGCCCAGCGCCACGGCCGGCACGCCGGGCGCGTCGCTCTTCGGCGCGAAGTCCACGCTCACCGGGTCGCCCTGGCGCACCGAGGCGAGCTGCGCGGCCGCCGTGCCGCGGCCCAGTACGACAAAGCCGTCGGCAGGTACGGCCGTTGACGTCAGCTGCGCGTTCACTGCGCTCACCACGCCGCCGCTGACGACGACTTCGGTGTACGGGCCCGGGTCCTGGAGCAGCGTGCGGTCGGCCGGTCCCCACAGCGGGGTGTAGACCGACACCGCGTTCGCCGGGACGGTGGGCGAGTTGAGCGCGGCGAGCGGGCGCGCGGTGCCCGCGACCGTGACCGTACCGGTGATCATGAGGTCCGCGAGCCGCGCGACACGGTCGGCGCCGATCGCCATGACCGTCTGCGCGGTGCTCGTGCCCTTGCGCAGCTGACCGCCCTTGATCTCCGGGCCCTCGGCCGCGTAGGTCTCGGTGATGTCGAAGTAGTCGCCGTTGACGGCGGCCACCGCGTGCTGCCCGTCCGCCGCGCCCGCGAGCGGCCGCGCGTGGCTGACCTCGGCGGCGACCAGGTCGACGGACACCGACGCGGTGCCCAGGTCGGCGTTCAGCACATGGGCGCGCATCCAGCCCGTCCGCCCGAACAGGTCGAAGGACGTCAGCACGATGCCCGGGGCGACCGGCCGGTCCACCCGGCCCGCGACGACCGACTCGCCGTCCACGGCCAGGTCGTACACCGGCGCCTTGAAGCGCGCGGGCTGCCCCGGTCCGTCGCCCCCGGGCCCGTCGTGCCCGTGCCCCTGCGCGTCGCCGCCGCCCGCCGCGTACGCGGGGGCCGCGCCGGCGGCGACCCCGCCCGCGACGAGGCCCGCCGCCACCGCCCCGGCGATCAGCCCGCGCCGCGTGACCTGGCCGCCTGCCGCCGCCGCGGCGCCCGATTCCGTCCTCATGTCCCTGCTCGCATCCGTGTCCATGGCTGCTGACGCTAGGCGGTCGTACTTGCCCGGGAACGGACGTCGAGGTGAACACCTGACGGCGCCACGGTTCCGTCATTCCGCATGGCGGGACGTGTGTGCACGTCAGAGGCGTGCGGGGCGTGCGGCGCCGGGACTACTCCGTGTCGATGCCGTAGTCGTGGATGAGGGCCTCCAGACCGCCCGGGTAGCCCTTGCCGCCGGGCACGAAGTCCCAGTCGCCGGACGCGCGGCGGCGGAAGGAGCCGAGGACGAGCGCGGTCTCGCCGGGGCGGCCCTCCGACACCGCGAGCGAGCCGAGGTCGGCGCGGGCGGCGTCCAGCAGCCGCAGCGTCGCGGACGTGAAGGCGGTCAGGTCGGTGTGCGCGGTCACCGCGGTCGGGTCGAGCGCGGCGGCCAGCACGAGCCGGTCGGCGCGGGCGGGCAGCGCGTCGAAGGCGACCCGCAGCGCGGCCCGGTCGGGCGGCGGCGCGGGGATCGCGCGGACCGTGCCGTCGGGCGTGCGGGGGTTGTTGTAGAAGACGAAGTGCTCGTCGCTGAGCGCGGTGGTGCCCGCGCACACCAGCGCGCACACGTCCAGCGGCACGTCCCCGGTCCAGCTCAGGGCCAGCACGTTGTGGTCGTCGGCGGGTTCGTCGTCGTCCTGCGGCGGTACGGGGGCGGCCGTCGGCGACGGGCCGAGGCGGCCGCGCAGGCCGTGCGCGTGCAGCAGCTCCACCAGCTGTTCGCCGGAGACGAGTTCGAGCGGCTTGCCGTGCGCGAAGGTGTGCGCGGTCGGGCCGAAACGCGACGTCGTCACCAGCACGCCCTTGTTGGCGCCCGCGTGCTGCACGGTGCCGAACAGGTCGCGGACGGCGGTGGGCGGGACGGTGTGCCGGTAGCGCTTGACCTGCACCACGATCGAACCGCCGGTGATCGGCGCCGGGTCGAGGGCGTCCACGTCCACCCCGCCGTCGCCGGAGCGCACGGTCGTGACGGCCTGCATGCCCATCGCCCGGAACAGCTCGGCGACGAGCTGTTCGAAGACGAGCGGATCCATCGTGAAGAGGTCGGGCTCGTTGTCCCCGCCGTGCGTCACGACCGCGGAGCCGCCCGCCGCGCCGCCCACGTCCTCCGGCAGCCTGCCCGGACGTATCGCCGCCAACTGGTCCGGTCGCGCGGACAGTTGGCCGCCCAGCGCCTCCACCAGGCAGTCCGCGGCGCTGACCCGCGCGAGGTCCAGTCGCTCGAAGTCGCCGCGGGTGGCGGTGACGGACGCGAGCTGGAGCTGCGAACGGCGGCCGGTCACCGGGTCGTGGCCGTCCACGTAACCGGTGAGCGCCACCGACTCCAGGGCGCCCGGCTCGTCCGCCGCGAACAGGTCGCGCAGTGCGAGCAGCACGCACTGCGCGAGCAGGTCGCGGTAGAGCGCGCGGCGCTGGGTCGCCGGGCGGGGCGTCTCCTTGAGCCGGTCGGCGGTCGGCATGTAGCGCACCGACTTCGTCTCCGGCACCACGTCGTACGCCGGGAGCTGCCACGTCAGCACGAGCTGCCGCTGCGCCGGGTCGTACGCGGCGCTCACCGAGCGCGGCAGATCCTCCGGCCAGGCGGTGGAGGCGTAGAGGGCGGCGGAGAAGAACTCGACGACGGCCTGCGGGTCGCCGCCGCGCAACGCGGCCACGGAGGCGGCCACTTCGGTGTTGTGGCGGCGTATCGCGGCCAGCGCGGTGGCCGCCCACTCGTCGTACTGCCGCCGGTAGGCGGCGAGTTGGGTCTGCCGCTGCTGCTCCGCGTGCTGGGCCGCGCGCAGGTCGTGCGCGTAGCGCGCCTGCGCCTCGTCCTCCGCGCGGCGCCGGGCGCCCCGGCCCCACGCGGCGTTCTGCGGCGGGCGGTAGCGCGCCGGGTCGGGCATCGGCACGGGCCGCCCGAGCGGACCCGGGTCGAACGGCTGCAACCGCTCGGAGCGCGCCAGGCCCCCCGTCCCGAAGGCGGGCGCCCGGCACCCCGCCGCGAGCAGACCCTCCAGCGCGGCCACCCGCTGGTCGAGTTCGTCGGTCAGCCGCTGCGCCTCGGCCTCCTGGCCCTGCCGGTAGGCCGCCTGCCGCTCCCGGTCCCGCCGGGCCACCTCCCGCTCGTACGCCCGCTGCTGCTGCGCCCGCTGCCGCTGGGCCTGCGCCTGGGCGCGCACCTGGGCCTCCTGCTGGCGCTGCTGGCGCCGCTGCGCCTCGGCCCACGCGGCCAGCGGACCACTGGCGGAGCGACGACTCATACGGTGACTGCCCTCCCCGAACCCCGCCCGCCCGCGGCCCCCCACGGGCTCGCCCCCGGGCCGGCGGCACGTTTGTCCGATTCTAGGGGTGCCCCGCGCCGACTGCCCACGCCCCTGCCCATGCCCCTGCGGCGCCGCACCCGGCCCGCACCCGACCTGTACCCGGCTGCATGCCGCGCTGTCGTACCCCCGTGATCTGATGGGGCAACAGATCCGGCCGCGACCGGCGGACGGAGCTTCCGTCCGACGTGCCCGGCGACCGGCCGCGGCCGCACGATCCGAGGAACCGCGCATGAGCCACCCGCAAGCCCCCGCCGACCACGCCACCGCCCAGGGCCCCCTGCGCGACGTGTATCTGCGGCTGGTCGCCGAGGAGTCGATACCCCAGGAGGCGCGCGGGCAGTTCGGCTACCTGCGCCCGCTGGCCACCGACCTGCTGGCCGGCATTGCCCTCGACACCCCCGACACCGTCCGCGTCCTCGACGACAGCGACGTGGCCCGCGTCCCGTGGGACACCCTGGTCGCCGCCGCCCGCGCCAACCTGCTGGCCTCGCCCGTCGACTACGACACCGTCGACCTGCCCGGCGGCGCCGTCCTGCACCTGCTCGGCCACCCGGAGTCGGTGTTCGCGGCCAGCAAGGTGCTCGTGTTCGAGGAGGCGGTACGGGCCGCGGGCGGCCCCGCGCTCCCGGCGGAGGGCGTGCTGCTGGTCGTCCCGAACCGGCACAACCTGGTCTTCCACCCGCTCGCCGACCGGCACGTCGCGGAGGCCGTCAACTCCCTGGCGCAGTTCGGCCAGGGCGCCTACGAGGACGGGCCCGGACGGCTGTCCCCCCGGGTGTTCTGGTGGCGCGCGGGCACCCTGACGTCGATCACGCACTTCGACCCGGCGAGCCGCATGTCGAGCATCGTTCCGCCCGACGAGCTGATGGCGATCATGCGGCGCCTGGCCGGGGCCACCGGCTGACCCGGTCCGGCACCCGGTTGCGGGACCGGACCCTGACCGTGACCCGGCCCGCGGATCCCGCGCGGATCCCGTCGGGCGCGTGGTCCCGGCGGGCGGCCCGCCGTGCCGCGGCCGTCTGCGAGTAACCCGCGGGCGGTGTGCGCCGATCGGGTCGCGTCGGCGGGGGCGGCGAACGGCGGGCCGCGGGTGTGGTGAGGTGGCGGGAACGGCTGAACGACCACCTCGGAGCGGGAGCACCACGTGTCCAAGATCGCGCTGTACGGCGCCACCGGAACCATCGGAACGCGCGTCCTGGCGGAGGCGCTGCGGCGCGGCCACCAGGTCACGGCCGTCGTCCGCGACCCGGCGAGGCTCACGCTCGCGGACCCCGACCTCGCCGTGGTCGTCGGGGACGTGCTGGACCCGGGGTCGGTCACCGAGGCGGGCCGCGGGCAGGACGTCGTGATCAGCGCGGTCGGCGGCGGCGACGGGCCGGGGCACCTGGCCCTCATCGAGCCGAGCGTCGAGTCGCTGGTCGCGGGGCTGCGCGCGCTCGGGGCCGACGCGCCGCGGGCGATCGTCGTCGGCGGCGCCGGATCGCTGCGCACACCGGACGGCACGCGGGTGTGGGACGCCGAGGGGCTGCCCGAGTTCCTGCTCCAGATCATGCACGCGCACGGCGACGCCCTGGACCACCTCCGCACGGTCGACGACGTGCGCTGGACCAACCTCAGCCCCGCCGCGACGATCGAGCCCGGCGAGCGTACCGGCACGTACCGCATCGCGCTGGACGACCTGGTCGTCGGCGCGGACGGCCGCAGCCGGATCTCCACCGAGGACTACGCCGTCGCCGTCCTCGACGAGGTCGAGCACCCGCGGCACATCGGGGAGCGCTTCACCGTCGGCTACTGAGGCCCGCGTCCGCGTCCGCGCTCGCGCTCGCGCCCGCGTCCGCGTCCGTGGCCGCGGAGGGGCCCGGCTCCTCCGCGCGCCCGACGACGGTGTTCTCCGGGTCGCGGACGTACGCCGGCAGGAAGGCGCGCTCGCACCGCACGATCCCGCAGATGAGTTCGGCGCCGCCCGCGCGCAGCCGTCCCCGGCACCGTAGCGCCGCACCACCCGCCGGTTCCGGCGGGTTTCACCGCCCGCCCGGTGCTGAAAGCGCCGTGCGACCGGTGTGAAACCCGCCCGGCGGAAGCTCTGTTCCACGAGGAAGCGCGGGGCCCGCAAGGGGGCCCCGGCCCCGGCCGAAGGAGCAGACCACCATGGCACTCACCCTCTCCGCCCAGGACGAGCAGACCCTCCGCACCGCCGCCTACGGCGCCGTCAGCCTCATGGCCGCCGCGGGCGCGACCGGCAAGCCGCACAAGGCCGCCACCCACGGTTCGATCGCGCTCGCCTCGGCGACCGGCGAGGTCGGCCACGTCCTCGCCGCCAAGTCGAAGATCGGCGACCTCGGCGGCCGGTCCGTCGCGGAGATGGCCGACCGCGTGCTGCCCGCGCTGACCGCGACCATGAGCCTGCTGAAGAAGCAGGACGCGCAGGAGGCGGCCGGCTTCCGCGGCACCGTCCTCACCGCGGTCGAGGCCGCCTCGCTCGCCCAGAAGGGCGCGTTGGCCCCGGTCATGGCGGACATGACCCGCAAGATCACCGCCGCGCTCGACGCCGCCTGACGGTGCCGGGGGCGCAGCCCGGCCGCCGTCCGCCGCCGCCCGCGCGAGCGGACCCGCGCGCACCGCCCGCGAACCCGTCGCCGGATCCCGGCGGCGGGTTCGCGTCCGTACCCGGACGGGCGGGGCGGGCGGATCAGCCCTCGTGCGGGAGCAGCACCATGCGGAAGCGGGCCTTGCCCGAGAGCATCCGGCGGTAGGCGGCGTCGGCGTCGGCCAGCGGGGCCGTCTCGATCATCGGGGTGATGCCGTGCAGCGCGCTGAACGCCATCGTGTCCTCGACGTCCTGCGAGGTGCCGGACGGGTGGCCGCGAACGACCCTGGCCTGCATGATCAGTTGGAGCGGGGCGATACCGAGCGGCTCGGTGGTCGCGCCGATGACGACCAGTTCGCCGCGCGGGCCGAGCCCGTCCACGGTGGAGGCGATCGCCTCGGAGTTGCCGACGGTGGCCAGCACCACCTTCGCGCCGCCCAGCTCCCGCAGGGCGCCCGCGGCGGGGGTGGCGGCGCTGTCGATGTAGTGGTGGGCGCCCAGTTGCTTGGCGAACTCCGCCTTCTCGGGCCCGCGTGCGATGGCGACCGTCTCGAAGCCCATCGCGGCGGCGTACCGCACACCGAGGTGGCCGAGCCCGCCGATGCCGAGGACGGCGACCAGGTCGCCGGGGCGGGCGGCGCTGCGCCGCAGCCCGTTGAAGGTCGTCACGCCCGCGCACCCCAGCGGGGCCGCGTCGGCGGACGACAGGCCGTCGGGGATCCGGGCGAGCGCGTCGGCGGGCGCGACGACGGATTCGCCGAAGCCGCCCTCGTACGCCCAGCCGGGCACCTTGAGGTTCTCGCACACGATGAAGTCGCCCTGGCGGCAGGCCGTGCAGTGGCCGCAGGACCCGCCGAACCACCCCACGGCGACCCGGTCCCCGGCGGTGAAGCCGCGTTCGGCGACCCCCTCGCCCAGTTCCGCGATCCGCCCGGCGATCTCGTGTCCGGGCACGAGCGGGTAGGACAGACCCGGATACCCGCCCTCCACGAACCCGGCGTCGCTGTGGCAGATCCCGCACGCCTCGACGGTGATCCGCACATGCCCCGGTCCCGGCGGCGGCGCCTCGCGCTCGGCGATCGCCAACGCCCCGCCTGCGGCGGGCACTTGGGCAACGCGATAGGTGGCCATGCGTTCCTCCGCGGATTCTCCCGGCGAGCAGTCCTCCCCCCATGAGAGCACGCCCGGCCCGGCCCCGCGCGACGACCCGCGCACGGGCGGCGGGGCTCACGGGCTGTTCACGGGTGACGCACAGGCTGCGGTGATGCCCGGCGGAGGGCGCCCGGGCGGGGAGGGGCGAGGGCGTGCGGCCGGGGAGGGAAGGTCGCGCACGGCTCTTGACCGGCGCGGGAGCTGGGCTGCAAGAATCCGTGGCGGGTTGATCGATTCTGTTTGGTGCTGATCAATTCTGGTGGATGTGGCATGCCCGCATCCGCTGCCCGTACGCCTGCCCGAGGAGTGGTCACAGTGCCGGTAAACCGCAGGTCGTTCCTGGTCACCGGAGCCGCGGGGGCCGCCGTTCCGGCGCTTCCCGGGCTCGTCGCACACGCGCAGGCGAGCACTCCCGGCCGGGGGAGCGGCGCCCCGGGGCGTGCGGCCGCGTTCGATCCGGCCTCCCGCAGCCTCGACCTGTCCGACGGGTGGCGCTTCGCGCTCGCCGACCTGGACGGTGCCGACGACCCCGCGGGCGCGTACGCGGGGGCCGCCGAGCCCGGCTACGACGACTCCCGGTGGCGGGCGGTCGCCGTCCCGCACGACTGGAGCATCGAGCTGACGCCGACGACCGAGCACAACACCTCGGGCGGCACCGGCTTCCTGCCCGGCGGGCTCGGCTGGTACCGCAGGACGTTCACGCTGCCGAAGGACCTCGCCGGGCGGCGGATCTCCGTCGAGTTCGACGGCGTTTACATGGACAGCTCCGTCTACGTCAACGGCACGCTCGCGGGCAGCCACCCGTACGGCTACACCGGCTTCGCCTTCGACGTCACCGGACTGCTGCACACCGACGGCCGCACACCCAACGTGCTCGCCGTGCGGGTGCGCAACCAGCTCCCCAGCAGCCGCTGGTACTCCGGCAGCGGCATCTACCGGCACGCCCGTCTCGTCGTGACCGACCCCGTGCACATCGCCCGCCAGGGCACGTACGTGACGACGCCGGGTCTCGCCGAGGCGCTCGCCGCCGGGAAGCCCGCGACGGTACGGGCCGAGGTCACCGCCGTCAACGAGTCCGGCGCGGCCCGTACCGCGACCGTCGTGGCCACCGTCCGCGACCCGGACGGCCGCGCGGTGGCGACCGCGAGCACCCCGCTCGACCTGCCCGGCGCCGAACCGGTCATCGCAGAGGTGGAGTTGGCGGTCAGGGCGCCGCGGCTGTGGTCCTTCGACACCCCGCACCGCTACACGCTGGAGGCCGAACTGCGCCTGGACGGGCGGGCGGTGGACGCGCTGCCCGCCGTCTTCGGCTTCCGGCACGTCACCCTCGACCCCGACCAGGGGCTGAGCCTCAACGGCAGCTACGCCAAGATCCAGGGCGTCGACCTGCACCACGACCAGGGCGCGCTGGGCTCCGCGGTCAACCGGGACGCGCTGCTGCGCCAGATGACCCTCATGAAGTCGATGGGCGTCAACGCCTACCGCACCTCGCACAACCCGCCCTCGCCGGAGATGATCGACATCTGCGAGGAACTGGGCATCATCATGATGGTCGAGGCCTTCGACTGCTGGCACACGGGCAAGAACACCTACGACTACCACCGCTTCTTCGACACCGACAGCTCCGCCGACATCGCGGAGATGGTGCGCGCGGCCCGCAACTCGCCCGCCGTCGTCATGTGGTCCATCGGCAACGAGATCCCCGACTCCACCAGCACCGCCGGGCTCGACATGGCCCAGCGCCTCATCGACGTCGTGCGCTCCCTCGACCCGACCCGGCCCGTCGTCATCGGCTCCGACAAGTACCGTGGCCTGCCCGCGGTCGGCTCGGCCGCCGACCTCATGCTGGCCAAGCTCGACGGCCTCGGCCTCAACTACAACACCGCGGCTTCCGTGGACGCCCTGCACGCCCGCTACCCGCACCTGTTCCTCTTCGAGTCCGAGTCCTCCTCCGAGACCGCGACCCGCGGCACCTACCAGGAGCCCGGCCACCTCAACACCGGCGAGAACTACACGCCGGGCAGACGCGCCACGTCCTCGTACGACAACAACCTCGCCTCGTGGACGATCAGCGGCGAGTACGGGCTCAAGAAGGACCGCGACCGGCGGTTCTTCGCCGGGCAGTTCCTGTGGGCGGGCATGGACTACATCGGCGAGCCCACGCCCTACTCCGTCTTCCCGGTCAAGGCGTCCTTCTTCGGCGCGGTCGACACCGCGGGCTTCCCCAAGGACATGTACCACCTCTTCCGCAGCCAGTGGTCGCGCGAACCGATGGTGCACCTGGTGCCGATGGACTGGACCGACCACGCGGCGGGCGAGACGGTCGAGGTGTGGGCGTACTCCAACGCCGACACCGTCGAGCTGTTCCTCGACGGCCGGTCGCTGGGCGTGCGGCGCTTCGACACCAAGAAGACGGCGGACGGGCGCACCTACCTGGAGACGACCGAGGCGACCGGCGACGACCGCACGGTCACCGGCGGCCCCTACCCCGGCAGCTACACCAGCCCCAACGGCAGCGCGGGCAAGCTGCACCTGACGTGGCAGGTGCCCTTCGCAGCGGGCGAGTTGAAGGCGGTCGCCCGGCGCGGCGGCCGTACCGTCGCCACCGACGTCCTGCGGACGGCGGGCCCGGCGCACTCCGTACGGCTCACCGCCGACCGCAAGTCCCTGCCCGGGGACGGGCGTTCGCTGGTCTACGTCACCGCCGAGGTGATCGACGCCCGGGGCGTCGTCGTGCCCGGCGCCGAGGACCTGCTGACCTTCGCCGTGACCGGCGGCTCGCTCGCCGGACTCGACAACGGCCGCCAGGAGAGCGCCGAGCGCTACCAGGCCACCACCCGCACCGCCTTCCACGGCAAGGCGCTCGCGATCGTCCGCGCCGGTACGAAGGCGGGCCGCCTCACCGTCACCGCGAGCGCGCCCGGCCTGCGCGCCGGCACCGTCGCCGTCCACCTCGACCACGCCGCCGACGTCGTGACGACCCCGCCCGCCCGGCTCGCCCCCGGCCCCGTCGCTTCCCCCGACTACCCGCTGGCGGACGCCAGTTACTCCGGCGCCGCCACCACGCTGCCCGCCGCGATGCTCGACGGCGATCCGGCCACCGGATGGTCCAACGCCTTCCGCAAGGCCGCGACCGCCCTGCTCCCCGTCTTCAGTGGCGCCCGCGCCGCCGACTGGGTGTCCGTGACATGGGCCGAGCCGCGCGACATCGCCTCGGTCGCCGTCACCTTCACGATCGACGCCACGCACTCCCTCCCGGCGCGGGTCACCGTCTCCGCCTGGGACGGCGACCGCTTCGTGCCCGTCGCCGCGCCGTCCGTGACCTGGGCGACCGCGTCCGGCGAACCCACGACCGTGAGTTTCACCCCCGTCCACACCGCCCGCCTGCGCCTCGACCTCACCTCCGCCGCACCGGACACGGCGGACGGCGCCCAGCGCATCACCGAGCTGACCGTCACCGGCTGAGCCCCCCGTTCCCCGCCGCGCGCCCGGGTCGTGGGGGCCCGGGCGCGCGGGCGGACCCAGCGGGCGGACTAGCGTGGTGCCCGTAACGGCTCTACGGGTGGGAGGACTTCGGTGATGACCGAGACGACCGGGGCAGCGCCCGAAACGGAGCTGCGGGAGGCCGAACGGCGCCTCCAGACGGCGGTCCTGGCGGGCGACGCCGACGCGCTGGACGCCCTGCTCGACGACCGCGCCCGCTACACCGGCCCCGACGGCGGCGTCCTCACCAAGGCCGACGACCTGGCCGCCCACCGCTCCCGCACCCTCGTCGTCGAGGCCTTCGACCAGGAGGAGCTGACCGTCACCGTCGCGGACACCACCGGCGTCACGTACGTGCTCGCCGCCCTGCGCGGCACCGCAGCCGGCGAGCCCTTCGCGGCCCGGCTGCGGTACACCAGGACATGGGTGCGCGGGTCGGACGGCTGGCGGGTGCTGGCCGCGCACGCGGGTGTGGCGCAGGGCGGTTGAGTCCCGCCGCACACCGGCTCGCCCCGGGCGGGCCCGGCCGCGTACACCGTTGTGGTGCAGGGCGGTCGGGGGCGGACCGTGATCGTTGGCGCCGGGCGGGGGCGTGAGTAGGCTGACGGCTTGTCGGCGCCACATGGGCCCCGCTGTCCCCGCCGGTCCCGTACCGGCTCCGCGCCGGGGGCGGTGAGCGGCCGGAACGGGGGGAACGCGCATGGTGCTCGGACTGCTGCGGGGCGGTGCCGCCCGGCGTACGGCGAGGGCGGTGGCCGTGGTTCTGCTCGTCGCGGGCGGTGCGGCCGCCTGCGGATCGGACTCCTCCGGCCCCCCCGGCTCCTCCCGTGACGGCGCGGCGGGAAGCGCGCCGCCCTCGATGGCGCGCGACGCGCCCTCCGCCGCGGCCACCTCGTCCGTCCCGGCCGACCCGTCCGCGAGCGCCCCCGGCGACGCGGGCTGCACGGAACCGGCGGAGACCGCCGAGGAGACGCGGGTGCGCACGCTGCTCGCCGACGCCGAGTCCCAGCGGGGCAAGGCCGTCACCGCCGTCACCCGCCCCGGCAAGCCCTTCCTCTACACACCCCGCCCGGCCAAGGGCGACCCCGGCGCGGGCACGGTCACCGACTCCGCCCCCGGTGTCGGCGAGGTCTACCCCGGCGAGCTGACCCCCGCCCAACTCGACCGCGTCGCCGCCGCGGTGACCCTCGACGGCACCGTACGGCCGACGTGCCTGCGGGTGCAGGAGTGGGAGATCGACCCCGCCGACAACGACGGGCAGTTCCGGTTCACCTTCACCGTGTCCACGACGACCGGCACGTCCCGCACGGGCACGGCGGACGGCACCTCCGGGGCGATCGACGAACTGTCCTGGCGGTCGTGAGGCGGAGGTGCCGGGGGCGCGGGCGGCATCGGTGACAGGACCGTTGCAGTAAATGTGAGCCCCGCCACAGGGGTTGGGGGCCGTGCGCCGGTTGGGTGGGACGATGCGAACCCCCCTGACCCCGGCCGTGCTCGCCGCCGGCCTGTTGCTGCTGCTCGCGGGCTGCGGCACCCAGAAGGCGACGACCCCGGGCGCCCGCACCGCCACCCTCTGCGTGGTCCCCGACCCGGTGAAGGACACGGCGGCCGGGCGGGGCGTGCGGATCACGGGTGTGACGGGCGGCGGCACACCGGAGTGCCACGGTTCCTCGCGCACGCTCCAGGTGCACTACGAGGTCGCCAACGACGGCCCGCAGGCCCGTACGTACACGGTCGGCGTCGAACTGCGCAACGCCGCCGGGCAGGTGCTGGACACCGTGCAGGCCACGGTGCCGGACGTCGCCGCGGGCGCGAAGGTCCAGGCGACGGTCGACGGCGCGAGCTTCGGCACGGACGCCGCCACCGAGGTCACCCGGGTCCGCCTGGCGCAGGTCCGCGACGTCCCCGCGGCCGAGGCCCCCGCCGCGTCCGGCCCCTGCCCCGCCTCCGGCGTCCGCGTGACCGCCGACCGCGGCGACGCGGCGATGGGCCTGCGCGTCGTCGGCCTGCACCTCACCAACTGCTCCGGCAAGCCCTACGTCCTCGATGGCTACCCCGCCGTCACCCCCCTGGACGAGGACTGGAAGGTCCCCGCCACCGTCGCCGTCCTGCACGGCACCGGCGGCATCACCGTCCTCCCCGACTTCGACGCCCCGCCCCGCCGCATCACCCTCGCCCCGGGCCAGACCGCCCACTCCGGCCTGGTCTGGCGCAACACCGTCACGAACGGCACCACCGTGGCGGCCCCCTACGTCCGCGTCGTCGCCCGCCCCGGCACACCCCCGGTCACGCTGACCCCCGAACTCGACCTCGGCACGACCGGCAAGCTCGGCGTCCAGCCCTGGACGAAGGACCCGAAGCCCTACTCCCCGCCCCCCTCGACCGCCGCCCGCCCGAGCACCCGGGAGAGCTGAGCGGGCGCCGGGGCCGAGCCGGTCGCCGCATCCTGGCTGCACACGGGAAGGAGCCGTCCAGTGAGCGTCGACGCGATCGTGCACACCGAGTTCCCCGAGGGGTACACGGTTCTGTTCGGGGCCGGCGGAAAGGTGATCATGGCTCCGCAGAGCTTCGAGCACTCCGAGACGATCAAGATGCTGCAGTACAGCACGATCATGTCGCTCGGCCTCTTTGCGAAGACTCCCTCCGGCGTCTACATCGACTTTCCCGCTGACGAATACTCCGCCCCCGACCTGGCGATCCTCCGCGAGGGAGCCCGCCGGGAGGGCAAGCGCTTCAGCTTCGAGGACGTCCTGCTGATCTCGGAAGTCGTCTCGATGTCGTCGGCGCGCAAGGACTACGACGACTGCACCGCCAAGTACGGCCGCTACGGCATCCCCGTCTACATGGTCGTCGACCCCTACGCCGAGGAGGTCGTCCTGCATACCCAGCCGACCTCCACGGGCTACATCGCGGCGCACACCCACAAGTACGGCACGGGCGAAGTCCCCATCGACCTGGGGGACGGCCGCACCTTCGTTCTCGACCTCGACCTCCTTGCACGTCAGGCGTCCGAGTCCAAGAACCACTGAGCCGCCGCCTCACCCGTACGGGCGAATCCTGTCGGTCGCGGAACCCCCGGGGGGTATCGTGGCGGGCGGTTGATCGGGTTTCGCGGCGAGGGGCGTTTCGGCGATGGCGTACGGCGGCAGGCGGCAGCGGGCGGGCGCGATGCGGGTGGCGGCTCTCGTCGTCGTCCTCGGGGTGGGCCTCGGCGCCTGCGGCTCCGGGGCCGGGGGCGGCTCGTCCGTGCCGGGGACGCACCACCACGCGATGCCCTCCGCGTCGATGCCCGCCGGCATGCCCGGCATGCCCGGCATGGACGGGACGGCGGACGGCGGCGGGCTCTCCGACGCCTCCGGCGGCTACCGCATGACGTCGGCCACCGCCGAGGGCATGCCCGGCATGGCGATGCTCTACCGCTTCACCATCACCGGCCCGGAGGGGCGCGCCGTCACGAGCTTCGCCGTCGAGCAGACGAAGCGGCTGCACTTCTACGCGATCCGCTCCGACCTCACCGGCTTCCAGCACCTGCACCCCGCGATGGCCGCCGACGGCACCTGGACGGCCGCGCTGCCCGCCCTCGCGCCCGGCGCCTGGCGGCTGTTCGCGACCTTCACGCCGTCCGCGGGCGAGCAGGGCCTCGTCCTGAGCCGTACGCTCACCGTCCCCGGCACCGTGCACGCCACGCCCCTGCCGAGGCCCGCGGCGAGCGCGGAGGCCGACGGCTACACCGTCAGCGTCCGGGCCGACCTCACCGCCGGGAAGGCAGGGCCGCTCACGGTGGCCGTGGCCAGGGGCGGGGCGCCGGTCACCGACCTGGAGCCGTACCTGGGGACGTACGCGCATCTGACCGCCTTCCACGCCGGGGACCAGGCCCTCGCGCATCTGCACCCGGAGTCCGCCGTACCGGCGGGCGGCGGCAAGGGCGGGCCCGAGCTGGCCTTCCACGCCGAGCTGCCCGAGCCGGGCGAGTGGCGGCTCTTCCTGCAGTTCCGGGCGGGGGGCGCGCTGCACACGGCGGCGCTCACCCTGCACGTGGCCGGGTGAGCGCCGTACCGCCGGGCGGAGCGGGCCGGGTCAGTGGAAGGCGTGGACGACGGCGTGGCCCTTGCCGCGGCCGATCATCCAGCGGTTCACGGGCGTCGTGAGGAGGAAGGCGGCGACCAGCGAGAAGGCCAGTGAGCCCCAGAACAGGGCGTCGCCGAGCCCGGCGGCGAGGGCGCCGGGCACCCCCACCATGACGGTGTTGTCGATGATCTCCATGACGGCGATCGAGACGGTGTCGGCGGCCAGCGCGATCTTCACCGCCTGCCGCACGGGCACCTGCGCGCGCAGGACGCCGCGCATGGTCAGCGCGTAGCCGAAGACGAAGGCGAGGGCGATCGAGATCACGACGGTGGGGCCGTTGGACAGGCCCGCCGCGGTGGCGATCACCATGCCGAGGACCTCGCCGATGGCGCAGCCGGTGAGGCAGTGGAGGGTCGCCTGCGCGGCCGTACGCCACGTCGTGCGGCTCCAGCCGCCGCCGTGCCCGCCGTGTCCAGCGTGTCCGCCGTGCCCCGCGTGGGCGTCGTGCGCCGTGTGGTCCGCGGGGGCGTCATGGACGGGGTGCCCGGGGTGGCCGTCGTGTCCTGCGTGGCCGTGGCCGGAGTGGTCCATGCCTGGCTCCTTCGCGAGCGTGCGGATCAGGTGTGCGCCGACGTCAACGGTATACCCCCCAGGGGTATTCCGCACTCCTGGGATCACCCCGTCCGCCGCGTTCTGACGCTCGCAACATTCGGAAAGCTTGCCGACACGTGGCCGGAAGTCGCCCTTGGAGAGAATCCCCAGGTCAAAGTGATATCGGTGGCCGATTCCCGCCGCTCGGGCCGCCCGTTCCGAGCGCGTACCCACCGGTAGATGTGCGAAAACAGACAACCTCAAGCCCCCACGTTCGGCATATTGTCAGCCTCCCGCGCGGTACCTAACAATGGGAGCGCTCCCAAGATCGGCCTGGCCTCGGCGCCGATGCCGGCGCTCCTGGAGCGCCCCTGCGGCGCACTCCCCCCACCACCCGGCGGCCGCGCGCCGCCCAGCCCAGGAGGTCCCCCATGCGCTTGTCCCGTTCCCGGTTCCGGCGGTTCCGGCCCAGAGCGTGGGCGGTCGTGACGTTCGCGGCCGTCGCGGGCCTGACGAGTGCCGCGCTCGCCGTCCCGCAGGCGGGTGCCGCGCCCGCCCCGCAGACGGCCGCGGCCGCACCGGCCGCGCTCACCGCGTCCGTCGAGGACGACGGCGCCGACTGCGCGGTGGGGTCGAACAACCCGGCGTCCACCTCCCAGCTCCCCGACCCCTTCACCCGCTTCGACGGCACGCGCGTCAGCACGGTCGGCGACTGGCGCTGCCGCCGCGAGGAGATCAAGCGGCGCGCCGAGGCGACCGTCTACGGCACCAAGCCCGGCAAGCCCGCGAGCGTCACCGGCACGGTGTCCGCGACCAGCATCACCGTCAACGTCTCCGACCAGGGCAAGAGCGCGAGCTTCTCGGCGAGCGTGAGCCTGCCGAGCGGCACCGGCCCCTTCCCCGCGGTCATCGTGCTCGGCGGCCTGGGCGCCGACACCGCGACGATCAAGGCGTCCGGCGCCGCCGTCATCAACTACGACCCGACCGCCGTCGGCAAGGAGGGCACCCCGCGCAGCAGCAAGCAGGGCGCCTTCTACTCGATCTACGGCTCCACCAGCAGCACGGGCCTGCTGATGGCCTGGTCGTGGGGCGTGAGCCGGATCGTCGACGTCATCCAGCAGTCCGGCGGCACCGTCCTCAAGGCCGACGCCACGGGCGTCACCGGCTGCTCGCGCTACGGCAAGGGCGCGTTCGTGGCGGGCGCGTTCGACCAGCGCATCGCGCTGACGATGCCGATCGAGTCCGGGTCGGGCGGCACGGACGTCTTCCGCAGCATCCCGTCCGACAGCGGCGCGCAGCCGCTGGACAGCGCGTACACCGAACAGCCGTGGCTCGGCGACGCGTTCGGCTCGTACACCTCCAACCCCAACGCGCTGCCCGTCGACACCCACGAGATCGTCGGCATGATCGCCCCGCGCGGCGCGTTCATCATGGAGAACCCGCACGTGGACTGGCTCGGCGCGAAGTCCGGCAGCCTGGCCGCGCTCGGCGGCGCGGAGGTCTACAAGGCCCTCGGCGCGGGCAGCAACATCTCCTACTGGTCGGACGTCGCGGACGGCACGCACTGCGCGGTGCGCCCGGAGTGGAAGGCACCCCTTCAGGCGAGCATCCAGAAGTTCCTGCTGGGCACGGGCAGCGCGCCCGCCGTCTTCCGCGTCTCGTCCCTGAAGTCCGCGAACCTGTCCCAGTGGCGTACGTGGACGACCCCGACCCTGAGCGGCGACGCGTCGGGCGGTACGACGACGGGCACGAGCACGGGTACGTCGACGGGTACGACGTCCGGCACGTCGTCCGGGACCTCGACCGGCACGTCCACCGGGACCTCGACCGGCACTTCGACGGGTACGAGCACGGGCACGTCCACCGGTACGACCGGCTCGACCACCGGCGGCACCGGCTCCGGCTGCTCGGCGACGTACAAGACGGTGAACTCGTGGGCGGGCGGCTACCAGTCCGAGGTGACGGTGACGAACACCGGTACGTCGGCGATCTCCGGCTGGAAGACCGCCTTCACCCTCCCCTCCGGTACGTCGATCACCCAGGTCTGGAACGGCACCAACACCGGTACGAGCGGCGCGGTCACGGTGACCAACGCGTCCTACAACGGCGCCCTCGGCGCGGGCGCGAGCACCACGTACGGCTTCACGGGCAACGGCACGGCCCCCACCCCGACCGTCAGCTGCACCACCGGCTGACCCGGCGCCTCCGCCCCGCCCCGGCTCCCCCCGGCGGCGGGGCGGACGGCGTGGTCCGGGTCGCGGCGGACATCGAAGGCCGACAGCACCGCGACGACCGGCCCTAGACGCGCACGCCGGGGGAGAAGCCCGTCCAGCGCAGGTCCGGGGGCAGGTGGGTCATGTCGTTCTGGACCAGCAGTGAGGTCGGGCGGCCGGGGGCGTAACGGAGCACCGTCAGGCTCGCGTTGCCGTGGTTGAGGCCCAACCAGCGCCAGGCGGGGGCGTCGAGGGCGTGGCGGACGAGCCAGCCGACGAGGAAGTTGTGCGTCACGACCACCTCGTGGACGTCGGCCTCTCCCTCGGTGGGGCCGGTGAAGCGTCCGATCGCCTCCTTCGCGAGCCGCTCCCCGTAGGCGCGCTCCTCGTCGGTGACACCGGCGAGGAAGCTCAGCAGGAAGTCGGCGCATTCCGTGGGGAGTTCGTCGCGGCGCGGCACGTACGGCACGTAGTCCCCGGCGACCTCGCACGCGTGCAGCCGGACTCCGTCCAGGTGTGCGCCGACGGCCTCCGCGGTCTCCCGCGCGCGTGTCAGCGGGCCGTGCCGGACGGCGGACACCGGATACCCGGCCAACCGTTCGCCGAGCAGGTGGGCTTGGCGCCGTCCGCGCTCCGACAGCCGGGTCTCGTCGGGCACCGCCTCCGCGTGCCGCACGAGATACAGGTACCTGGTGCCCATCGTGTCCACCTCTCTCCCCTCTGGAAGCGACGCCTCCGTGCGGCCCGGGGGTTCCCGTACCGGCCGGTGGCGGGAGTAGCGTGCCGGGCATGATGCGCGTGTGGGGGTTGGCGGTCGTGCTGTTCGTCGTCGGCGGGTGTGCGGGCGGGGCGCTGCTCGCCCGGGGGGACTACGCGGGCGGGGGCGCCTTCGTCGGCGGGTTCCTGGTGATGGGCGTGGTGAACTCGCCGGTGGTCTTCCCGCGGTCGGTGACGGCCGCGGAGGCGGGGCGGCGCAGTGCGGAGGACGGGCGGCCGGTCGTGTACTGGCGGCCGGGGTGTGCGTACTGCCTGCGGTTGCGCGGCCGGTTGGGCTGGCGGGCGCGCCGGGCGTACTGGGTGAACATCTGGCGGGATCCGGCGGGAGCCGCGGCCGTGCGGGAGGTCAACGACGGGAACGAGACGGTGCCGACCGTCGTCGTCGGCGGGCGCGCGCACACCAATCCCGACCCGGCCTGGGTGCGGGGCCAGTTGGCCGGTCCGGCGTGATGCGCGCCTAAACCCGCTGGGCGGCGCGGCGGTACTGCCCCGGCGCCTGGCCGTATTCGCGTCTGAAGGCCTTCGCGAAGGCGAACTCCGAGGTGTAGCCGGTCTGTCCGGCGATGACGCGCAGGGGCGCGTCGCCCTCGCGCAGCAGTCTGGCGGCGGTCGTCATCCGCCACCAGGTGAGGTAGGCCAGGGGCGGTCGGCCCGCGAGGGCGGCGAAGCGCTGGGCGAAGGTGGCCCGGGACATTCCGGCGAGGGCCGCCAACCGCTCGACGGTCCACGGGCGTTCGGGGTGGGCGTGGACGGCGTGCAGGGCCGCCGACAGGGCGGGGTCGTTGAGGATCGCCGCCCAGCCGGTGGTGGTGGGGGCCGTCGCCTGCTCGTCGAGCCAGGCCCGCAGGACGAACAGCAGCAGCATGTCGACGAGCGAGGTCAGGATCGCGCTGGTGCCGGCCTGCGGGGTGGCCAGTTCGCGGCCGAGGAGTTCGACGGTGGCGCGCAGCGAGGTGTGCCGGCCGACCTCGGAGGGGAGCCGGACGATGTCGGGCAGCTCGCCGAGCAGCGGATGGGTCCGTTCGCGGTCGAAGTAGTAGGCGGCGCACAGCATCGTGGTCGTGGCGCCCGCGCCGTCGATGCGTAGCTGGTCGAGCGGGGCGTCGCCGTCGCCGGGGCCCGGCCGGAAGTCCACCACCGGGCTGCCGGGGTGGTCGGCCAGGGCGTAGCCGGTCGCGCGCGGGAGGAAGACGACGTCGCCGACGCCGAGCGCCTGCGGTTCGCCGCCGGTGGGCATCAGCCAGCAGGAACCCCGCAGGATGACATGGCAGCCCGCTCCGTCGCCGGGCGGGAAGCCCACTCCCCACGGGGCGCGGGCCAGGGTGCGCGCCGCGTGGGGCCGGCCGCCGCGCATGGCGGCGAGCACATCGCTGAGCACGTCCATTGAAGGCACCTTAGCCCTAGCCGTCGCGCGCTGCGTCAGACGCTCGGACATGGATCCCGGCGCATCAGCCATGGTTCGTCCCCGAGGACCGTCCGTACGGTGATTTTCCGGGCGGCCGACCCGCCGCCCGCGAACCGACGAACGTGGAGATCACCTTGTCCTTGCATGTCGTGGTGGGCGCGGGCCCCACCGGAAGTGCCGTGGCGCGCCTGCTGGCCGGATCCGGGGAGCGGGTGCGGGTGGTGTCGCGGCGCGGCGCCGGGCCGGACCACCCGGACATCGAACGGGTGGCGGCCGACGCCACGGACGTCGAGGCCCTGGTGGCGGCGGCGAAGGGCGCGAGCGTGCTGTTCAACTGCGCGATGCCGCCGTACGACCGGTGGCCCGCCGAATGGCCGCCGCTGGCCGCGGCGTTGCTGTCGGCCGCGGAACGGACGGGTGCGGCGTACGTCATGCTCGGCAACACGTACGGCTACGGGGCGGTGGACGGCCCCCTCACCGAGGATCTGCCCATGGCGGCGACGACCGTCAAGGGCCGGGTCCGCGCGCGGATGTGGGCGGACGCGCTGGCCGCGCACGAGGCGGGCCGGGTCCGCGTCACCGAGGTCCGCGCCACCGAATACCTCGGGGCGGGCGCCGCCTCGCTCTACACCCTGCTGGTGGTGCCCGTGGTGCTGGCCGGGCAGCCGGTGACCTACCCCGGCGACCTCGACGCCCCGCACAGCTGGAGCCACACCGGGGACGTGGCCCGCACACTCGTCGCCGCCGGGCGCCACGAGGGGGCGTTCGGCCGGGCCTGGCACGTGCCGTCCACCTCCGACCTGCCGGCCCGGCTGCTGACCGCGCGGCTCGCCGAGATCGCCGGGGCGCCGGCACCGGTGCTGGACGTCATGCCGCAGGAGGAGCTGCGGCGGCTGGGCCGGGCCGACCCGGTCATGGCGGAGATCCCCGAGATGCGCTACCTCTACCAGCAGCCGCACATCCTGGACGCCACCAGGACGGTACGGGAACTCGGCCTCGGGCCCGCCACCCCGCTCGACGACGTCCTCGCCGAGACCGTCGCGTCGGGTACGGCACCGGCTTCCGCGTAGGGCGTCGCGCCGGCCTCCGCCGCTCCGGCTCCCTCCGAGCCGGGGCCGGGGTATCGTCGCGGGCATGACGACACGAAAGGGCGATGCCGCGTAGGCCGCCCGGCGCGCTACGCGCCGCACCGCACGCACGCCGGGCAGGCGCCCGGCCGTACAGCCAGGTCAGGGGTCTGGGGAGAAGCGCGCAGGCCGCCGTACGGCGGGCCGAGGCGGACAGGTTCGGGCCCGGCTTCCTGGGCGGGGCGCTCGCGACGTACGAGGGGTTCCTGCGGCAGCCCGGCCGCGTGCTCTACCCGCCGCTGCCCGACTGCCCGTGCTGCGGCATCCTCGACGCGCGCGACGACGTCGAGGAGCTGCTCCACGCCCTCCCGCCGTCCGCCCGGCGGGAGGTGGGGCGGATCGTGGCACGGCTGGACGCGGAGTTCGAACGGCGCACGCTGCCGGACCCGTTCGCGGCCGCGCACCCCGGAGGGAGCTGGCGGCACCAGCGCCGCCCGTGGTGGCATCTGCGGCTCACGGGGGCCTGAGGTGTGTCGATCGGCGGGCGGTCCGTTCGACGCAAGGGGTGAGGGGCCGCGGTCGGCGCGGCCCGTGAGGCGAGGAGCCCCCATGTCCGCAACCCCGACCGACGAGTTCGCCACGCTCCCGCAGGGCGACGTGCGGCTGCTGCACGGTGCGACCGCCCAACACCTGCTCGCGTCGAAGGAGTTGGCCCGGGTCGGGTACGTCGCCGCCGACGGCACGCCCCGGGTCTTCCCGATGCTCTTCCACTGGACCGGCGAGGAACTGGTGCTCTCCACCTTCCACCCGGCCCGGAAGATCGCCGCGTTGCGGGCCAGGCCCGCGGTGGCGGTCACGATCGACGCGGCCGGGACACCGCCGCGGGCGCTGCTGCTGCGCGGCCGGGCGGAGGTGACGGACGTGGCCGGGGTCGTCCCCGACTACCGCCTCGCGCTGCACCGTTACGCGGGAACGCGCGAGGCGGGCGACGCCCAGGCGGACGCCGTGGACCACCCGGGCCTGCGCATGGCGCGCATCGCGATCCGCCCGACGTGGGTCGGCGTGCTGGACTTCGTGACCCGCTTCCCCGGCGGCAGCTCGGCAGCCGAGTTCGACGCGCGCGGTTCGTCCTGACGCGCGAGACCCGGCGGCGGGCTGCGGCACCGGTCGTCAGTCGCCGACGAAGCGCACCGTCTCCGGCAGCGGCGCCCGGTCCGTGAACAGCGGCGGGGCGCCCGCCGGTTCGTACCCGATCGCGAGCCCGCACAGCAGGACGTGGTCCGCGGGGGCGCCGACGGCGGCGGTGACGGTCGTGCGGTACATCGTCCACATCACCTGCGGGCAACTGTGCAGGCCCTCCGCGCGCAGCAGCAGCATCACCGTCTGGAGGTACATCCCCGCGTCGGCCCACTGACCCGGGCCCATCGCCGGGTCGAGGTAGCAGAAGAGGACGGCCGGGGCGCCGAACGCCCCCGTGTTGAGGGCGGCGATCTTGCGCGGCCGGTCCGGGTCGTTCCGCGCGATGCCGAGCGCGCCGTAGCGCTGGGCCGCCGCCGCGGCGAAGCGCTCCGCGTAGGGCGTCACCATCTCCGCCGGATACATGGGGTATTCGCGCGCGTCACCCGGATCCCCGGCCGCCGCACGGGCGGTGGCCCGCCGTTTCAGCTCCGCGAGCGGACCGCCGGTCACGACGTACACCTGCCACGGCTGGAGATTGCCGCTCGACGGTGCGTGCGCCGCGGCGTCCAGCACGCGCCTCAGCACCTCGCCGGGTACGGGCGCGTCGCTGAAGGCCCGCACCGCGCGGCGGCTCCGCACGGCCTCGTACACGTCCATCCGCTCCCCCATCGCCGCGGGTCCTGCGCCTTGCCCTTTTCTGTGCCTGCCCCGCCGTGGCCGGGCCGCCCCGGCCCGCCCCGCAGCATCGCACGGGCGGCGCGCCGGACCGCGCGGCGGGTCTTTGACTCCGGCCGGGCCGGACGTGAGGGTGGCGGGCATGGCCCGTACCGCCCGCCGCCCCGCTGCTGCCGCCGCTGCCGTCCTGGCCCTCGGCCTGCTCGCCGGATGCGGGAGCGGCGGCGCCCCGGTGGGTCCCGCACCCGCGCCCGCCTCGGGCAAGGCGCCGCGGGCCACCACCACCACGACCGCGCGGCTGCCCACCTCCGACGCGGTGTTCCGCGCCCTGGAGGACCGCTACGGCGCCCGCGTCGGCCTCTTCCTCCTCGACACCGGCACCGGCCGCACCGTCACCTACCGGCCCGACCGCCGCTTCGCCGCGTGCTCGACGCTCAAGGTGCTCGCCGCGGCGGCGCTGCTCCAGCAGCCCGGCACCGACCTCGACCGCACCCTCACGTACGACCGCTCCGACGTGCTCGACCACGCCCCCGTCACCGCGCGGCACGTCCGCGACGGCATGGCGCTGCGCGACGTCATGGACGCGGCACTGCGCTACAGCGACAACACCGCGGAGAATCTGCTGCTCCGCGAACTCGGCGGCCCCGCGGGCCTGCAACGGGCCGTACGCGGCCTCGGCGACACCACGACGCGGACGGACCGCACCGAGCCCTCCCTCAACGAGGCCGCCCCCGGCGACGACCGCGACACCAGCACGGCCCGCGCCCTCGCCACCGACCTGCGCGTCCTGCTGCTCGGCAACGCGCTGCCCGCCGACCGGCGGGCCCTGCTCCTGGACTGGATGACGCGCAACACGACGGGCGGCCCGTACATCCGGGCGGCGCTTCCCGCCGGGTGGACCGCCGCGGACAAGACCGGGAGCGGGGGGTACGGCACGCGCAACGACATCGCCGTCGTCCGGCGGGAGGGGGCGGCGCCGCTCGTCGTCGCCGTCCTCACGGCTCGCTCGCGCATCGACAGTGCCTCTGCGGATCGGCTGATCGCCGATGTGGTGGGGGCGGGCCTCACCTCCCTCCACCTCCGGTGAGGTCCCCATCCCGGTGGGGCTTCCCCCGCCGGGGGGCTCGTTTGCGCTGCCGCGCGGGCTGACCTTTCGCGCTGCCGCGCGGGGCCTTCGTCTTTCGGGGCGCGCGTGCCACGCCGGGCACCCGTCTTCGGGCTGCGAGTGCGGCGCTGGGCACTCGTTTTTGGGGCTGCGCGTGCCGCGTGGGGGATCCGTTTTTAGGGGCGCGGGGAACTGCGCGACAAGCCCCCACCGGCCGGTGGTCCGGTACGGACCGTACTGCCCCTTTGGGTCGGTGACGACCCGCGCGTGGGTGGTGGGTTGCTCGCGCAGTTCCCCGCGCCCCTGGGGGTGCCCGGCGGGGCATCGCGCCCCACGCGGGTGGGTGGGTCGGGTGCCGCCACGGGGCACCTCCTCGGAATGCGCGTACGACCTCACCCGCCCCCTCGACGGAGTCGATGCGCATTCCTGCGGGGGCACCCCGCACCGTCCCCCTCCAGGCAGGAGAAGCGGCTGCCCGCCGGTGGGGGCGGAGAAGGGCTCGCCCGGCAGGGCAACCGCACCCCGCACCGTCCCCCTCCCGGGGAGCGTCGGCGGCCGTCCCGCCGGTGGGGGCGGAGAAGGGCTCGCCCGGCAGGGCAACCGCACCCCGCACCGTCCCCCTCCCGGGGAGCGTCGGCGGCCGTCCCGCCGGTGGGGGCGGAGGAAGGCTCGCCCGGCGGGGCAACCGCACCCCGCAGCGTCCCCCTCCCGGGCAGGAGAAGCGGATGTCCGCCGGTGGGGGGCGGGGAGCTTGCCCGGCGGGGCTAGTCTGCGGGGTTGTGAGGATTGAGTTGACGTTGTTGTCCCGCGTGGCCTTCCAGGGGAAGGAGATCACCGCTCCCCGGCTGCGGGGGCTGCTCGCGCTGCTCGCGGGGGATCAGGGGGCGGGGTGCAGTGCGGGGCGGCTGGTGGAGGGGTTGTGGGGGGAGGAGGAGCTGCCTGACCGGCCGGCGAAGGCCGTGCAGGTGCTGGTGTCGCGGCTGCGGGCGCAGCTCGGTGCGGATGTGGTGGCGACGACGCCGACGGGATATCGGCTGACGTTGGACGAGGAGCAGGTGGATGCGTCCGCGCTGCTGCTGTGTGCGGCGCGGGCGCAGGAGTGTGCGCGGCGGGAGGACAGCGCGGGGGTGCTGGCGGCCGCGGAGGCGGGGCTGGCGTTGTGGGACGGGGGCGGGGACCGGGGGGAGGATCCGGTGGGCGCGCTGCGGGCGGATCGCGCAGCCGCGTACGAGGCGTTGTGGCGGCGGCGGGCGCTGGCGTTGGCGCGGCTGGGGCGGCGGGAGGAGGCCGTGGAGCCGCTGGCGGAGGTGGTGGGACGGGCGCCGCGGGACGAGGAGGCGTTGGCGGAGTTGTTGCGGGCGGAGGCGGCGACGGCGGGTCCGGCGGTGGCGCTGGCGCGGTACGACGCGTATCGCAGGGGGTTGCGGGACGAGTTGGGGGCGGATCCGGGGGCGGGTCTGCGGGCGGTGCACGCGGAGTTGTTGCGGGCGGAGGCGCCCGCGGTCCGCAAGGGGGTGCCGCACGAGCCGAACGAGCTGGTGGGGCGGGAGGCGGATGTCGCGGCGGTGACGGAGTTGCTGCACGTCTCGCGGGTGGTGACGGTGGCGGGTCCCGGCGGGCTGGGGAAGACGCGGTTGGCGCAGGTCATCGCGCGGGAGGCGGACCAGCGGACGGTGTGTTTCGTGCCGTTGGCGGGTGTGTCGGCGGACGCGGATGTCGCGGGTGAGGTGGCGGCGGCGCTGGGTGCGGCGGATCCGCGGGGACAGGGTGCGGCGGGAGCGATCGCGGCGGGGCTGGGGCAGGGTCCGGCGTTGCTGGTGCTGGACAACTGCGAGCAGGTGGTGGCGGGGGTCGCGGAGCTGGTGCGGGCCCTGGTCGCGCTGTCGCGCGATCTGCGGGTGCTGACGACGAGCCGGGCGCCGCTGGGGCTGACGTCGGAGGCGGTGTACGCGCTGCCGGAGCTGGACCGGGCGCATGCGGCGGAGCTGTTCGCGCAGCGGGCGCGGGCGGCCCGTCCGGGGGTGGAGCTTCCGGCGGCGCAGGTGGCGGAGCTGTGCGCGCAGTTGGACGGGTTGCCGCTGGCGGTGGAGCTGGCGGCGGCGCGGGTGCGGGCGCTGTCGGTGCCGGAGATCGCGCGCCGTCTGGGGGACAGGCTGCCGGATCGTTTCGCCCTGCTGCGGGGCGCGGCCCGGGACACCCCGGAGCGGCATCGCACGCTGCACGCGGTCGTGGAGTGGAGCTGGAATCTGCTGGAGGAGGACGCGCAGGGGGCGCTGCGCGCGCTGTCGGTCTTCCCGGGCGGTTTCACGGAGGACGCGGCCGCGCATGTGCTGCCGCCGCACGCGGACGTCCTCGGCATGCTGGAGCAGCTCGCGGACCAGTCGCTGCTGTCGGCGGCCGACACCGTGGCGGGGCTGCGGTTCCGGATGCTGGAGACGGTACGGGAGTTCTGTGCGGCCAGGCGTGCCGAGGCGGGTGAGGACACGGAGGTGACGTCCCTGCTGCTGGCGTGGGCGCGGGACTTCGGCCGTACCGAGCACGGTGTGCTGTTCGGCGCCGACCCGTTCGACTCGTGGGACCGGGTGCGGGCCGAACAGGACAACCTGGCACTGGCGCTGCGGCACGCGCTGGCCCGCGGGGACGGCGCGTCGATCGCGTCGGCGGCCGCGGTGCTGGGCGCGATCTGGTCGACGGGCTCCAACTACGGCCGCCTGGTGGCGCTCGCCGCCGACACCGGCCCGCCGCTGTCGCACTACGTCCCCGAGCCGGAGTACGTGGAGGTGGCGCGTGCGGCGGCGGCGGTGTGCACGGCGACGCTGTTCATGGGCATGGGCCCGCGCGCCCTGCGCCCGCTGATCACGCTGCGCCGCCTGCCGCAGGCCGAACCGGACTCCCTGGTAAGGGCGCTGGCGCGGGTGCTGTGCGTGATCCCGGATCTGCGCGCGCCCGGCTACGAGGCGCTGCGCGAGCTGTGCGCGCGCGACGACCAGCCGCTGCTGGCGGGGGTCGCCGAGTGCGTGGCGAGCTACGTGTGGGAGTACGAGGACGGGCCGGTGGCCGCGCTGGCCGCCGCGCGACGGGCGCTGGAGTGCCTGGAGCCGTTGCACCACCCGCTGCTGCGGATGCTGTGCCATGCCCGGATCAGCGAGCTGTCGCTGCGGATGGGCCACGGCGAGGAGGCGTACCAGCATCTGCTGGCCACGCTCGCGCAGCAGCAGGCGGTGGGCGACCGTACCGACACCATGAACGTGCGCGGCGCGCTGGTGCTCGCGTGTTTGCAGCGCGGCGCCGTGGACGAGGCCGAGCAGTGGCTGGAGCCGCAGGCCGCGCGGGACACCGCGCCCGACGAGGCCGAGGCGGTCGCGGACGCGGGCGCGCTGGCGGCGCAGGCCGGGATCGCACTGGCGCGGGGGCTGACGGAGCTGGGCCTCGGGCTGTGGCGGGAGTCGGTGGCAGCGCTGGACCCGGCCCTGGGCGAGCAGCACGGCGTGGAACCGTACCTGGACCCGTGGGCCCTGCAGATGCAGGCCGCGGCGCTGAGCGCGCACGCCCGGTGCGGGCGGGTGGAGCCGGTCGCGGGGCTGGTGGCGCGGCTGCGGGCGTGGCTGGTGCGGATGCTGACCCCGCACGACGGGCGGCCGCCCGTTCCTGCGGCCGAACTGCCGGTCTACGGAACGGTGTTGCTGGCGCTCGCGCATGCGGCGCTGGTGGGTGGTGACGCGTCGGCGGCGCGCTGGGTGGCGCTGGCCGAACGGCTGGGCGTGCTGGGGGAGTTGCAGCCGCCCGCAGCGGTGGCGGAGGCGCGGGAGGCGGCCCGGGACGCCGACGGGGCGGCGTACTCCGGCGCTGTCGCGGAGTACGCCGCCCTGGGGCGGGAGGAGTTGCGGGCCGCGGCGCTCGCCGCCGTCACCGCGCGCGGGACGGGTCGCGCTGGAACAGACGCGTCGACCACCAGGCGCCGAGAGCGGTGAGGGCGACGCCCCAGCCGACCGCGAGCCATCCGTTGTGCCCGATCGGCGTGCCCAGCAGCAGGCTGCGCAGCGACTCGATGAAGGGCGTGAAGGGCTGGTAGTCCGCGAACCAGCGGAACCACCCGGGCATCGAGTCGACCGGCACGAAGGCGCTGCCCAGCAGCGGCAGGATCATCAGCGGCAGCCCGACGTTGCTCGCGCCCTCCGGGTTGGGCGAGGACAGTCCGATGCCGACGGCGAGCCAGGTCAGCGCGAGGCCCACCAGCAGCGTCAGACCGAGCGCGGCGAGCCAGTCCAGCGGCGAGGCGTCGGTGCGGAAGCCGATCGCGAAGCCCACGCCGATGACCAGGACGACGCTGATGAGCACCTGGAGCACGCCGCCCACGACGTGCCCGACGAGGACGGAACCGCGGTAGATCGCCATGGTGCGGAAGCGGGCGATGATGCCCTCGGTCATGTCGGTGCACACCGACACCGCGACACCGAGCGAGGCACCGCCGATGGTCATCATGAGGATGCCGGGCACGACGTAGGCGATGTAGCGGGCCCGGTCGGGGTGCCCGCCGAGGCCGGAACTCATCACGTCGCCGAAGATGTAGACGAAGATCAGCAGCAGCATCACGGGCGTGAGCAGCAGGTTGAGGGTCATCGACGGGTAGCGGCGGGCGTGCAGCAGGTTGCGGCGGACCATCGTGGACGAGTCGCGCACGGCCAGGGACAGGGTGCTCATCGGGCGTTCTCCTCGGCGGACTTGGCGGGGGCGGGGACGGGGACGGTGGTGGGGACGGTGGTGCCGGGTCCGGTCAGGGCGAAGAAGACGTCGTCCAGGTCCGGGGTGTGCACGGTCAGTTCGTCGGCGGCGACCTCGGCGGCGTCCAGCCAGTCGAGGATCGCCCGCAGTTCGCGCTGCGTGCCGTCGCTCGGGATCTGCAGCGCGAGCGCCTCGTCGTCACGCGAGGAGCCGGTGAGCGCGCGGGCGGCGGCCTCGTACGCGGCCGGGTCGGTGAAACGCAGCCGCACGTGCCCGCCGGGCACGAGCCGCTTCAGCTCGTCGGCGGTGCCCTGCGCGACGAGCCGGCCGCCGTTGAGCAGGGCGATGCGGTCGGCGAGTTCGTCGGCCTCCTCCAGGTACTGGGTGGTGAGGAAGACGGTCACACCGCCCGCGACGAGTTCGCGGACGATGCGCCACATCGCGTCGCGGGCGCGCGGGTCCAGGCCCGTCGTCGGCTCGTCGAGGAAGATCACCCGTGGTTCGCCGACGAGCGTCATGGCGATGTCGAGGCGCCGCCGCATACCGCCGGAGTAGGTCGAGGCGGGCTTGCGCGCGGCCTCGGTCAGGTCGAAGCGCTCCAGCAGTTCCGCGGTGACCCGGTGGCGTTCGGTACGGCCGAGGTGGTGCAGGTCGGCCATCAGCAGCATGTTCTCCTCGCCGGTGATCAGGTTGTCCACCGCCGAGAACTGCCCGGTCACCCCGATCGCCGCGCGCACCGCCTGCGGCGCGGCCACCAGGTCGTGCCCGGCGACGCGGGCCTCGCCGCCGTCCGCGCCGATCAGCGTGGACAGGATCTGCACGGCGGTGGTCTTGCCCGCGCCGTTCGGCCCGAGCAGCGCGAAGACGGTGCCCGCGGGCACGCTCAGGTCGATGCCGTCCAGGACGGTCTTGTCGCCGTAGGCCTTGCGCAGGCCCCGGGCCTCGATCGCGATGTCCGGCGCGGTGCCCGCCGGGGGCTTCGGTGTCGTCGTCATGCCGCAAAGACTGCGGGGGCCCGCATTCAGGCCGGTTGCAGCGCGGTTTCAGCGCGGACGGGGGAGGGGCGCGGGCTGAAACCGCCGCGCGCGGGGGGCGGGGGAAGGGGCGGGGGACGGGGGCTGCGTCGTACCACCCGAATCAGCCGTCCCAGCGGGCGAGTTCAGCCGAAGTTGCCACAGGCGTCTCTCGCCCGTCGCCCCGCTGCTGGATCGTCGGGGGCGCTCCGGAAGACCGGCCGAGAGGAATTCTTGCCATGCGTGACATGAAGGACATCCGCAGGTCGCACCCCCGCTCCCGTACCGCGGGCCTGGCCCTGCTGCTGGCCGCCGCGCCCGCCCTCGGGCTGAGCGCCTCGCCCGCCGCCGCCTCGTCCGCGACCGGTTCGTCCGCGACCGGTTCGTCCGGGACCGGCTCGTCCGCGACCGGTTCGTCCGCGACCGTCGCCGGGCACGGCGCGCACCACCTGCCGTCGGTGACCGTGCGGCGCGGCGGCCCCGCGCACACGGTGCACGTCACCGCCGACCGCAGCGGCGAGGCCGTCGTGACGCTGTCCTCGCGGGCGCCCGGCATCTCCTGGGGCACGAAGGGAGCGGAGTCCGCGGTGGTGTCCGCCTTCGTGGACGGGCGCTACGCCACCGACATCGTGATCCCCTCCGACCAGCCGATCACCCGCGACTTCAGCCTCGGCCACCTCACCCGCGGCCGCCACACGCTGGCCTTCCGCTTCGCCGCCGACCGTTCCCCGCGGGCCGCGACCCGCGCCGTCCTCGGCGGCATCGGCCTCACGGTCTACGGCGAGACCACCGACATGGGCCTGATCCTGCGCAACGCCCCCGTGCTGTACGGCCGCAACCTCCCCGACCTGGGCACTCCGTTCCAGAGCAGCACCACCGACGCGCCGCTGTACGAGTATCACGAGGTGCTGCCCGCGACGACGCCCGGCCACAAGGTCCTCCAGTACACCGTCATCTGGACGAACGAGGACGGCGGCACCAACTCGCCCGCCCTGATGGCCCGCTGGGGCCGTACGACCGACATCGAGTGGGCCTACGACGTCGAGGTCGACGCCCAGGGCGAGCCGGTGCCCGGCACCGGGGTCTACCAGGCCGCCAACCACCAGACGCTGGTCTTCGCGGGCACCTACGAGGGCGACCGGCCGCGGCTGGAGACGTGCACCTCCAACAACAACCTGTGCGACACCGTCGACGACCCCATGCGCTTCTCGCCCGCGCCCGTGCAGGAACTGCCCGCGGGCCAGCCGCGCGAGCACATGATGGACGTCAACCCGTGGCTCTACCCGGTCATGGCGCAGGAGATGACCCGCGAGGGCAAGATCGAGTCGCCGTCCAGCCCCGCCACACCGGAGCTGGGCGACCAGCGCACGTACCTCTACCTCGCCGTCGCCCACACCGCGACGCCGTCCACCGACGCGGGCGCGGTCGGCCTGTCCGTCGGCGTACGCCTCAAGGGCGACCCGACGCTCTACCGCTCGAACCACGTCGACCCGACGTGGTCGATCACCCGCGAGGGCACCGCGGCCACGACCGTCGAACTCCCCGCGGGCACCACGCAGTCCGACATCGCCGAGATCGTCGCCCTGCGCACCCCGGTGACCGAGACCGGCGCGAGCCTGACCGTCACCGCCGTCACCCGCGCGTTCTTCCTCCAGGACGACTACCTGCCCGCCGACTCCTTCCTGAGCTGGACCGGCTCCACCGTGCTGACCCAGGCCGCCCCCGAGGCACCCCTCTACACCGCCGCGGGCTGAAAACCGGGGCGGCGGCGACCGATGAGTCCGGCGCCGCCGCCCCGTCTACCCTGCGACCGCGAACGACCGCGAACGAGCCCCGCAGGGAGACGCACATGACCACCACCGCACCCGCCGCCAAGGGCCCCGCGAGCTACTTCCCCTCCATCGAGAAGAAGTACGGCCGCCCGATCGCCGAGTGGCAGCAGCTCATCCGCTCCTCCCCGCTGACCCGGCACATGGAGCTGGTCGGCTGGCTCAAGACCGAACACGGCCTGGGCCACGGCCACGCGAACGCCCTCGTGGCCGCGACCCTGGCGCAGGACACCGGCCGCTGACCGCTGACCGCTGACCGCCGTAGGGGGAGGGGCAGGTGGTGGCCGTCGCCGAGCCGCCGAGACTGCTGCGGACGGTGATCGGCCCCGGGTTGTCCAGCCACTGGTGCTGGGCCTCGTACGTGCCGCCGCCCTTGGCCGCGAGCGGGAACATGAAACTGTCCGAGGCGGTCAGGTGGACGCCCAGGATCGCGTTCGGGTCGCTGCTGGTCGCGGTGATCCTCAGCAGGCCCTTCTTCCACTCCGCGCTCTTGACCGTGACCTTGTCGGTGACCGGCGGCGCGGACGCCGGGACGACCGTCACCGTGCCGGACGCGCTGCCGCCGTCCGCCGTCGCGGTGACGGTGACGAGCCGGTCGCCCGTGACGGCCGAGGTCGAGACCGGGAAGGGCGTGGTGTCCGAGCCCACGGTGGCGAGCACCGACTCCGGCACGCTCAGCACCGCCGGATCGCTGCTGACCAGGTGGATCAGCCCGGTGTCCGGGTCCGCGGCGCCGGACAGCCGCACCTTCCCGGTGGCGAGGCCCCCCGCCGGTCACGGTGTGCGGTGCGATCTGTGGGCGTCCGCCAGGACCCCGGTCGGTCCCGGCCGCCGCGTCCGGCGCGAGGGCGAGGCCCCCGCGCCGAGCGCCACCAGCGCGGCGACGGCCACGCCCAACCGGCGGACCCGGCCCCCTGAATCACCTGCGGCAGGCATCGCGCGCACGTGACCCTCCCCTGACGGCGGCCCCCCGCCGGGCTCGGCGGGGGGGTCCCGCGGAGGTACGGGCGGGGGGCCCGGGTAGTTCAACGCTCACGTACTTTTTCCGGGCGCCCTTCCCGCTCCCGGCGTCGCCCCGCTTACACCGGCATCCGCGGGCCCGCGCCCGTCCCCGCGCCCGGCCGGTGGCGCAGACACGAGATGACCACCACCACCGGCCACACCGCCGTCGCCGCCGTCACCACACGCTCCGCCACACCCGCCGGGCCGTGCCGCTGGTTCTCCACCACGAACCACGCCGCCCCCAGCAGCATCAGCCCCGTCACCGCCCACGACGGCGCCAGCCGCAACCCCCACGGACCGCCCGTTGGGCGCCGCCACGCCGCCAGCACCGGCCACAGCGCCAGCAGCGCGAAGCCCACCGTCACGACCGACCCGTGCGACAGCGACCCGCCGGTCGCGGGCGCCGGGAAGAGCGCGAGCAGCATCGCCGACACTCCGCCGCCGCCCAGCGCCAACCGCCCCGCCAGCGCGGCCGCCCGCAGGCCGCACGCCGTCGCCAGATGACACAGCCCCAGCGCGAGCAGCGTCGCCGTCAGCGCCCAGTAGGCCTCCTGGTTGTCCGCCGCGAGGACGCTGATCGTCTGCTTCACCGGGTTGTAGTCCGGCCCCTCCACGACAGCGGCGGTCGCCGAACCGCCCAGCAGAAGTACGGGAGCGGATCCGGAGGAGAGCACCGCCCACCACGTCACATGTCCCATCGGACCACCGTAAAACGCCCCTCCCGCGGCGGGGGTGACCTTCGGCCGGAGGTGGGCCTGTCGCTCCGCGAGGTGCTCGTTTCGGTTCGCCGCGCGACCTTCCCTTTGTGGGGGCTGCTCGCTCCGTTCTCCCCCAGAGCTTCGCCTGGGAGGTGCCCCCACGCGCCCCTTCTCGCGGCGCGCCGGTGGGCGGGTCGGGGGCCGCCACGGGGTACCTCCTCGGAATGCGCCTTCGCCCTCCTACCTGGTCGGTGAGCCACTGCCAGCGCATTCCTGCGGGGGCACCCCGCACCGTCCCCCTCCAGGCCGGTTCAGCGGCTGCCAGCCGGTGGGGGTGAGCGTCTCTGGGGCGCACCTGCGGGAGAGAGTCCCCGTTTTTCAGGGGCGCGGAGAACTGCGCGCTCAGCCCCCACCGGGGGGAAGGGGAGCTGCCACCGCAAGTGGCAATCAGCTAGGGGCTGCGTGGGGGTACCCCCACGCGAAGCTCTGGGGGAGAACGGAGCGACAAGCCCCCACCGGGCGGACGATCGCGACGCCTACCGCAACAGGCACCCCATCGCGCAAGGGGGCGCGGGGGACGGTTCGGCGTCCACCGAAGTGTGGGGGTCCTAGCGTCGGCCCATGACGCCCACGACGCACGTGCTGGAAGCCCACGCAGCGATCACCGCCGCTCTCGCGGATCCCGCGCTCGTTCCGGTGGGGGCCGCGGGGGGCGGGCCCCAGGGGAGGAGTGTGGCGTGGCTGCGTGCCGCGGTCGCGCGGTTCAGTTCGGGGGAGCCGCACCGCCGGCGGCGGGCCCTGGTGGAGGCGGAGCTCGCGCGGCTGGACCCGGCGGCTCTGCGCCGCGCAGCGGAGAGCTCGGGGGACGCCCCCGACGTGCCGACCGCGCACCGGGTCGTCCGGACGCTCGCCGGGGCGATGGGCCTGGCGGAGCCGGACGCCGTCGCGGAAGCGGTCTGCGTGGTGTCGGGGCCCTACTTCGGTGCGGCGGACGCCGCCGCGGAGGCGGCCGCGGACGGGGCGGTGACCCGCCTGGTGGGGCTGCTCGGGGCGGACCCGGCGGACGACGCGGCCCTGGAGGCGGCGGCCAACCGCATCGGCGTCCTCGTGCAGGCGGGTGCGGCGACGGCCGCCCTCGTGACGGCGGCGGGCACCGCCCCGCTGGCGAGGGTGCTGCGCGAGACCCCGCCGGTCACGGAGATGCGCCGGGTGGCGGCGCGGGCGACGCGGGTCGCGGGCCGGGACGTCGCCGCGGGCGACACCGTCCTGCTCGATCTCGCGGCGGCGCACCGGACCCACCCCGTACCGCTGACGTTCGGTGCGCCGCCGCGTGCGTGTCCGGGCCGGGCGCACGCGCTGGCGCTGGCGGAGGGTCTGCTGGGCCGTCCGCGCTCGCCGTTCGCGCGGTTGCACGACGAGGCGGCACCGCTGCTCCTGCCCAACGCCTGGGACCACGCGTCGGCGGCCCTGCTCGCACGGCACGGTTTCCGGGCGGTCGGGACGACGAGTCTGGGGGTGGCGGCGGCCGCGGGTCTGCCGGACGGCGCCGGGGCGACGGCCGAGGAGACCGTGGCGCTGGCGCGCAGCCTGGGGCGGGGCGGTTTTCTGTTCAGCGTCGACGCGGAGGGGGGTTTCAGCGACGATCCGCGGGAGGTGGCGGAGCTGGCGGCGCGGCTGTACGAGGCGGGGGCCGCGGGTGTGAACCTGGAGGACGGCCGCGCCGACGGCTCCCTCGCCCCGGCCGGGCTGCACGCGGCCAAGGTCGCCGCGGTGCGCGAGGCCGTGCCGGGACTGTTCGTGAACGCCCGCACGGACACGTACTGGCTCGGCGGCCGTGCGGAGGAGACGGCCACCCGGCTCGCGCGGTACGAACAGGCGGGCGCGGACGGGGTGTTCGTCCCCGGCCTGACCGATCCCGCGGCCATCGCCGCCCTGACGGCGACCCTCACCGTCCCGCTGAACGTCCTCCACACCCCGGGCGGTCCCGGCGTCGCCGAACTGGCGGGTCTCGGCGTCCGCCGGATCAGCCTGGGTTCCCTTCTGTACCGCACGGCCCTGTCCGCGGCGCTGTCGGCGGCGACCGCCGTCCGCGACGGCCTGCCGCAGGCCGCAACTCCCGTGCCGTACGGAGAGGTTCAGGCGCTGGCGGGCCCCTGACTAGGACTTGTTGTACGTGGTCCCGTTCGGGTTGGACGTGGAGTAGATGCGGCGGACGGTGCCCGCGCTGTCGGAGACGAAGGTGGAGGCGGCCACGTCGTTGCAGTACGCGCCGGAGTGGGCCGTGTCGATGGTGCCGGACGTGACGCGGAACTGCTTGCCGCCCGCGGAGACGGAGTCGAGGCGGGCGGTGTACTCGCAGTGGCCCATGCCGTAGACGTCCCAGGAGTAGCGGACGGCGTTCTGGCCGATCGCGGCGCGGGAGATGACGAGTTTCTGCGGGTCGTTGCCGAAGCTGTTCGAGGAGGGGACGTTCCAGGTGCCGAGGAAGACGGTCGGGACGGCGCTCGACGACGGCTTGCTCGAGGGGGGTTTGCTCGACGTGCCCCCGGACGAGCCGCCGGAGCCGGACGTGGAGCCGGTGGCGCCGCCGGAGGACGAACGGGTGGGGCCCGTTCCGGGGTTGGTGGCGGGGGCGCCGTTCTTTCCGTCCTGGCCGTTCCTGCCGTTCTTGCCGGGGGCCGGGGTGGGCGTTCCCGGCGAGGTGGCGGACGCCGAGGCGCCGGGGGTCACCGTGCCGGAGGGGGAGACGCCCGCGGGGGAGGGGGAGTTGGAGGCGGACGGGGGCGCGGTGGGGGTGCCGGTGGCGGCGGCGCGGGGGGCGCCGCCGTCGCCGGGGAGGAGGACCAGCGCGGTGGTACCGCCCGCGACCACGACGGGCACCACGGTCACGGCGATGAGCCAGGACCGCTTGCGGGCCCGCCGTTCGGGCTCGGGCGGAGCCGGTGCCGGTGTCGGGGTCGGTGCCGGGGTCGGGGGCGTCGAGGACACCGCCGTCGCCGCCACCGTCGGCTTCTGCGCGCGCAGTTGCACCGTCTCGCGGCTCCTCCCCGCGGCGGGCTCCGTCCCCGACTCGATCGCGAGCAGGCCCGCCGAGAGCCGGGCCAGCCGGACGACCACGGGGGCGGGGAGCCAGTCGCCGGACGCGGCGGCGGGCCCGGGGCGTTCCGGGCCGGACAGCAACTCCGCCACGCTGGGGCGGTGTTCGGGGTCCTTGGTCAGGCAGCGGGCGATCAGCGCGCGCAACGGCTCGTCCGTGACGGCGTCGAGGTCGGGTTCGGCCTGCACGATCCGGTACATCACGGCGTGCTGGTTGGTCGCGCCGTGCGCGAAGGGCAGCCGCCCGCTCGCCGCGTAGGCGAGCATGCAGCCGAGGGCGAAGACGTCGCTCGCGGGGCGGGCCCCGTCGCCGGTGATCTGCTCGGGTGCCATGAAGCCGGGCGAGCCGATGACCATGCCCGTGCTGGTGAGCAGGGATTCGACGGCGGGCTGCACGGCGCGCGCGATGCCGAAGTCGATGACGCGCACGCCCTCGACGGTGAGCATGACGTTGGACGGTTTGAGGTCGCGGTGCACGATGCCCGCCGCGTGGATGTCCTTGAGGGCGCGCAGCATGCCGTCGGCGAGCGCGTGGACGGTGGACGCGGGCAGCGGGCCGTGCAGGCGTACCACCTGCTCCAGGGACAGGCCGGGGACGTAACCGGTGGCCACCCACGGGGGGTCGGCGTCGGGGTCGGCGTCGAGGACGGGTGCGGTGTGGCGTTCGCCGACCTTCCGGGCGGCGGCGATCTCCCGGCGGAAACGGGCCCGGAAGCGGGTGTCGGCGGCGTACTCCTCGTGCACGACCTTCACCGCGACCGCCCGGCCGCCCTCGGAGCGGGCGAGGAACACCCGCCCCATCCCGCCGGACCCGAGCACCCCGAGCACCCGGTAGGGGCCGATCCGGCGCGGGTCCCCGGCGGCGAGCGGCTTGACCGTGCCCTCGGAGCCGTCCGCCCCGGAAGCGCCGTCCGCGCCGGCGGCGCCGCCCGTCACGCCCTCGTCCCCGTGTCCGCCGCTCACCCTGCCGGGCATGGAAAACCCCCGCTCCCCGTTCCGCGTCCCCCGCCCGGCGGCCTGCGCCGCCACCGGGGCCCGCCTCCACTGTCGTCTCCTGAACCGGCCACAGCATAGGGACAGTTGGGCCACGAAACGATGCGAGTGACGTCCGGGCCCGGTCACAGTACGACGCGGAAGCGCCCGCGGGCGCGCCCTATCCGTCCAGCAGACGGCGGCAGAGCGCCTCGTCGAAGGGCGCGTTCCGGTGGGCCAGGAGGGCTGCCAGGAAGCTGCGTCGGGCCGGTGTCAGGACAGTGTGCCCGGTGAGGGGTTCCGGGAGGGCCAGCGTGACGAACGGGGTGAGGACGTCGCGGTGGGCAAGGGTGGAGGACAGCGCGGCGAGGCCCAGCGCGGCGGGCAGGACCTCGTCGAGGTCGCGCGCGGTCGGCGAGGGTGAGGGCGAGGTCGAAGTGGAGCCGCCCTTCCTGGCCGGGCAGGTGGCGGTCGAACCACCGGTCGGCTTCCAGGGGGTCTTTCAGCGCGGTGACCAGGGCCTTCGTGGCGCGCGGGTCGTGCGCGAGGCCCGGTGCCAGGGCCGCGCAGGCGCGGACTCCGGGGTGCGGGTCGTTCAGGAACCGGTCCGGAGGCTCATCCAGCAGGACGAGCAGCCGGGCGACGGCCGCCCGCTCCGCAGGGCCGGGCGAGACGGCGGCCGTTTCCGTGACGGTCTGGACGAGCGCGGCCCTGTCGTGGCCGGGCGCTTCGTGGCGGAGGCAGTACGCCGCCGTGGTCGCCGCGGCGGTCCGGACCGCGGGCTCCGCGGCGGTGAGCAGCGCGAGGGCCGCGACCCGGGCGCCCGTACGGCCTGCGCGCGCCACCGGCCGCAGCCAGGGGCGCGCGAGGCGAAGGGTTCGCGTCAGGCCGCCGCCGGCGCGGGCTGGACGCGCTTGGCGTCCCAGGCCAGCCACCCGCAGGCGGCGGCGAGCAGCACGCCGTGCGCGATCCGCAGCGCGGGCGGGCCGAAGAACTGCGGGAGGAACAGGCCGAACCCGACCGCGAACAGGATCGACGGCACCGTGCGCAGCCGGACCGCGACGAGGATCGCGGCTGCCGCCATGGTCAGCAGCCCGAGTCCGAACACCGTCATCGCGAACGGGTTGTAGCGCACGTCCTCGGCCAGGTGCAGGACGTTCGACTGGCCGGCCATCGCGTGCAGGCCGAAGTCCTCTGCGCCGTAGTACGGGAGGGTCAGTCCGGCGCCGATCCAGAACACGATCGCCGCCGTGCGGTCGACCGACAGCAGCGCGATCGCCACCACGATGAACCCGATCATCGCGCACAGGTGGGCGACGACCCACGCGGTGGAGCCCATCGCGGCGGCCGCGCCCGAGGCGGTGGACTCGTCCTTCCACGGGCGGAGGGCGGGGTAGAGCAGGAACAGCACGCCCGCGACGGACAGCGGGATCCTCATGATGTGCTCCTCAGGCTGGCCAGATACATCTGGATGAGCTGGTCGTAGGTGTCGTCGAGGTCTTCCGGCAGGCCGAAGCCGCCCCCGGTCTGGAGGGACGCGAAGCCGTGCACGAGCACCCGCAGGCGCCGGGTCGCGTGCACGGCCGCCGGGCCTTCGAGCCCGTAGCCGCGCAGCGTGGCGTACATGACGCCGACGAGCTTCGTGCCGGCCGCCTCCTGGATCGGGTCGTGCAGCGGGTCCATCGGCAGTGCGGCGTACCGCTTCGGGTGCGCGGCGGCGTACGCGCGGTAGGCGCGCATCAGGCCGGTGACCGCCTCGTCGCCGCCGGTGCCCAGGACGGTGGTCGCGATCAGGTCGGTCACCTCCTCCAGCACCCGTGCTCCGACGAGCGTCCTCAGTTCGCCGAGGCTCGCCACGTGCTTGTAGAGCGACGGTGTGGCGACCCCGCAGCCGTGCGCCACGGCGGCGAGCGTGAGGCCGTCCGGCCCGTGCTCGTCCACGATGCCGAGCGCCACGTCGACCACGGCGGCCGGTGTCAGTGACTTCTTAACAACCATAGCCGGGAGGCTAATGACATTAGCCTTGGGCGTCAACCACTGCTCACTGTTTACAACGTTGGAGACCCCGCAGGCCGCACCGCACCGCCGACGGCCAGCGGCTTTCCGTATCGGCTCCATCCCCGCCCACCGCAGGGATTGTTGTGTAACGCGAGAGGCAAAAGCCTACTTGTGTGCCGCCTCTGGACAGGGCCGCGAGGCCGTGCTCTCATGCTGAGCGACAGCGGGATTTGCAACGTTGGAAGAGCAAGCAGCACAGGAGGCCACCCCCCATGCCCCTGAACCGCCGTACGTTCCTCGCCGCCGCGACCACGGCCGCCGCCTCCGCGGGGGCCGCGCTGCCCCTGGTGGCCGCGGCGCCCGCCCGAGCCGCCGCCGGGGGAGGGGTGCCGGGTCGTGCCTCGGCCCGCGTCGCCCCCGCCCCCGGCGGCCTGTACGCGCCCAGCCGCTCCCCGCTGGCGCCGACCGCGTTCCTGCGGCTGCCGCCCGGGGCCGTCACGGCGGGCGGCTGGCTCGCGGGGCGGCTCCAGCAGCAACTCGCCGGGCTGTGCGGCCAGTACGCCGCGACCTCGCACTTCCTGAATATGGACGGCACCGGCTGGGTGCACCCGGAGAAGGTCGGCTGGGAGGAGGTGCCGTACTGGCTGCGCGGCTACACCGACCTGGCGATCCTCACCGGTGACGCGACCGCGCTCGCGGCCGTGCGCCGCTGGGTGGACGCCATCGTCGCGACGGCCCAGGCCGACGGCCTCTTCGGCCCGACGTCGCTGCGCACCTCGCTCGGCGGCGGCCCCGACTTCTGGCCCTTCCTCCCGCTGACCTGGGCGCTGCGCAACTGGCAGGAGTACAGCGGCGACAGCCGCATCGTGCCGCTGCTGACCGCGTTCTTCCGCTACATGAACGCCCAGGGGCCCGGCGCCTTCAACCAGAGCTGGGTGTCGGTGCGCTGGGGCGACGGCCTGGACAGCGTCTTCTGGCTCTACAACCGTACCGGCGACGCCTTCCTGCTCGACCTCGCCGACAAGATCCACGCGGGCGGCGCGAACTGGGTGAACAACCTGCCGACGCTGCACAACGTCAACGTCGCCCAGGGTTTCCGCGAGCCCGCCCAGTACGCGCTGCGCTCGCCGTCCGGCACCCTCACGCAGGCCGCGTACCAGAACTACACCTCGGTGATGACGGCCTACGGGCAGTTCCCCGGCGGCGGGTTCGCGGGCGACGAGAACGCCCGGCCGGGCTTCGGCGACCCGCGGCAGGGCTTCGAGACGTGCGGGATCGTCGAGTTCATGGCCAGCCACCAGCTGCTGACCCGGATCACCGGCGACCCGGTGTGGGCCGACCGCTGCGAGGACCTCGCCTTCAACTCGCTGCCCGCCGCCCTCGACCCCTCCGGCAAGGCGATCCACTACATCACCAGCGCCAACAGTGTCGATCTCGACAACACCGCGAAGACGCAGGGGCAGTTCCAGAACGGCTTCGCGATGCAGGCCTACATGGCGGGCGTCGACAACTACCGCTGCTGCCCGCACAACTACGGAATGGGCTGGCCCTACTTCACCGAGGAGCTGTGGGCCGCGACCCCGGATCTGGGGCTCGCCGCGGTGATGTACGCGCCCAGCAAGGTGACCGCGAAGGTCGCCGACGGCACGTCCGTCACCGTCACCGAGACCACCGACTACCCGTTCGCCGAGACGGTGACACTGACCGTCAACACCCCCCGCCCGCTGGCCTTCCCGCTCTACCTGCGGATCCCCGGCTGGTGCGCAAGCCCCCGCCTCACGGTCGCGGGCGCGGCCGTGAGCGCCCCCAAGGGCCCGGCGTTCACCGTGGCCAACCGCACCTGGAACAACGGCGACACGGTCGTCCTCACCCTGCCGCAGGCCACGACCGTACGGACCTGGCCCGGCAACCACGGTGCCACCGCCGTCGACCACGGGCCGCTCACGTACTCCCTCAACCTGGGCGAGAACTACGTCCAGACCGGCGGCAGTTCGCAGTTCCCGCAGTACGAGGTGCACGCCACCGCGGCCTGGAACTACGGGCTCGCCCTCGACTCCGGGAGCGCGGGCTTCAGCCGCAGCGGCGGCGCCCTGCCCGCCGACCCGTTCACCCCGGCGACCAGCCCGGTCCGCGTCACCGTGCCCGCCCGCCGGATCGCCGAATGGCAGGCCGACTCCCAGCACGTCGTCACCCCGCTCCAGGACTCGCCCGCACGCTCCACCGCGGCCGTCGAGACGGTCACACTCGTCCCGATGGGCGCCGCCCGGCTGCGCATCTCCGCCTTCCCCACCGCCTCGCCGACCGGCCGGCAGTGGAGCGCCCCCGCCCCGTACCGCCGGATCCGCAACAAGAACTCGGGCAAGGTCATGGGCGTGGACCTGATGTCCACGGCGAACAGCGCGCATGTGGTGCAGTTCGACGACAACGGGACCGCCGACCACCTGTGGCAGCTGGTGGACAACGGTGACGGCTGGTTCCGGATCCGCAACCAGAACTCCGGCAAGGTGTTGGGCGTCGATCTGATGTCCACGGCGAACAGCGCGCATGTGGTGCAGTTCGACGACAACGGGACGGCCGACCACCTGTGGCAGTTCGTGGACAACGGTGACGGCTGGTTCCGCATCCGCAACCAGAACTCCGGCAAGGTCATGGGCGTGGACCTGATGTCGACGGCCAACAGCGCGCATGTCGTGCAGTACGACGACAACGGGACGGCCGACCACCTGTGGCAGTTCCTCTGACGGACCGGGCCCCGCGGCGGCGCCTCAGGCGGGCGCCGCCGCGGCCAGGACCGCCGCCCGGCGGCTCTCGAAGCGGGCGGCCAGGGCGTCGAGCCGCTCCAGGTGCGCGCCCAGCTCCTGCTGGGCGCGGGCGGCGCCGCCGGTGAGGCCCGGCAGGTGCAGGACGCCGGTGTGGCGCAGCAGCGGCAGCAGCACCTCGTCGCGGTGGATGCGCAGGTCGTAGACCCCTGCGTAGGCCAACTCCCGTGCCTGGCGGGCAAAGTTGTCGATGCCGTGGCCCGGCATCCGGAAGTCCGTGACGACGTCGCGCAGCCCGCACACCGCCGCCTCCGGCGCGGTCTCCAGCAGCGCGCCGAGCAGGTTGCGGTAGAAGACCATGTGCAGGTTCTCGTCGGCCGCGATGCGCGTGAGCAGCGCCTCGCAGCGCGGATCGCCGCTGATCCGGCCGGTGTTGCGGTGCGAGATGCGGGTGGCCAGCTCCTGGAGGGCGACGTAGGCGATGGCGTGCACGGGGTCGTCCTCGTGCGGGGAGCTGAAGCCCTGCGTCATGTGGACCATGCGGGAACGTTCCAGCGCGCACGGGTCCACCCCCCGGGTGGTGAGCAGGTAGTCCCGGATCGCGGTGCCGTGCCGGGCCTCCTCCGCCGTCCAGCGGCCGACCCAGGTGCCCCACGCGCCGTCCCGGCCGAACAGCGTGGCGATCTGCCGGTGGTAGCTGGGCAGGTTGTCCTCGGTGAGCAGGTTGACGATCAGCGCGGTACGGGCCGCGCCCGGCAGCGCGGAGTCCGCGGGCTCCCACGCCCGCCCGCCGAGCGGCCCGTCGAAGTCGGCGCCCTGCGACCAGGGCACGTACGCGTGCGGGAACCACTCCTTCGCCAGCGCCAGATGACGGTGCAGGTTCGCCTCGACGACCGGCTCCAGCTCGTGGAGCACCCGGACGTGCTGCGGCGCGATGTCGGACACGGACGGCACGGGAAACGCCTCACTTCGTTGGGACACGGGAACGGGGATCAGGGACGGACGCCGAGCCGGGCATGGGCGCGCGAAAGCGCCTTCGGCGCCCACCAGTTGGCGCGCCCGGCCAGCTTCATGACGGCGGGCACGAGCAGCGCGCGGATCACCACCGCGTCCAGCACCAGCGCGAACGCGACACCCACGCCGAAGAGCTTGGTCACCTCGATGCGCGAGGCGGCCATCATGGCCATGAGCACCGACAGCACCAGAGCCGCGGACGTCAGCAGACCCCCGGTGCGGCTCAGCCCGTGCGCGACCGCCGCGCGCATGTCGCCGGACGCGCGGTACTCCTCCTGCACCCGCGACAGCAGGAAGACCTCGTAGTCGACGGTCAGCACGAAGACGATGACGCCCGCGAGCACCGGCGTGGAGATCTCCAGCCGCCCGTCCACCGTGAAGTCGCCCAGCACACCCCGCAGATGGCCGTCCTGGAAGACCCACACCAGGACCCCCAGCGTCGCCGCCAGGCTCAGCGCGGACATCGCGAGCGCCTTCACCGGCACCACCACGCTGCCGGTGAAGAGGAAGAGGAAGAACGCCAGGCACGCCCCGACGATCCCCAGCACCCACGGCAGCCGCGACGTGATCGCGTCCTTCGTGTCCGCGACGCTCGCCGCGAATCCGCCCACCATCACCCGCGGGTCGGGCCGCTCCGCCCGCAGCGTCCGCACCAACTGCTGCGCCTGCTCCGAGTCGTACGCGCCCGCCGTCACGATCTCCGCGTACGCGCCGCCCGGCGCGGTGTGGCGGCGCGCGGTCGCCACGTCGTCGTCCACCACCCGCCCGTGCACCAGCACGCCCGTGGGACCCGTCACGCTCACCACACCCGGCAGCTCGGAGACGTCCGCGAGATAGCGCGCGTCGGACCGCCCCGGCCCGCCCGGCAGCACCAGCCGCACCGGCCGCAGCACGCGCGCGTCGAAGGCCGCGTCCACCCGGTGCGAGGCCTGCTGCACGGGGGAGTCGGGGGCGAGTACCCGCTCGTCGCTGATCGTCACCCGCGCCCCCAGCGCGGGCGCCGCGAGCGCGACCAGCAGCACACCCACCGCCGCGAGCCACAGCAGCGGGCGCCGCATCACCGTGTGCGCGACACGGTGCCACGGGCTCCCGCACCGCGCCGCCAGCCGTCGGCGCAGCGGCCCGAACGGGTCCAGGCGCTCCAGCGCGCCCCCCGCCAGCAGCAGCAGCGCGGGCAGCAGCACGACCGCGCACAGCGCCGCCAGCAGCGTCACCGCGATGACCGCCACCGCCATCGAGGACAGGAAGTACAGCGGCACCAGCAGCAGGGCCGCCGCGCACGACGCGACCGTCAGCGCCGAGAACACCACCGTGCGGCCCGCCGTCCGCACCGCCGCCGCCACCGCCTCCTCCCGCGAACGGCCCGGCCCGCACTCCTCCCGGTACCGGCTCACGATCAGCAGGCAGTAGTCCACCGCGAGCCCGAAGCCCAGCGACGTCGTGAGGTTCACCGTCAGGATCGACACCGGCGCGAACGCGGCATACACCCGCAGGACCAGCAGCGCGCCCGCCACCGCCACACCGCCCACCGCGACCGGCAGCAGCCCCGCCACCAGCGAGCCCAGCGCCACCACCAGGATCAGCAGCGTCAGCGGCCCGCCCAGGAACTCCGCCCGCTCCACGTCGTGCCGCGTCTGCGCGACGATCTCGGTCCGCGTCGGACCCGGCCCCGCCGCGGTGAGCGTCAGCGGCCCGTGCCGCCCCGCGAACTCCTTCACCAGCCGCTCCGACGCGTACGTGGCCTGCGTGTCGTCACCGCGCAGCCGCACGGTCAGCAGCGCCTCGCGCCGATCGGCCGAACGCAGCTCGTCCGTCGGCGAGTTCCAGTACGCGTGCACCGCCGTCACATCCGGCGACGCCGCCAGCCCCGCCACGATCCGCCGCCCCTCCGCGGCGGCCCCCGGCGCGTCCACGGTCCCGCTCCCCGCCCGCGCCAGCAGCAGCAATTGCGGCTCCCCCGCACCGAAATGCGCGTCCAGCCACTGATCGGCGGCGCCCGCCTCCGCGTTGTCCGCGATGTAACCCCCCAACGACAGATGGTCCTTGAGGTCGTACGACCCCGCCGCCGCGAAGGCCGCGCACAGCACGGCCAGCACGACCGTGAGCCACGGCCGCCGGGCCCGCACGCGGCGGGGCTCGGGCTTCCCGGGCCGCACGCGTCCCGGCGGCGTCGCGGTGCGGCTCGCTGCCGCGTGGAGCTCGGTCATCGGATTCCACCCACGAGGTGGCAAAACGTACGCACTTGACGCTTCCTACCGGCCCGACCCCCTCTTTGTCCCGCCGCCACCGGCGTTCTCCCTCCCCCTCACCCAACTGGGCCCCCCGGGCTGCCTCTTGCGGCGGCAGTTCGCCGTCCGCCCGGTGGGGGCTTGTCGCGCAGTTCCCCGCGCCCCTAAAAACGGGTGCTCTCCCACGCGCCCGTGCCCCAGGGCCCCGGAAAAACGGGTGCTGTCCCGCGCAGCCGTGCCCAAAGACACTCACCCCCACCGGCGGCCAGCCGCTGAACCGGCTGGAGGGGGACGGTGCGGGGTGCCCCCGCAGGAATGCGCTGGGAGGGGCTCAGCTCCTACGTAGGAGGGTGAAGGCGCATTCCGAGGAGGTGCCCCGTGGCGGCACCCGACCCGCCCACCGGCGCGCCGCGCAAGGGGCGCGGGGGGGGCACCCCCCAGGCGAAGCTCTGGGGGAGAACTGCGCGCTCAGCCCCCCACAAAGGGAAGGTCGCACGACGAACCGCAACAAGCAGAAACGGAGCGCTCACACCGAGCGCAGCACAAGCACCGTGTTGTGCCCCCCGAACCCGAACGAGTTGCTCAGCGCGGTGAGCGGCCCGTCGAAGGGGAGTTCGCGGGGCTTGTCCCGGATGACGTCCAGGCCCAGCGCCAGCACCTCCGCGTCGACCGCGTCGAGGTTGAGGACGGGTGGTGCCAGACGCTCGTGGAGGGCGAGCACCGCCGCGATCGTCTGGACGGCGCCGGACGCCCCGAGCATGTGCCCGGTCATGGACTTCGTCGCGGTGACCGCGGCATGCCGCACCGCGGCGGGCCCGAGGACGCGGGCGAGCGCGCGGGCCTCGGCGAGGTCGCCCACGGGCGTGCCCGTCGCGTGCGCACCGACGTGCGCGACGTCGTACGGCGAGGCGTCCGCGTCGCCGAGCGCGGCGGCGAGCGCCTCGGCGACCCCGCGCCCGGCGGGGTCGGGCTGCGCGAGGTGGTGGGCGTCGGCGGAGGTGCCGTATCCGGCGATCTCCGCGTAGGCGCGGGCGCCGCGCCGCGCGGCGTGCGCGGCGGACTCCAGGACGAGGACGCCCGCGCCCTCGCCGAGGACGAATCCGTCGCGGTCGGCGTCGAACGGCCGGGACGCGGCCTCGGGTTCGGCGTTGCGCCGCGACATCGCCCGCATCGCGGCGAACGCCGCGAACGCGAGCGGGTGGACGACGGCTTCGCAGCCGCCGGCGAGGACGACGTCGGCGCGGCCGCCGCGGATGAGGTCGCAGGCCCAGGCGATCGCGTCGGCCCCGCTGGCGCACGCGCTGACGGCGGCGTGGCTGCCGCCGTGCGCGCCGAATTCCATGCTGATGCGCGCACTTGCCGCGTTGGGCATGAGTTTGGGGATGGTGAGGGGCGGTACCGCGCGGGCGCCGCCCGCGGTCATGGCGTCCCAACTGCCCAGCAGGGTGTGCCAGCCGCCGACGGCGGAGCTGACGACGGTGGCGAGCCGCCGTGGTTCGACGGCGGCCCCGGCCAGCCCCGCGTCGGCCCAGGCCTCGCGTGCGGCGACGAGCGCGAACTGCGCGGAGCGGTCGAGCCGCCGGGCCTCGACCCGGTCCAGCACCTGCGTGGGCTCGCACGCGGCGGGTGCGGCGATGCGTACGGGGAGTTCGTCGGCCCAGGGCTGGGTCAGCGCCCGCACCCCGGAGGTGCCGGCCAGCAGGGACTGCCAGAAGGCGGTGCTGTCGCCGCCGACCGGGGTCGTCGCACCGAGTCCGGTCACGACGACGCGGATACGTTTTTCCACCTGTGCCTCCTGGCGTGTCCGGTCCGCGGCGGGGACGGCCGCGGCGAGGGAACCCGTAGCTCAGTCAAGCCGCGCCGCGGGCCCCGCCCGATGGCGACGCACTGTGGCAAAGCGGTGAATTCCGCCCGGAACGCCGGGCGTCGGGCGGGCCGGTGGCCGGGCGTCCCGGTAGACGAGGCGCCATGGCCTACCTCTACGACACCTTCCGGCTGCTGGGCAGCCGTCCGCTGCGCGCGCTGTGGGATCTCGACATCAGCGGCGCGCACCATGTCCCGCGCGCCACAGGCGCGATCGTCGCGGCCAACCACCTGTCGGTGTGCGACGAGTACTTCCTGATGTCCGCGGTGCCGCGGCGGATGACGTTCTGGGCCAAGGAGGAGTACTTCACCGGGACGGGTGCGAGCGGCGCGGGGATGCGGCTGCTGATGCGCGGGCTGGGCGCCATCCCGGTGCAACGGGCGGGCGGGCGCGAGGCGTTGGCGGCGCTGGCGGCGGCGCTTCCGGTGCTGCACGGCGGCGGCCTGGTGTGCGTCTACCCGGAGGGCACGCGCTCGCCGGACGGCCGCCTCTACCGCGGCCGGACGGGTGTGGCGCATCTGGCGATGGCCGCGGGGGTGCCGGTGGTGCCGGTCGGCATCACGGGCACCGACCGGGTGCAGCCCATCGGCCGCCGCCTTCCGGCGTGGGAGCGCGGCGCGGTGCGGATCCGTTTCGGCGCCCCGCTGCTCCCGCCGCCCGTCCCGGACGGCTCCGTGCCGCGTACTGCGCGGGAGTTCACCGCTGCGGTGATGGAGTCCGTCCGGGAGCTGAGCGGGCTGCCCTACGTGGGGACGTTCGCCCCGCCCCGCGCGCGGGCGGCCGCCTGAGGGGCGGGGACGGGTGCCCGGCCGGTGAGTTCGGCGACGACGAGCGGGAAGACGTCGCGGGCGGCGTCCTTGCCGATGAAGACGTCCTGGTGCCCGTAGCCCTCCAGGAGGTGCAGGGTGTGCGCCTCGCGCGGGCGCCGCGCGGTGAAGTGCTCGTGGCTGCGGATCTGGCTCACCGGGTCGAAGCAGGCGTTGGCCGCGCCGGTCAGGAAGACGCAGCGGGCGTCGGTACGGGGGTCGGCGGCGGCGAAGTCCGCGGGCAGCAGCGGGTTTGCGGTGACGGAGACGAGGCTGCCGCGGCGAACGCAGCGGTCGATCTGCCGGAAGAAGTCGACGGGCGCCCAGCCGAACTCGTCGCGCAGCCACTCGTGCGTGGCCGCGTCCAGGTTCTCGTGCCGCCACAGCGTGGGATGGCCCGCGCCGAACATGAAACTGGCCATGCGGCACACCCCGTTGTCGCACTCGCGGTGCAGCGCGCCCGCCGCGGCGCAGGTCAGGCGGGGGACGAGTCCGCGCGGGCCGTTGCCCCACTGGGCGTCGACGTAGCGGGAGAAGGCGCCGAAGGCCGGGGTGAGCCAGCGCAGTTTGCGGGCGGCCGCGCGCGGTACGACGGGGTGCAGCGACACCGCGCTGGAGACGAACGTGTCGACCTGCGGCACCAGCCCGGCGATCAGCGCCATGACGAAGCTCGTGGAGCCCTGGCAGTGCGCGACGACCGGCAGCCGGTCGGCGCCGGTGTGCCGCAGGACCGCGGCGACCGCCGCCGGGTGGTCGTACGCGGCCGCGTCGTCGAGCGTCCAGGGCGCCGGCGGCCGGTCCACGCTGGCCCGCCAGTTCTCCAGCCACACGTCGAATCCGGCGGCGAGCAGCGCGTCGACGATCGTGTGCCCGGTGGGCGGCCGGAAGGTCGCGGCGCGCACCCCGGCGCCGTGCACGAGCAGGACGGGGCCGCGGGTGGGGGCGTGCGGCCCGCGGACGTTGATCAGACCGAGCGCCGTGCCGTCGCCCGCCCGGAAGGGCACGACGCAGTCGGCGCTCGCGGCCGGTGTCCGGAGGGGGCGGGCCGCGCCGCCCGCCCGTCCGGCCGTGCGCTCGTCCGTCCCGTCGTTCCTGCTGATCGCGCTGCGCAATGCGTCCACCTGATCGTCCTGTCCTACTGGTCGGGTCGAGACCCGGTGGGGCCGGAACCGCGCCGCACCGGACCGGGTCGTGGTTTTCCGCTCGCTCCCGGCGGACGATACCGACCAAATTGTGGCGGTGCGTCCGGCAGTTGAGTGAATTGGGGACGTCGTACCCGAAATACCCCGGTTGCCCGGGGTCAATTGCGGTTGACTGTGCTCGACAGCGGCGACGGCGGCCCGAATTCAGCGCGGCCGAACGTTCCGCGGCGCCACCGCGCCCTCCGCGCCGCCGCGGCCTCCGGCCGCCGCGTTCCGCACCACCTGCCAGCGCACACCGCAACCACCCCGTTTCGGCCGCCCCTTTCGGCCGTTCCGATCACGCCGACACGTTCCGGGAGTCCTGCCACCATGAGCACGCTGATCACCGACGGCAGCCGTACGTACGCCGCCGAGGCCGCCGGGCTGGCCCGCCCGCGCGACGCCCGCGAGGTGCGTGACGTGCTCGTCCGCGCCCGCGGGGCCGGTACGGGGGTGTGCGTCCGCGGCGGCGGCTGGAACCAGGGCGGTCTGAACATCGCCGACGGGGCCGTGCAGATCGACACCCGAGCCCTGGACCGCATCATCGACATCGACGTCGCGGCCCGCACCGCGCGCGTCCAGGCGGGGGTGACGTGGGACGCGCTGCGCGAGGCGCTCGACCCGCTGGGCCTGTCGCCGCGCGTGACGCAGAGCTACGGGGTCTTCACCGTCGGCGGCTCGGTGAGCATCAACGCGCACGGCCGCAACATCGACACCGGCGTGCTCGCCGCGACCGTGGTGAGCCTGCGCGTCATGCTCGCCGACGGCGAGATCGTCACCGCCGACCGGGAGCGCGAGCCGGACGTCTTCCGTCTGGTCCTCGGCGGGCTCGGCCTGGTCGGTGTCCTGCTGGACGTCACGATCGAACTCACCGAGAACCACGAATACCGCAAGTCGCGCGTAGCGGTGATGCCGACCGGCGAATATCCGCGGACGCTCCGCGAGGTCACCGCCGCCGCCACCGCGGAACCGGCGGCAAGCCCCGTGCATTTCCATTACGCGCGGCTCGCCGTCACCCCGTCCGAGCTGTGGGAGAAACTGCTGTGCGTCGACTACCGCCTCACCCCGGGCGGGCGCAGCCGGGAACCCGTGCGCAGCGAGCCGCTCGGCCGCGTCGATCTGCTCAAGCAGCGCGGGCTCTTCCTCGGCTGCACCTACAGCTCGTGGATGCGCGAGCGCCGCTTCGGGTGGGAGGTGCAGCACCGGGCGCGGATGGAGACCGTGCGGCGCAACAACGTCGCCAAGGAGTCGATCCAGGCGCTGAGCATCCCGCGGAAACGGTCCGGCTACTGGCTCCAGGAGTTCTTCCTGCCCGCGCACCGCATCACCGAATTCCTCGACGCGGGACGGACGGTGCTGCGTGCCGAAAGGTTCCAGCTGCTCAACACGACGCTGCGTTTCGTGCCCCGCAACACCGACGCCTTCCTGTCGTACGCGACCGAGGACCGTGTCGCCGCCGTCGTCTACTTCCGCCAGCCGCTCGACGAGGCCGCCATCGCCCGCACCGTGCACGTGATGCGCGCGCTGCTGGACTGCGCCCTCGCCGTGCGCGGCACGTACTACCTCAGCTACCACCGCTACGCCACGGGGGAGCAACTGCGCCGCGCGTACCCGGCCGTCGACGACTTCTTCCGCTGGAAGGCCAAGCTGGACCCGGAGTCGACCTTCCGCAACCAGTTCTGGACGCACTACGCCGACGCGGAGGGCGATGCGGCGAGGTCGGTGCCCGGCGAGGCCGCGCGGTGACCCCCTCCCCTTCCGACCCGAGCCCGGAGCGCCCCATGCACCCCGTACAGCGCGCACCTCTGCGGACCCTGGACCACGGCCTGTTCGGGCCGGAGTCGGTCAGCTGGAAGGTGTGGGCCGCGCCGACCTCCCTCGTCGGCTTCCAGCGCGCCATCGTCCTGGAGCACCTCGACCCGCTGCTCGCCGCGGCCGCCGCCGACAGCGGCGGCATGTACCGCAACCCGCACGGCCGCTTCGACCAGACCTTCGGCTACCTGCTCACCGTCGCGCTCGGCGACGCCCGTACCGCCGTGCGCACCGCCGAGACCGTCACCCGTGTGCACACCCGCGTCACCGGCACCGACCCGGTGACCGGCCGCCGCTACAGCGCGAACAGCCCCGCCTCGCAGCTGTGGGTGCACATCGTCGCGTGGGAGTCGATGCAGACGTGCTACGAGGCGTACGGGCCGGGCCGGTTGAGCCACGCCGAGGACCGCCGGTACTGGGCGGAGTGCGCGACCGCCGCCGGGCTGCAGACCTGCGCGCCCGCCGACGTGCCCCGCTCGCGCGCCGAAGTCGCCGCGTACTACGCCGGGTTGCGGCCCGCGTTGTGCACGTCGGAGCGCGCCAACGACGGCATGCGCTACCTGCTCCACCCGCCGCTGCGCAGCGTCGGGCCCCGGCTCGGCGCGGTGTCGCGGGTCACGGCCGCGCTGACCCTGGCGACGATGCCGGAGTGGTTCTGGCGCGTCACCGGCTTCCCCCGTCCGCGCCGGACCACCGCCGCCGTACGGCTCGGCCGTCCGCTGCTGCGCCGGGCGATGCGGCTGACCGCCCGCCCCTCGCTCGCCGTCCCGTTCACCACGTCCATCGCCCCGACCTGCGGGCACGTCCTGCGCGAGCACTTCACGGCCCAACCGCCGCTTGAGCACGTGACGTTGACGGTGGACGAGGCGCGTGCCCGCTACTCCGCCCGCCGGGCGGGGGCGCGGGCGGGGGTGGGCTGAGCGAAGGGCGAGCGGGGCGGGCGCGGAGCCGCGGACTCCGTGGCACCATCGCCGCATGACTGCTCCCGGGCCCGCCGCCTCCCGCGAGGGGTCCGCACTCGCGGTGCTCGGGGCGCTGGCCGACCGCTCGTGGGAGATCGTCGGCGAGTGCGCCGACGCCCGCCGCTACAACCGCGGACTGCTCGCCGGTACCGCCGACATCTGGGACAACAACACCCTGCCCTTCTTCCGCGCCGCCGAGTCGGCGACGCCCTGGACACGGGAGTTCCACGCGCGGACGGCCCTGCGGTGGATGGCCGATCTCGGCACGGAACGGCAGGCGTGGATCCGGGAGTGCGCGGCCGCGGCCGGGCTCGCGATCCCGGTAGGGCTGCCGCGGCAGGCACCCTACGACGGCGGCCCCGAGCGCGAGTACGACGGCCGGGTGAGCCCTCCCCGGGGCCGGCTCACCCCCGCTCTGGCCGACGGCCTGCCCGGCGACTACGACCTGGACGCGGTCGAGCTGCGCGCCTTCGGCGCCGAACGCGCCGGTGAACGGCTCGACGCCCGCCTGCGGGTACGCGTCGCGCGCCGCTTCCCCGCGCCGGGCGCCGTCCCCGGCGCCCAGGCCGAACTGACCGTCCACCTCACGGACGTCGGCACGATCGACATCGACATCACCGACGCCCGCAGCCTCTCCGTGCGCGCGTGGGAGGGTGGTTGGCGCGTCGGGCTCGGCTCACGCGGGGTGCTGCGCGCGGCGGGCGCGGACCTCTTCATCGACGACGTCCGCTGGCACCTGTCCCCCTCCGGCCGCCGCGCCGACGCCACGCTGCCGCGGCGTGTGCCGCGGGACCGCAGGCGGGCCCGCCGTCCCCCGTACGTCATCGTTGCCCGGGACACCGACACCGCCGCGGCGGTCATGCGCTGGGCCATGGTCGTCGTCCGCCGGGTGCGCTTCTCCGATGCCGCGCACGAGCCGCCGCTCGCCGCGCTGCACCGCACCTTCGCGGGTGCGGGCGCGGACGTGATCGCGGCGGGCACGCACTTCTCGTTCCGGCGCCGGGAGGCGGCCTACCGCGAGCTGCTCCAGGAGTGGTTCCGGCGCGGCGGCCCGGAGCTGGTACCCGTCTTCCGGGAGGCGCTGGAGATGGTGCCGCACCGCCCGGACGTGCCCGGCCTGCTGCCGGACCCCGCCCCGGCACCGCCCGTGCCCGCACCGATCCCGCCCGGGGGGATGCTGCGCGCGGTGTCGTACGTGTCCGGGCACCCGCCCGGGGAAAGCCGCGAGGACCGGGGTCAGCTGCTGGTCCATCTGGCCGTCCCGCCTGCCGGGGGCGGCGGGGAGCGGTGGCCGATGGCCACGCTGGAAGGGCCCGACCCGACCGGACTGCGGCTGCGCACCGAGGCGTTCACGGGCGCGGCCGGCCTCGTCCGGGAGGGCGGAACGCTCTCCGTACGGGACGGGGCCCTCACCGCCGTGACGGCGGGGGAGTGGACCCGCGGGGAAACCGGAACGCTTTCGTAACGATTCGCATGCCGCTGTCGCAGCGGCGACGTCGCGGCGGCAATCCGCACTCCGCCGTGACAAACGGAGTCCCTCCTACCCCACAAGCATGCTTTACGTCCCAATTGCACCAAGATCACGGTGACTTGACGTACCGTCGCGTCCATCCGAACGTCCGCTCGGATTCACCGGGGGGCAAATACGGAAGTGCTGCCCCATTCCCGTGGATACGAGACCGGAACTCACGCCCCAGACGTTTCTGCGGTAGCTCCACGCTCATTCGGGTCACCGTTCACAGCGCTGCGCGATGAGCTGACGTGCGGCACGTCAGGCGCTAGTCTCAGCCGCCGACTGACAAATAGTTCAAACGCGCAGGGAGACAACACGCCATGACGTACGAGGTGCCGCCGCCCCCTGGCCCGCCGGCTCCGCCGCCGAACGCGGGTGGCCGGCCCGGGGGCTCGTTCGACCCCAACTCCGTCAATCGCCTCGACTGGGCGATTCTCGGTGTCGGGGCCCTTCTCTTCATCTTCTCGTTCTTCAGCTACGAGCACTATTCCATCAGCTTCATGGGACAGCACGCGAGCCACAGCTGGAACGCGTGGACCTTCGGTCACGGCTTCTTCATCGCGTGGTTCGCGATGGCGATAGGCGTGGTCTCCGCGGGCGTGCTCGCGATCTCCCTCTTCTCGCCGACCGTGTCGCTGCCGGCCCCTCCGCGGATGCTCACCTTCGTGGGCTTCGTGGTCAGCCTCGTGCTCTACATCATCGCGATCTTCGCGCACGACGACTTCGGCGACGTCGTCAGCCACGCCTTCGGCTTCTGGATCAGCCTGATCCTGGCCGCGGCCGGCGCGGTGCTCGCGCTCATGCGCGCCCAGCAGACCAACACCGCTCTGCCGGGCCCGTTCGCGAGCCTGCCGCGCATCGGCGCCTGAGACCCTCCCGCACGTCGGGCCGTCCGCCCCCCAACTCCCCGGGGCGGGCGGCCCGTCGTGCTTTCCGCCGCCGGCCGACACCCCCCGTGGGTGTCGGTCGGGGCGGCCTCGGAGGCCGCGTGCGCGGCCGTGCGGCCCGGCGGGGGTCAGGCCGGTGTCGCCTCCAGGATCGACAGCGGGGACGCCGTCGGGACCGTGCGGGCCAGGTGGAAGCCGGCGGTGGTCAGGAGGGTGCGGAATTCGGCCTCGGTGCGTTCGCGGCCGCCGACCAGGAGGAGCATGTCGAGGTCGGAGAGCTTGCCGGGGTGGGCGCCGTTGCCCTCGGGGATGATGAGTTCGATGACCAGGAGGCGGCCGCCGGGGGCGATGGCGCGGCGCACGTTGCGCAGGATCAGCGCCACCTCCTCGTCGGGCCAGTTGTGGAGGACGTTCTTGAGCAGGTAGCAGTCGCCGCCCTCCGGCACGTGCTCCAGGAAGGAGCCGGCCTCGACGGAGCCGCGGCCGGTGAGGCCCGCCTCGCGCAGGGTGTCCTCCGCGCCCGCGACCGCCGAGGACAGGTCGAAGACGGTGCCGGTGGTGTGCGGGGCCCGCGCCAGGATCGCGGCGAGCATCGCGCCCTGGCCGCCGCCGACGTCCACGACGGAGGTGAAGGGGGTGAAGTCGTAGGCGGCGGTGACGGGCGCGAGGGTGAAGTGCGAGAAGTCGCTCATGGCGTCGTTGAAGACGTCGGCCAGTTCCTCGTTCTTCTCGAAGAACGTCCAGACGTCGACACCGCGGACCTTCTCCATGACGGGTTCGCCGGTGCGTACGGCGTCCAGCAGGTAGGACCAGTGCTCGCGCTGCTCGGGCACGTTGGTGAACATCGCGATCGAGCGCAGCGACATCTGCGCGTCCGAGCGCAGCGTGCTCGCGAGCGGGGTCAGCGCGTAGCGGCCGGAGCGGTCGGCGCGGAAGACGCCGTAGCTCGCCAGCGCCCGCAGCAGCCGGTGGACGCCGTCCGGGTCGGCGCCGACCGTCCGGGCGATCTCCTTCGGGGTGTGCGGGCCGTCGGCGAGCGCGTCGGCGATGCCGAGGGTGGCGGCGACCTGGAGGGCCTGGCTCACCATCCCCGCGGTGATCATCTCCAGCATGGTGACGGGGGGCGGCATCATCTTCTGGTGCAGCCGGAAGACGCTCTCGCGGAGCCGTTCGACGATCCGCACGAGCCGGGGCGGCGGCATCTTCCGGCCGCCGGGCACGGGCCGGTTCCCCGCCGCCCGGTGCGCTTCGGGGGACGGTAAGGACTGCGGGGCCCGCGCCGCCTCCGCCTCCGGCCGGACCTCGCGCGCCTCCCGGTCCTCGCGCGCCTTGCTGATGTCCGACACCTTCTGGTCCTGGGTCCGGCTTCCCGGCGGGTTCCCCGACATCGCAACTCCCTACGGTACGTAGCCCCGTCGTCACCCCGCGGTTTCGCGCGTCGCGGACCGGTCGTGTCGGCGACACCTGGGTGGCGGGTTCTCGTCCCAGCGTGTCCGTCCCATGAGTTGTCAGGCAGAATTGTCGCGGGAGACGAGACAAAGACGGGCTAGCGGTCTGGGGGAGGCTGGTGGGACGCCCCGAACGAGCCGTCGATCCCGGGACCGGGCCGGTGGCCGAATTCGCCGCGCAGTTACGTGCCTTGCGGCAGTCCGCCGGAGCGCCGTCCTACCGGACGATGGCCCGCGCGGCACACTACTCCGCGTCCACCCTCGCCCGCGCCGCCGGCGGCAGCGCCCTGCCGACCCTGGACGTCGCCCTCGCCTATGTCGAGGCGTGCGGCGGGGATCAGGCCGCGTGGCGCGAGCAGTGGCGCAACGTGGTGTCGGGTACGCGGCGCGGGGCCGCCCGCCCGGTGCCGTCCCCGGTGCCGGTGCCGCGGGTCAAGAGCCCGCCGCCCGACGTGCCCACGCCCCGCCAGCTTCCGGCCGGCACCCGGCACTTCACCGGCCGGGACGAGGAACTGCGGCGGATCTCCGCCCAGTTGCTGACGCGCGACACCGAAGACGCGGCCCCACAGGGCCAGTGCGCCGTCGTCACCACCGTCTGCGGCGGTGGCGGGATGGGCAAGACGAGCCTCGTCCTGGAGTGGGCCCGGCGGCACGCGGCCGCCTTCCCCGACGGCCAGCTCTACGTCAACCTGCGCGGATTCGACTCCGGCGGCCCGCCCGTCGATCCGGCCACCGCCCTGCAGGGCTTCCTCCAGGCGCTGGGGATGCCGCAGGAGGCGATCCCGCCCGCGCTCGACGCGCAGGCGGCGCTCTACCGCAGCATGGTCGCCGGGCGGCGGATGCTGGTGGTGCTGGACGACGCGGCCGACACCCGGCAGGTGGTGCCGCTGCTGCCGGGCAGCGGCTCGGCCCCCGTGCTGGTCACGAGCCGGCGGCGGCTGGACGGGCTGGCCACCACGCACGACGCGCGCCGCATCCGGCTCGACGCGCTGCCCGCCGACGACGCGCGCGAGCTGCTCAGCCGGCGCCTGGGGCTGGAGCGGGTGGCCGCGGAGCCCGCGGCGGCCGAGGAGATCCTCGACCGCTGCGGCGGCCTGCCGCTCGCGCTGACGATCGCGGCGGCGCGCTGGGGCGCCCGGGACGGCTTCCCGCTCGCCGACCTGGCCGCCGAACTGCGCGACGAGAGCGCCCGGTTGGACGCGCTGGAGGTCGAGGGCTCGCTCGTGGGCCTGCGGGCGGCGCTGGAGTCGTCGTACCGGGCGCTGTCCGAACCGGCGGCGGCGCTGTTCGCGCTGCTGGGGTCGGTGCCGTACGCGGAGGTCAGCACGGAGGCGGCGGCCGGTCTGACGGGTCAGCCGCCGCAGCGGACCGCGGCGCTGCTGCGCGAGCTGGACGACGCGCACCTGGTGGCGCAGCCGGTCCCGGGCCGCTACCGCACGCACGCCCTGGTGCGGCTGTACGCGGCCGAGCGGGGCCGGGCGCAGCCGCGCGCGCAGGTGGAGGCGGCGTGTGCCCGGCTCGACGACTTCTACCTGCACTCCCTCTTCCGGGCCGAGCGCCGGCTCTACCCGCAGCGGGCGGCCATCGCGCTGCCCGAGCCGGTCGAGGGGGCCGGGCCGATGCGTTTCACGGGGCTCACGGAGGCGCTGGCCTGGCTCGACACCGAGTACGTCAACCTCGCGGTGCTGCGTGAGGACGCCGTCGCGCGCGGCCGTCACGAGGTGGTCTGGAAGACGGCGTGGGCCCTGATGACGTACCGCATCCGGCGCGGCAGGATGCGGGACGACCTGGTGTCGTGGCGGGACGCGCTGGCGGCGCTGCCGCACCTGGCCGGGCAGCCCGAGGCGGCGTACATGGTGCGCTGCGGCTACGGCGGCGCCAGTGTGCGGGCGGGCCGGCACACGGAGGGCCTGCCGCACCTGCGGCGGGCCAGGGCGCTGGCGGAGGCGGCCGGAGACGTGTTCTGCCTGGCCGAGGCGCACTTCCACCTGGCCGCCGCCGACCACTACGCGGGCGAGGGCCGCCAGTCGCTGGCCGACGCCACGCAGGCGCTCGCCCTCTTCCGTACGCTCGGCGACCCGGTCTGGATCGGGCTGTCCCTGAACGCGGCCGCCCGCGCCGCCACCCACGTCGGCGCCTACCGCGAGGCGCACGCCCACGCGCAGGCCGCGTACGTCCTGGCGCGCGCGCACGAGCAGACCGACGCGGAGGCCGAGGCCTCCGTCAACCTCGGCTTCATCGCCCAGCGCACCGGCGACCCGGCCTCCGCCCTGGCGCACTACGAGCACGCGGTGCGCATCCACCGCACCCGCCGCAACGTCTACTTCGAGGCCGACGTCCTCGAACAACTCGGTTACGCCCAGGCGCATCTGGGCCGCGCCGCCGCCGCCCGCGCCGCCTGGCGGCAGGCCGCCGAGTCCTACCGCGTCCAGTGGCGCCTGCCCGAGGCCGACCGCGTGGACCGCCTGCTGTCCGACCACCCCGACGCGGGCACCCCGCTGATCCCGACCCCGTCCGGGATCATGTGCTTCTCCGTCGTCCGGACCTGACCGGACCGGCTCGGAAGGGCTCGGACCACATCGGACCGGCCCGGACCGGGCTCCGGGCCGCTGGGACAGCAGGGCGAATCCCGTGCGAGCACTGGGCCCCGCTGTCCGATTTGCGGGCATATGCCAGCGATGTCAGCCTGGAGATCCAACCGGAAAGAAGGAGATGGTCCCATGGCTACGGAGCTGACAGCCCCGGTCGAGACGGCGGCGCTCGCCGCTGAGGTCGAAGGACTGCTGGATTCCGCAGAACCGGAAGGCATCTACCGCGACAGCCGCGAGTGCTTCGGCGGCCTGCTCCTCGCAGGACTGCTGCTCGTGTCGCCCCCGACCCCCCGGCCCGTGAAGACGGACGACCGCTGACGGCAAGGGGAGACCATTGGCCGAGCAGGCGCAGGAGAACTCTCCCCTGAGCGCTGCGGTGGCCGATGTCGCCAACGGAGTCGCCCTCGCCCTTGACGGCGAGGGCGGCTCCTACGCGCTGTCGGCCCTTCTCGCACAGGACGACCGGGTGGCGCTCGCCGCGATCCGGGTACTGGGCGCGGATGTGCTCGCGCCCTACGCGCTGGGGCCGGACCCCGCGCGGGGCGGCGGGGACGCGCCCGACGCACGGCTCGTACGGGAGGCGCTGGCCGCCTACCCGCCGGGGGCCGACGCCTCCGACGTGTCGTGGTGGAGCTACCGCGGGCTCGCCGAGGCGTCCCGCGCCTATCTGCCCGCGGCCGCGGACGTGCTGACCGACGCGGCGGGCGGCGGGGACGACGTGTGGGTGCGCACCGACCCGTGGCCCAAGCTCGCGCACCGCGCCGCCCAGCTCGCCGCCCTCTCGCTGCCGAGCCTGGCGCCCGCGCTCGCGTCGGGCCTGGCCGCGCGGACGGACGACCTCGCGCGCGGCTTCGTGCGGGCGGTGCGGCGGCGCGACTGGCTCCAGGCCTCCGGGATCGGGCGCTGGCTGGTGCGCGCCCCGGACGTCCCCGGCTCGCTCGGGCTCGACGCGGGCCTGGTGTACGTCCACCGGATGAGCGGTGGCGACCCCCGGGTGGCCCTGCACACCACGGCCGCCCGCCGCTTCCCCGGCGGCGGCCCCCGGTGAGCCCGGCGGAGGGGGCCGACGGGCTCGGCCACCTCCTCGACGACGTCGCCGTCGGGGCGCTGCGCCGGCTCGACGCCATGCGCCCGTGCTTCCGGCTGCCCGCCGACGTCACGACCGACGCCGATCCCAACCTCACCCTCAAGCCGCTCGGGGAGCTGGCCGAGCTGATGCGGGTCGTCGTCGCCCTGCATCCGCTGTCCGCCGTCCGGGACGCGGCCGCCGAGCTGTTCGCCTTCGCGTGGAAGGAGGCGCGCGGCGGCGAGCTGTTCGCCGAGCTGGTGCACGGCGAGCCCGCGGCGACGTATCCGGTGGAGCTGTACGGGGTCTTCGCGGGCGCGGGCCTGCGGCATCCGGGGGCCGAGGAGCTGATCGGCGCGACGACGGGGCTGCGCCGGTGGCGGGTCGCCCGCGACGACCACACCCGCACGCTCGGCGTGCTCAACGCGGAGTCCCGTATCGGCCTGCCGCCGCACGCCGACTTCGCCGACGTCCTCGCCCGTACCGGCCTGGGGCTGCGCCCGGAGCCGTGGGCGCTGGACCGCACGGGCGCGTACGGGATCACGCACGACGTCTTCCACACCACCGACTGGGGCCGGGCGCCCGAGCGGCTGCCCGCGGACCTCGCGGCGTACCTGCGGCTGTGGCTGCCCGCCTGGACGCAGGTCTGGTCCGAGGAGCGGCTGTGGGACCTGACGGGCGAGTTCCTGGCGGTGGCCGCGTGCCTGCCGGGGTGCCCGCCGGACCCGCAGATGTGGGCCCGCTTCGCCGCCGCCCGCACCCCCGACGGCGCCGTGCCGGAGAGCGGCGACCCGCCGCCGCCGGGCGCGACGGAGCACGAGACCTTCCTCGCCTGCTACCACTCCACCCTCGTGGCCGTCTTCGCGGCCACGCTCGCCCGAGCATCCATGGAAAGCGAGGCCACACCGTGACCGCGAGCGCCGCATCTCCCGCGCTGCTGCACGCCGTCGGCGACCGGGCGCTGGCCTGGCTGGACGCCAACCGCGAGCACTTCCGGCTCACCGACGACGACCGCGCCACGGGCCGCGGGATCGTCGAACGGCTCAAGCCGGTCGGCGAATTGGCGGTCAACATGCGGGTGCTCGCGCGCGAGGGCGTCGCGGGCTCGCGGCAGCACGAGGCCTCCACACGGCTGCTGGACTTCGCGTGGCGCGACCTGCTCGACGGCGGCAACCTGCTGGCCGAACTCCAGCGCCAGGAGCCGATGTCGCCCGTCCCGCTGGAGATCTACGCGAGCCTGCACGAGCTGGGCCACCGCCACCCCGGCCTGGAGGCGGCCATCAACCTCGCCCGCACGACGGTGAGCTGGCAGGCCCTGGAGATGATGCCGAACCGGCGGCTCGGGGTGCTCAACGCCGAGCGCAAGATCGGGCTGATGCCCAGCGGCGACCGGGAGCAGGCCCTCGCGGCGACCTGGCTCGGCCGCACGCCCGAACCGTGGACCGTACAGCTGCACATCGCCTACCACATCACGCACACCGTCTTCCATCTCACCGACTGGGGCGCGGACCCGGACGGCATCCCGCCCGCCGTCGCCGACTACCTCGCGCGCTACCTGCCCGCGTGGCTGGAGGACTGGGCCGAACTCGAACACTGGGACCTGGTCGGCGAGTTGCTGGTGGTCGACGCGTGCCTGCCGCGCCCCGCGCTGGACCCCTCGCTGTGGGAGCGGTACGCCGCCGTGCAGGGCCCCGACGGCGCCATGCCGGTGCGCGGCGCGCTGCCCGAGGGCGACCCGGCCACCGTCTTCGACGAGGTCCACCACCCCACGCTGGTCGCGGCGTTCGCGTCCGCGATGGCCACCTCGCGCGCGCTGTCCGCGGACGTGGCGGCGTGACGGCGACCCTCCCGCCGCCCACCACCGCCTCCGCCACGGCCCCCGAAGTCCCGCTGGCGCAGGCCGCCGTGGCACGCGTCCGCGCTCCCGACGTCGTCCTCGCCGTCAGCCGCGCGGGCCGCCGCACCTACACGACGGGCGGTACGGATACGGGCGGCGGCGGGCGCGAGCAGCTCGCGTACGGGCTCGGCTCGCTCACCAAGACGTTCACGGTGCTGCTGCTGGCCGACCTCGCCCGCGCGGGCGCCCTCACCCTCGACGACCCGCTCACCGCCCACCTCCCGGACAGCGGCGCGGGCCCGTACCGCGCCGCCGCCGACCGCATCACCCTGCGCCACCTGGCCACCCACACCTCGGGCCTGCCCCGCGTGCCGCGCGACCTGCTGGCCCCCGCGGTCCTGCACCCGCAGACCAACGGCTACGCCGGGTACACCCGCGAGCGCCTGCTCGCCGCCCTCGCCGCCACCCGCCCGCGGCACGCGCCCGGCACCCGCTGGCACTACTCCAACCTCGGCATCGCCCTGCTCGGCCCGGTCCTGGAGCGCGCGGGCGGCGCCCCCTACCCCGAGTTGCTGGCCCGCCGCGTGCTGCGCCCGCTCGGCCTGACCGGCGCGGGGGTCGGCCCGGACGCGGCCACCGCGGCGGCCCCGGCCACCGGGTACCTGGGGAACGGCCGCACCCCCGTGCCCGCCGTCGACATGGCGGCCTTCGCCCCCGCGGGCGGCCTGCTCGCCACCCCCGCGGACCTGCTCACGTACGCCGAGGCCCTGCTCGACCCGCGGGCGGGGGCGCTGCGCGACGTGCAGGTGCCGCAACTGCGCCGCCGCACGCCCCGGCACCGCGGCGAGGTGCACACGCTGACCTGGTACCAGCACCCGGCGCCCGGCGGCCCGCTGCTCTTCCACGCGGGCGCGACCTTCGGCCAGCAGTGCTTCCTGGGCTTCCACCCGGCGACCCGCACGGCGGTCGCGGGCTTCGCGACCCGGCACGACCGGCTGACCGCGATCGTCGGCGCGTCGTACGGGCTGCTGCACGCCCTCACGGCGTTGTGATCATCGGAATCGGTCCACCCGGTACACCGAGAAATAGCCCGATAGAGCCGCAAAACCCATCAGAGCTTGGCACGGGTCCCAAAGTTCGGCAAAGCTGGGCAAAGTTTTCGGCATGTGCATATGCCGTGCGTCCATGCCCTGCGCATGCCCTCGTGCGTGCGCGCGGCACGTCCCCGCATGCCCGATGCCTGCCACCACCACAGCCAGCCAGGGAGAACGCGTGCAGTACGGAACCGTCCTGCGGAACGAGATCGCCTCCGCCGGGACCACCCCGCTCATCGGGGTCTACGACATGTATTCCGCCTCTATCGCAGCCCAGCACTACAACGGTTTCTTCGTCTCCGGATTCGGATTCGCCGCCTCCTACTACGGCCTCCCCGACATCGGCTTCATCGCCTGGCCGGACATGGTCGCCTTCGCCGAACGGCTGCGGCTCGCGTTCCCCACGCACCACCTGCTCGTGGACATCGACGACGGCTACGTGGACCCGGAGGTCGCCTGCCACGTCGTGCAGCGACTGGAGCGGGCGGGCGCGTCCGGCGTCATCCTGGAGGACCAGAAGCGGCCGCGCCGCTGCGGGCACGCCGACGGCAAGCTCACGCTGCCGCTGGAGGAGTACCTGGAGAAGCTGGAGCTGGTCCTCGCCAGCCGGACCGACCTGCTGGTCGTCGCCCGTACCGATGCCACCGAGGAGTCCGACATCCTGCGCCGGGCCGCCGCGCTCGCCGAGACGGACGCGGACGTCGTGCTCGTCGACGGGGTGCGCAGCGTCGAGTGGATCCACCGCATCCGCGAGGTGATCGGCGACAAGCCGCTGCTCTTCAACCAGATCGGCGGCGGCAAGTCCCCGCGGCTGTCGCTGACCGAACTCACCGACCTCGGCGTGGACGTCGCGATCTACAGCACACCGTGCCTGTTCGCCGCGCACACCGCGATCGAGAACGCGCTCACCGGCCTGAAGGAGGCGGACGGGCGGCTGCCCGAGGTACGCGGCGCGGGCGCGGTCGGTGTCGCCGGCTCCACCCAGCTGCTGGAGCGCAACATCAGCCGCCACCACGGCACTTCGGGCGTCCCGCACGACCGCACGCCGGTCGGCGCGCCCGTCGGCGTCTGAGCGGGGCGCGCGCGATGAGCGGCAGGCACGCCGGTCCCGGCCGAACGGCCGCACGCCGGGCGGGCGTCGCCTCCCTGCTGGCGGCGGGCCTGCTGGCGGCGGGCGCCGGATGGACCCCGGCGTTCGCCGCCGAGGGCGGCGGTACGACGACGGGTACGGCGGCGGGCGGGACGAACCCCGCGCCCGCCGCACCCCCTTGCTGCCGTGACGACGACGAGCCCGAGCAGCCCGAGCAGACGCACGGCGACAACAACGGGCTCCTGGTCATCGACAACTCCAACGCCGACTCCTGGCTGGAGGTCGACCGGACCCTCAACACGATGCTGCACAGCAAGGGCACGGCCGGCAGCGACCACGACGGGGACGGCGGCGACATCGACGTCACCCACGAACCCTCCGACGGCACGGGCCCGCAGCCCGCGTCCGCACCGGAGGAACCGGAAGGAGACGACTGAGGTGCCCGTACCGCCCCGGCCGCCGAAGCCGAGCCCCGACCCCGGCTCCGGCTCACCGCACGCGGGTCCGCACAGCCCGGACTCCCGCCCGACAGGGCGGGCCCCGGCCTCCCGCGCGCCCGGCGGCCGGGGCTCCTCCCACCGGGGGGCGGGGGCCGCGGCGTCCGGTACGCCCGGGGGCGGCGGCTCCGCCACGTTCGGGGGTGGCGGCTCCTCCGCGCAGGGGGCGGCGGGTTCCGGCTCCGGCACGTCGGGGGGCCCCGGCGCCTCCGGCGGGCGGCGGGTCGGCGTGCTGCGGCGGGTGGCCGATCCGTACATGGCCGCCCTCGCCGGTACGGTCGCCCTCGCCGCGGTGCTGCCCGCCGAGGGCGGCGCGGCCGTCGCCGCCGGGGACGCGGCGGACCTCGCGATCGGGCTGCTCTTCTTCCTCTACGGCAGCAGGCTCTCCGCCCGCGAGGCGGTCGAGGGGCTGCGCGGCTGGCGGCTGCACTCCGTCGTCGTCGCGGCGACGTTCGTGCTCTTCCCGCTGCTCGGCCTCGCGGTCGGCGCGGCCGCCACCCCCGCGCTGCTCAGCCCGCAGCTCGCGACGGGGCTGCTCTTCCTGTGCGTGGTGCCGTCCACCGTGCAGTCGTCGATCGCCTTCACGTCCACCGCCCGCGGCAACGTCGCCGCGGCGATCTGCGCGGGCACGTACAGCAGCCTGCTCGGCATGCTGCTCACCCCGCTGCTCGCGGCCTGGCTCATCGGCTCCACCGTCCGCTTCTCCGCGGACGGCCTCGCCGCGCTCGGCCTCCAGCTCGTCGCACCCTTCCTCGCGGGGCAGCTGCTGCGCCGCTGGACGAGCGGCTTCGTCACCCGCCACAAACGCGTCCTCGGACGCCTCGACCGCGTGTCCATCCTGCTGGTCGTCTACACGGCCTTCAGCAAAGGCGTGTCCGAGGGCATCTGGCACCAGGTGACCCTGCCGCGCCTGGCCGCGCTCCTCCTCCTGGAGGCGGTGATGCTCGCGGTCGCCCTCGGCGCGACGTCGCTCGCCGCGCGGCGCCTCGGCTTCCCGGAGGAGGATCGCATCGCGATCGTCTTCTGCGGCTCGAAGAAGAGTTTGGCCACGGGCTTGCCCATGGCCGCGGCGCTTTTCGGCCCGCGGGCCGGGCTGGCGATTCTGCCGCTGATGCTTTTCCATCAGATGCAGCTCGCGGTGTGTGCGGTGATCGCGACCCACTGGTCGCGCCGCCCCGCACCCTCCCCGGCCGCGCCGGAACAGCCCGCCCTCGCGTAGGGCGGCCCTCGTTTTTCAGGGGCGCGGGGAACTGCGCGCTCAGCCACCCACGTGGCGCGGGTCGTCACCGACCCGATGGGGCAGTTCGGTCCGTGCCGGACCACCGGCCGGTGGTGGGCTGGGGGCACCTCCCAGGCGAAGCTCTGGGGGAGCGCAGTTCCCCGCGCCCCTAAAAACGGGAGCCCGGCGCGGCGGCGGAAAAACGAGGGCCCCGCGCGGTGGCGCGGACGCTCCGCCCGTCGGGGGGCGTAAAGATTCCGATAAAATGAGCCCCGGTGTGCCGGGAAGCCTGGTCGGCGAGGGTGCGGCGGTCGCGCAAGTGCGGCGGTCGGCCCTCCGCCGTGATGGGGTCGTACGCAAGGTGCACGCTGTAGGGGTCGTTCTTCTGCTGGTCGTTCTGGGCACTGTGGTGGCGACGTTCGCGCGCCGGTGGCAGTTGCCCGCGCCGTCCGTGCTGGTGCTGGCCGGGGTCGGGGTGGCGCTCGTGCCGGGGGTGCCGGCGCTCGATCTGCCGCCGGAGGCCATCGCGCTGGTGGTGCTGCCACCGCTGCTGTACGCGTCCGCGGAGGAGTTGTCGCTGCGGGATCTGCGGATGGTGTGGCGGCCGGTGACGGTGCTCGCGCTGGGGCTGGTCTTCGCGTCGGCGGCGGCGATCGGGTTCGTGGCCGTGGCGGTGACGGGGCTGCCCCCGGAGATGGCGTTCGTGCTGGGGGCGGTGCTGGCCAGTACCGATCCGGTGGCGGTGACGGCGCTGGGGCGGCGGCTCGCGCTGCCGGGCCGGGTGCAGGTGCTGGTGCAGGCGGAGAGCCTGTTCAACGACGCGACCTCGCTGGTGCTGTTCAAGGTCGCGGTGGGCCTGGCGGTGGCGGTGGGCGGCGCGGTGAGCGTGCCTGCCGCGGGTGGGGAGTTCCTGCTGCTGGGCGGTGGCGGGGCCGCGGTCGGCGGGGCGGTCGCCGGGGTGGTGTGGCTGATCCGGCGGCGTACCACCGATCCGGTGCTGGACACGGTGATCGCGCTGGTCACCCCGTACGCGGCTTATGTGCTGGGCGAGTCGGCGCACACCTCGGGGGTGACCGCGGTCGTCGTCGCGGGGGTGCTGCTGGGGCGCACGGGGCAGAAGCTGAGCGACGCGCACATACGGCTCCAGGTGCACGCGGTCTACGCGGTGGTGGTGTTCCTGCTGGAGAGTGTCGTCTTCGGCGTCATCGGGCTGGAGCTGCCCGCGCTGGTGGAGGATCTTCCCGCGGGCAGTCAGTGGTGGCCGGTGCAGGCACTGGGGCTGGCCGCGGTGCTGCTGGCCGTACGGGTGCTGTGGGCGCTGCCGCTGACGCGGGGGGTGCGGCCGGCCGGGGCGGCGGGGCGGTTGTCGTGGCGGGCCGCCGGGGTCGTGACGTGGGCCGGGACGCGCGGGGTGATGCCGCTCGCCGCCGCGCTGTCGATCCCGCTGACCGCGGACGACGGGACGCCGCTGGACGGGCGGCCGCTGGTCCTGGTGCTCACCACGGCCGTCGTCGTCCTCACCCTCGTCGTGCAGGGGCTGACCCTCGCCGGGGTGGTGGGCCGCTCCGGTCTGGCGCTGGAGCCCGAGCACACCGCCCGAGAGGAGGCCGTCGCGCGGGAGGCGCTGAGCCGTGCCGCCCTGGCCCACGTCGATGTGCTCGCCGAGCTGGAGGCCGTGCCGGGCACGGCGGTGGAGCGCGCCCGGCGCGCCTTCGCCGACCGCCTGGAGCGTACGGACGGGGGCGGCGACGGTAACGGCCACGGAAACACTGCGGACGAGGCCTACCGCCAGCTCCGCCAGGAGGCCATCATCGTCCAACGCGAAGAATTGCTCCGCCTCTACGACGGCCACCGCATCAGCGACACCACCCGGCGCCGACTCCAACTCGACCTCGACCGCGAGGAAGCCGCTCTCGGCGGCGTCTAGGGCTCCCATCACCCCTCCCCACCGGCGGATTCGGGCACTGACAGTGCGGCCGGATACGGTGCGGGGCCGGGACCGAACACGCGGGACGCGCACGCCCGGCACACACCGCACGCGCACACCACCAGCACACCGCACGAGCACACAGCACAGGGGGAAGAGACCGTGGGAGCCAAGACCGGATTGCTCGGGTACGCCGACGGCGCCGTACCGGACGCGCTGCGGCAGGTGGCGGCGGCGGGGGAGCCGGACCGGGAGCGGACGTACGCGCTCATGCGGCGGCTCTACCCGGGGTGGGTGCTCACCCCCGCCCCGGACGGCACTCTCGACGACACCTATCCCGCCAACGGCACGGCGTTCGCCGGGAGTTGGCCCGGCCTGGACCTGGTGTGCGACAAGGGCGTGATGCTGGACTTCCCCTCCCAGCTGCCCGCCCGGCTGGTCGAGGCGAGCCGGGGGCGGCGGCTGGTGCTGCACGCCATGCACAGTGTCGTCGACTGGCTGGCCTTCGCGGTGTGGGAGGACGGTGTGCTCGTGCGTTCGCTGAGCGTCTCCCCGGAGGGCGGGATCACCGAGGACATCGGTGAGCCGCTGCCCTTCGAGCGCCCCTACTGGGCCGGTGACCGCCCCGCGGACATCGTGCCGTGGCCCGACGAGGACGCGGAGGAGGAGCCGTACGCGCTGCCCTTCCACCCGCTGGAGTTCGGCGACGACGCGCTGCGCGCCCTCTTCGGCTTCACCCTGGAGGGCTCTCCCGGCCGCGCGGACGTCACCCCGGGGGTGGTGCCGCTGCGCGGATTCGCGCTGCGGGACCCGGCGGGCCCGACGCCGGAGGAGCGGGCGGCGGAGATCCGGCGGCTGGTCGGGTCGATGCCCCCGGCGCGCTTCTACGGTCTCCAGCCGGACGGCACGCTCGCGGAGGTCGCCCCGCCGTTCGCGAACGGCGTGTAGGGCCCGGGGGCGCTCAACCGGTCTTGCCGGTGGGGCTGTTGTCGGGCGGGGACCCGCACCGCAGGTATCCCGCCGGGGAGTAGCAGGGCACGTGTCCGCCCGGTGCCATGAGTGACATGCCCGCCCCGTGCAGCGTGAAGTCGAGGAAGCTCGCGGCGAGCGAGCCGGGCGCGGGGTAGCCGTAGGTGTAGGCGTGCCCGATCTCGGTGAAGGGGTAGCGGGGCTGCTCGGGGGAGGCGCCGTCGATGGTGACGGCCCGCACGCCGCGGGCGGCCCGCGCGGCACCGGCCTCGGCGTAGCCGATCGCACCGGGCACCTGGGCGACGGACGTCACCACCTCGTCGGTGGTGTCGCGTTCGCAGCGCACGACGAGGTCGTCGGGGTTGTTCCTGGTGGCGCAGTCGTGCGAGGTGTAGGCGGGTTCGCCCCGGTGGCCCAGGAGTTTGGCGCTGAAGATGTCGCGGGTGCCGGGGTCGGCGCTGCGGCTGACGAGCCGGACCGGCAGCGGGGGGCCGCCGAGTTGCTGCCAGTCGGTGACCTGGCCGCCGAAGATCCGCCGGATGTCGGTGGTGGACAGATTCCGCACCGGCACATCCGGGTTGACGATGACGTCGAAGGAGATGACGGCGACGAGATTGTCCTTGAGCGCGGGTGAACCGCCCCTCGCGGAGGGGCCGTCGGACATCGCGAGGACGTCGGGCGCCGCCGTCGGCGCCGTCGGCGGACAGTTGCCGTACGCCCTTCTCGCTGCCGTCGGCGGCGACGGTGACGGCAGCGCCGGGGCACTCGTCGTCGTACGTCGCGGCGACCGCGCGCATGACGGGCGCGAAGGCGGTGGAACCGGTGACGGTCAGGTGGCCGGAGGCGCAGTCCATCGGCGGCGGGGAGTTCTCGGCGACGACGATGATCGCGGCGAGCACGGTGACGCACACCGTGAGCAGCACGGTGACGAAGCGCGCGGGGCGCGGGAAGGACGGCGGCTTCCCGTCCATGGGCACCGACCGGTTGGGCTTGACCTTGCCGCCCGCGATGCCGCCGGTGAGGGTGACGGGGGAGTTGACCGGGCCGCCGGTGAGCCGGATGAGCAGCTTGTAGTGCTCACCGGGGTTGAGCGGCACCCGCGGCAGGTGGACCTTGTCGTCGTCGTGCCGTACACCCGTGGTGCCCGGCGCGATCCGGAAGTGGCCGATCAGGCTGCCGGGGTCGGGCTGGGTGACGGCCGCGCTCTGCACCCGGCGGCCGGGGAAGAGCACGGTGAGGCCGCGGTCGGGGTCGGGGTCGGTGTAGTCGCCGGGGCGGATGTCCTCGGCGCCGTCGTTCTCGATCCGCAGCCCACCCATGACCGGTCAGCCCCCCAAGTGCGCTGCCGGAAAGCCCCGTTGCCCGCGAGGCGGTCCATTTCGGCAGCGGCCCGCGGGAGATGACACCCGCGGAGGGTGAACAGCCGGTGACGTTCCGGCCCATGACCCGCGGGCCCGCCCCCCTGCGGGGGAGACGGGCCCGGTGCGCGTGTCGGTTCAGCGCACGGTGATGGTGACGGTGACGGTCTTCAGCACGGCCGGCAGCTTGGTCGTGTCGACCTTGAGGATCTCGCCGCTGTCCTCGGCGCCCGTCGAGGGCAGCACCTTCTGGTGGACCGTCCACGTGCCGTCCGGATCGACGGCGATGGTGTCGATGCCGAAGTCGTCGTCGTTCGACAGGTACAGCGTCCGGCCGCCGTCCGTCGTCGCGACGCCCTCGACCTTGTCGTGCGCGAAGAAGCCGCCGGTCGGGTCGAGCTGGCTGACCAGCGTGCCGACGTCCAGCGTCTGCTGCTTCTGGGCGACGTTGACGCCCGCGGCGGTCAGCGCGGCGAGCGCGTCGTTCGTGCCGTCCTTGCCGACGAAGGCCTCCGGCGACTTGCCGCCGATGGTCAGGCCCGTGACGTCGGTCGCGCCGTTGACGTCCACGGTGTAGAGCGTCTTCTTCGCGAACGGCTGGTAGTTGCCGTCCCGTTCGTCGACCAGGAATTTCGTGCCGGACAGCGCGGTGATCTCGCTGTTGGCGTTGCCCGTCTCGTCCGGGTCGTCCAGCAGGTACAGATACTGCTTGGTGGCGAAGGTGCGCAGGTCGACCGTGACGATACGGGTCGGTGCGACGTTCTTCGCCTTGGTGCTGCCGAGGTCCGGCTGCTGGAGCGCCGACTGCATGATGCCGACGAGGGTCCGGCCGTCGGGGCTGACGGTCAGGCCCTCCATGCCCTTGTTGGTGGCGCGGTTGGCCAGCTCGGCGGGCAGGTAGCCGAGGATCTTGTGCTTGGCGTTGTCCACGCTGTCGCGGTAGGGCGTGAGGCGGCCCAGCTCGTAGCCGTTGGGGTCGAAGTGCGTGATGTACGGGCCGTACTCGTCCGACACCCAGAAGGTGCCGTCGGGCAGCGCGACCAGGCCCTCGGAGTCGTAGCCGTACGCGTCGCGCGCGACGGGGACGGGGGTGCCGCCGTTGGCGTTGGTCTTGGCGACGTCGTCGATGACCTCGGCGGTGTCGTGCGGCGGCAGCCCGCTGTACTTCACCCCGCCCAGGTTCTTCGGGCCCTTGAGCAGGACCTGCTTGACCAGCTCCGCCTTGCCGCCGACGAGCCGGAACTCGCCGATCTGCGGGGTGAAGTCCAGCAGCATCTCGGACTTGTTGCCGTCGGGGGCGTCCGCGTTCGGGCCGCGGTCGGTCAGACCGTAGAAGTAGCCGTTCTTGTGCGGGACGGGCGTCAGCGACGAGCCGTAGCCCTCGCCCGACAGCTGCGTGGTGGTGCCGTTCGGCCCCTTGACCTGCGCGAGCGGCGCCAGCGGGGTGCCCTTCGCGCTCGTGTCCTCGAACAGCTCCACCGCGTCGGTGGTGGTGTACGTGAAGGTGTCGGTGCCCTTGAAGCCCGCCTGCGGCTGGTAGCTGAAGCCGCCGTCCGCGCCGATCGTCAGCGCGCCGTGCGAGGGGGCGGTGTGCCGGACGACCGCGGTCGCGCCGGAGTCGTTGCGCAGCACGTCACCGGTGAGGGTGCGGCCGCCGTGCGTGGAGTACGCGTCCGCGTTCGCGCGGAAGTCGTGCGACGGGGAGAGCCACCCGGCGCCCTGGGCCGCCGCGGTGCCCGCGCCCGCGACGGCGACGGCCACGCCGATCGCCAGGGCGACGCGCGTACGCCGGCGCGTGAGGAGGGATCGTGAAGTCATGCCCCCGAAGGTGGCGGTCCCCGGTGAACTCCGCGCCGCCCACCGGTGAACCCCCGGTTGAAACCAGCACCGTTCTTGGCGCCGCCCGCCCCGCCCGCGGGGGCGGTGACGTGCGTGTTCCCTGTGGGGGCCGGTGAGGCGGATGTGCCCGCGGCGGGGGCGCCCCGACCACGCCGCGGCCCGCCGGTTGCGGGAGGCGTGCGCCCGGGTGGCGGGGTCGTGAACGGCTGTTACGTGGAGGTGACGATTCAGGGTTCGGCCCAGGTCAACCGGCTGAAAAGCTTTGGCCATCGCCAGCGCGTGGGCCGGAGGGGAGACCGGTACGGATGCCAGCGCGGCGCGCATCGCACCACCACCACCACCTTTTTCTGCTTCTCGCGCTCGCGCGCGCCCGTGTCCCTGGGGGGATTCCCGTGTCTGTCCTGCCGCCGTCCTTGTCCTCGCCCTCGCCTTCGCCGTCGTCCCCGTCCTCGCGTCGTCGCGCCCGCCGCACCACGCTGCGCGCCGCCGTCGTCACGGCCGCGCTCGCCGGGGCGGTCCTGCTGCCCGCGGCCGGTGCCTTCGCCGACACCTCCGCCGGGGGCAGCGGCTCCCCGAAGACGTCCGACCCGTCGTGCGTCGTCACCACGACCGTCCCGTCCACCTTCGGCGGCTGGACGGTCGAGCTGACCATCAGCCCCGACGGACCGAAGGCCGTCCTGAAGAACGAGAAGGGCGAGGCGGTCGCCACCCTCGACCGCGCCCACCCGGCGGACGAGGCGGACGGCATCCGCATCAAGGACGCGGACACCGCCAAGCCCGTCTTCCAGGACCGCCCCGAGGGCGGCCCGACCCCCTGGCACGACACGCCCTTCCCCGCGCTCCCGGCGGGCTGCACCGGCACGGACCCCGGCACCGGCGGCGGTTCCGACTCCGGCACCGGGCCGGACACGCCGATCGGCGGCCCCGTCGTGCAGGGCTGCACGGTGACGCAGAAGGTGGTGTCGCACATCGGCGGCTGGACGGTGGACCTCGTCAACAGCCCCGACGGACCGAAGGCCGTGCTGCGGGACGAGAAGGGCAAGGCGTGGAGCACGCTGGACCGTGCCCACCCGGCGGACGAGGCGGACGGCATCCGCATCAAGGACGCGGACACCGCGAAGCCCGTCTTCCAGGACCGTGCCGAGGGCGGCCCGACCCCCTGGCACAACACGCCCTTCCCCGCGCTTCCGGCGGGCTGCGCCCCCGCCGCGACGCCCACCCCGTCCGCGACGCCCACCGCGACGCACCAGACCAAGGTCGTGCCGGACGGTTCGGTCGCCGCGGGCACCACGGGGAGCGGCGGTCACGTGAACGTCACGCTCGTCGCCGCGGGTTCCGCGTTCGCCCTCGCGGGAGCGGCCGGCCTCTCCTACGTCGCCCTCCGCCGCCGCCACACGTCCCCCACGGCCTGACACGCCCCGGCGGGCCCGCCTCCACGGGGTGGGCCCGCCTCCACGGGTGGGCCCGCTTCCACGGGTGGGCTCGCTTCCACGGGTGGGCCCGCCCCCACGGGATGGGCTTGCCCCCGGCCTGCCCCCGGCCCGTCCCCGGCAGGAGGAGCCGCACACCGTCCGGCCCTGCCGCCGGGAGGGGCCGCGCCGCCCCGCACCCGCGACCGGGCCGACCTGCGCAAGGAGCCGACCATGAACGCCGCTTCCCCCGCCGGGGGCGCCGCGCGCCGCCGCCTGACGTGGACGGCCTGCGCGGCCCTCGCCGCTCTCGCCGTGGGCGGCTGGACGCTGGCCCGCGGGCTCGACGCGGGGGGCGCGGACACGGCCGCGCACAACCGCGGGGCGAACATCACGGCGCCGTCCACACCCCCGTCCCCGCCGCCGTCGGGCCCGTCCTCCGCCTCGCCCCCGGCCTCGGCGGCGGCCACCGCGCCGCCCGCGCCGCTGGGCCGTTCCCTGCCCGTGCGCGTCCGCATCCCGGCCGCGGGCATCGACACCGCCCCCGTCCTGCGTCTCGGCCTCGCCCCGGACGGCACCCTCCAGGTGCCGAGCGTCGCCCAGGCCGACCGCATCGGCTGGTACGACGGCGGTGTCACGCCGGGCGAACGCGGCCCCGCGGTGCTCGTCGGCCACTTCGACACGGTCGAGGGCCCCGCGGTCCTCGCCGGCGTCGCGAAGATCCACCCCGGTGCGACGATCACGGTCACCCGTGCGGACGGTACGAGCGCGGTCTTCACCGTCCGCGCGCTCCAGCAGGTCTCCAAGACCCGCTTCCCGACGGCCCGCGTCTACGGCGACACGGCGGGCGCTGAGTTGCGCGTCATCACCTGCGGCGGGCCGCTCGTGTCGGGGCACCACCCCGACAACATCATCATCTACGCGACCCTGACGTCGACGACGTGATGCTCCCGGAAAGGGAGCGCCGCGCGCCGCGGAGGAATCCCTCCCTCCGTGGCGGAGCCGCCGCGCAATACCAGAGTCCCCCACGGGCGTCCACCAGTTGAGACGTTCCGGCCCGCCGGGACGGGCGCATAGGGAACGATGCGGCCTCATGACGTACGCGGTGACGGTCGACGCGGCGATTCCCGCGAGTGCACCCGCCCTGGACGCGCTGCAGTGCGAGGGCGCGGTGAGCCTGCTGGAGCGGCATTTCGACGCGCTGGACCCCGACTGCTCCGACGTCACGCTCCTCGACCGGGTGATCGCCGGGCACCCGCGCGGCGCGCTGCTCAGAGTCGTCGTGGACGCCCCGGGGCTGGAGCCCGCGGAGGACGGCGTGCACGCCGTCATGACGGCGCTGCTCGCCCGCAGCGGGCTGCTCGCGCACTGGGTGGTCACCCGGTGCGAGGTGCAACTGCACGACGGCATCGCCCAGGAGAGCCTGGACGCGGCGGACGGCCCGGACGCCCCGCCGTCCGACCCCGCGGAGCGGGCCCGCCGGTACGCGGCCCACACCCACCAGGCGGTCGGCGCGGGCGGCGCGGGCGGCGCGGACGGGCTGGGCAGCGCGGAGGCGCACGCGATGCGGCGCAGGCTGCGCGCGATGGCCCCGCAGTTGCGGGCCTTCCCGCACACCGCGGGCGGCGCCGCGGAGATCGCCGCGGGCGCCCTCGTCTACGGCGTCCACCTGCTCGTCGACGAGCTGTTCGCGGATCTGGGGCGGCTGGAGCCCGCGGGTCCGGGGTGCGCCGGGCGCGGGGAGCCCTTCCTCGTCCTGGACGACCTCCCGGCGGAGTACACCGGCCACTACGACGTGCTGTTCGTCCGCCGCCTGGTCACCACCGCGGTGACGATGACGGGCCGTCTCGCCCAGCCGCTGCCCGCCCCTCCGGCGCCCCCGGCGTGCCCGGCCGAGCGGCTGCTCATGCGGCTGCTGCTGGACCGGGCGGAGGCGACCGCGGACCTCTACGGCCTGCTGGACGCCGAAGTCCGTACCGCCTTCGGTGACTTCGCCGCGGGCCTGGACGCCACCGCGGACCCGGCCCCCGTCGCCGACTGGTTCACCCCGCTGTCCGCCGACGGCTTCGTCCACCCGTACGCGGCGGAGGACGGCGACGAGGACGACGAGGAGGGGGACGGGGACGGGCGGGCCTGAGCGCGTAAGGCGCTCGCGCTCGGCTCCCGCCGCACCCTCACCCGTAGCGCTGCCGCAGCTCCTCCACGAGGCGGATCTCCGCAGGGCTGAGGGTCGGGTCGGCGAGGCGGTGGCGGGTCGCGGCGGGCATACCGGCGTGGACGTCGGCACCGGCGGCGCGGTTCGTCGCGCGCAGCAGGGCGCGCAGCACGAGCCGTGCGGCCAGGGGGAGTTCGAGGCAGCGCAGGATGACCGACGTCATGGCGACGTCCACCTCGGGCGCCCCGGCCCGCGCGTTGGACCAGTCGATGACACGCGGGCCGTCCGCGGTGAGCAGCACGTTCTCCGGGTGCAGGTCGAGGTGCAGGATCCGGGCGTCCCCGTCCCCGCCCCCGTCCATCGGCGGCAGCCAGTCGGGCGCGCGCAGCTCGTGGAGTTCGCGGTGCAGCCGCCCGAGCACCTCCCCGAACTCCGTGGCCCGCCACGGCTGCCGGTGCAGCGCCTCGGACATGGTGGGGCCGTGCAGCCGCTCCATGACGAGGTCGGTCCCGTCCGTGGCGTGCACGGCGGGTACGGGGTAGCCCGCGGCGGTCAGCCACCGCAGGGTCCGCGCCTCCTGCGTGGAGGAGCGGCCCGCGTCGCGGAAACGGCGCAGCACCCACCCCTCGCTCACGGCGTACACGTCCGCCTCGCGGCCCGTCGCGATCAGGTCCATGACGAGGAGTCTGCCAACTCCGGTGCCCCGCCGGTAACTCCCGTCCCGTTTTCCTGGCCGGGGATACGGATCCCGCTTGTGCGCCCGCAGGCCACGAGTTACGTTCCCGGTGCCGCATGTCGCGGATCGGCGCAGGTGGGGGGACATGTCCGAGGGTAACGAGAACGACGGCCGCGCGGGGCGGAAGAGCGCGGGTGCGTGGGGCCAGGTCGTCACGGCGGTGGCGCTGATCGGGGGCCTGGGCGGCGCGCTGCTCTTCTACCAGCACACCCGCTCCGACAAGGAGAGCGCGTCCGGTGCCCCGGCCGCGACGTGCAGCAAGCCCGCGGCGGGGAAGAAGTCCCCGTACCTGTCCGGGGCGCAGCTGTGCGAGCTGCTGTTCGTCCCCGACCTGGACGACCTGCTGGGCATCCCGGGGGAGAAGGCGCGGTCCACCACGACCAGCGGCAGCACCCCGCCCACCGACGGCGGCGGCCTGTCCGGCCCGTACGCCCAGGTCTCGTTCCCGACGTGGACGGTCAACCTGGCCGCGACCTACCGCAACCTCCCGATGGCCCAGGAGGTGAAGATCTTCGGCGCCGACGCGCACCAGCGCACCGTCCTCGGCCACCCCGCGTTCTCCTACGCCGACCACGCCATGAAGATCAGCCTGCTGCCCCGCTCCAGCGGCGCCGTCGGCAGCAACGCGACCGGCGCCCCGGCCACCGTCCTGTCGGTGGCGATGGACCCGAAGGGCTCCGGCACGTCCTTCGAGATCACCCTCTGGCACACCGACGGCACCCTCCCCCCGGACGACTCCACCCTCCTCCACGTGGCCGAAACCCTCCTCCCCACCCTCCCCGGCTGGACCCCGACGACGTGACGCACCGGGCCGTTCACCGTCCTTCGTCCGAGACGATGAGGTCCATGGCGGCCAGAAACGCCTGCGCGAGCTGGTGCTCCTGGCCGGAGCTGACGACCGCGCCGGTGAGGTTGCCGACGCCCACCAACGTGGTCAGGTCGCTGCCCCGCAGGTCCGTCCCGCGGTAGTCGCCCGCGCCGAAGATGGTCCTGCGCAGGGTGCAGCGGTCGAGGGCGGTCTCCTCGGCGAGGTCGCTGCCGGTCAGCTCGGCTTCGACGAGGGAGCACGCGGTGAACACGAGCGGCCCGATCGCGCGGACCCCGGCGAAGGTGGCGTAGTCGAGGCGGCAGCCGTCGAAGAGCACGTTGTCGAACGTGCAGTCCTCGAAGGTGGCACCCGTGAAGGTGCAGTCGCGGAAGACCACCCGGCTGAACCTGCTGCCGGTGCACCGCAGCGCCGTGACCGTGCAGCCGGTGAGTTCGACCGAGTGGAGCTGGGTGTCCTCCAGTTGCCCGCGGTCGGCTTCGACGCCGGCCAGGCGGCCGCAGAGAAGGCGTGTCGAGGTCAGATCGAGATCGCGCAGTCGCTCGCCGACGTACTGGAAGTCCTCGATCGTGCCGCGGGAGGTGTCGAGGAAGGAGACGGTGCTCAGGCGGGAACCGGGGGAGTCCAGGTTCGGCGGGGTGACGACGATGTCGCCGAAACGGCGGCTGTCCATGACGCGCTCCTCGGGGGGTCGGCCTGGCGCGGACGGTCCGCGGACGGGTGCACCGTACGCTGCGTGCAACCGGGTGGATTCATCGGTTTGATGTGATGAATTCACACCTCCGTGTGAGGAATTCATGAATCGCGGGATAACCGCTCACACGCACCCGTTCCGGCCTGCGGTCTCCGCTCTGGCGGGAATCCGCCGTCGTCCGATAATCGTAGACGGCCGTGCCCCCGGCAAATTACACTCGCTGCCTCCGGAGACGTCCGGAGGCAGTCGCCCCCCTTCCGTCTCCGTCGCGTCACATTTCGGCCCGGCGTGTGTCGGCGCGTCGCCGCGTCCGTCTCTTGCGTGTGCTCAACCGGCTCCACCGCACCGCCCGTTGACCACTACGACCGCTGTGACCGCTCCCGCCGGATCCGTGCGGCCCGCGCGGTACGGCGGCCTCCCGAGGAGATCCGCTCACATGACGACCATTGCGCTGCATTCGCTCGCCCCGCACGCCGATTTACAGATCGCCATCATGATGGCCGGTATCGCCTTCGTGCTGCTGGTCGGACTCGCCCTGGGCAGTATCGCCCCGCGCTTTCGCCAGCCGGTGGTCATGGCCGAGGTGCTCGCCGGTATCGTGCTCGGGCCCAGTGTTCTCGGGCAGTTCCCCGGCGATCTCACGCACAAACTCTTCCCCGTCGAATCGAGACCGATGCTTTCCGCGGTGTCGAACGTGGGTCTCGCCCTGTTCATGTTCATGGTGGGGTGGGAGTTCGAGAAGCGCATTCTGCGCCCGCACCGCGGGCTCGCCGCCGCCGTGTCGATGTCGTCGATCGCGTGTGCCTTCGGGCTCGGCGTGCTCGTCGCCGTCTTCCTCTACCCGCACCACAAGACGGTGGCCGGGCACCACATCTCCTTCACGACCTTCTCCACCTTCATGGGCGCCGCGATGTCCGTGACGGCCTTCCCGGTGCTCGCCCGCATCATCACCGACCGCAACCTCGGCCACACCCGCGTCGGCACCCTGGCGCTCGCGAGCGCCGCCGTGGACGACATCCTCGCCTGGTGCATGCTCGCGTACGTCTCCGCGCTGGTGACCTCGGGCAGCTCGCGTGACCTCGCCCAGGTCCTGTCGCTGAGCGCCCTCTACGTCGCCCTGATGTTCCTCGTCGTCAAGCCCGGCATGGCCCGCCTGGTGAGCTTCTTCGCCGCCCGCCGCAAATGGCGCGAGCTGATGGTGATGCTCTCCGCGGGCGCCTTCCTCTCCGCCTACGCCACCACCTGGATCGGCATCCACGCGATCTTCGGCGCGTTCCTCTTCGGCTTCGTCATGCCGCGCGAGCCCGCCCGCGAACTGGCCGAGCACCTGCGCAAGCCGCTGGAGAACGTCAGCACGGTGCTGCTGCCGGTCTTCTTCATCGTCACGGGCCTCGGCGTCGACATCAACGGCCTCGGCGGCCGCCAGTACGTCGAACTGCTCGCCATCGTCACCGTCGCCTGCGTCGGCAAACTCCTCGGCGCCATCGGCCCGGCCCGCGTCTTCGGCCTGTCCTGGACGGAGTCGCGCGCACTCGGCCTGCTGATGAACACCCGCGGCCTGACCGAGCTGATCATCCTCAACGTCGCCGTCCAACTCCACGTCCTCGACGGCCAGATGTTCACGATGATGGTGATCATGGCCCTCGTCACCACCGCCCTCGCGGGCCCCCTCCTCCCGCGAGCGAGCGACCTGGCGAGCGCGAGCGTCGAGGTCCCGCCGCCCGCGTCCCCGGCGAAGCCGGTCTCCGAGACCGCCGAGCCAGGCCCCCGCGGCTGACCTCCGTCCCTTCCCCGCGCGCCGGTACGAGGGTCCCGACCCCCGTACCGGCGCGCCTGCGCCGGTGTCCGCGTCCGCCCCGGTCAGACGAGGACGTGCTGCCAGCGCAGCGCGGGGTGACCGTCGACCCAGTACGTGTGGGCCTCCCTCGTGACGCGGAGCCGCACCTCGGTGATGTCGGGGTGGTCCGCGTCCTGCCATGCGGTGAGGGACTGCTCGATCGCGTCCCACAGCGCCGCGGGGCCGCCCTGGCGGACCGTCCAGCCGCTGCCGTTCCCCGTGTTCTCCGTGAACGAGGCGAAGGACTCGCGGTCCGGGTCGAAGAGGTGCAGCAGCCGGTCGCCCTTCTGCGACGTGGCACGTGTGAAGCGCGCACCCGGAGCGGCGAGCTGGGCGAGGAACGCGGGCATCCAGTCCTCCAGCAGCAGCGGGGACACCCTGGTCCCGCGCTCGCTGTCGGCGTAGGCGGAGCGGGCCGACAGGTCACCGCCGATGGGCACTTCCGCCTGGGACCGGGCCTGCATGAAGGAGCTGCGGCCGATGATCCTTCCCTCGGCGGTGCCGTCCTCGGCGACGGTGACCTTGGCCAGACCTGTGCCGTAGTGCCACGACCCGCCGACCGTGGCGAGGACGATGCCGCCCGCCCTGGTCTGCCTGATCCAGGCGTAGGGGATACGGCGTACGGCGCAGGTGGCGATGACGCGGTCGTACGGGGCTCGGCGGGGGTGGCCGAGCAGTCCGGCCCCGGTGACGGTCCAGGTCGAGTATCCCGAGGACTCCAGGGCTTCGTCGGCCCGAGCCGAGACGGCCGGGTCCACCTCGACCGTGGTGACGTTGTCCTCCCCGAGGCGAAAGCACATCAGGGCGGAGGAATAGCCGCTTCCCGTGCCGATCTCCAGCACTCGGTGGCCGTCCTCCACTTCCAGCTTCTCCAGCATGTCCACGACGGTGACCGGAGTGGTGGACGAGGAGGTCGGCGAACCGGTCACCGGGCCGCTGACCTGGTCGGCGGTGAGGTGTCCGTCGAGCTGGGTGGTCAGGGATTCGTCGCGGTAGGCGATCCGTACCCACTCGGCCGGGCCGGTTCCGACGGCGGTGACCGGCCGCCACTCCCCACCGTCGGTGGGCAGGAACACACCGGGGTGCAGGAACGCCTCACGAGGTACGCCCTCCACCGCCTCCCGCCAGCGGGGGCTGCGGAGGATCCCTGTCTGCGTCAGGCGGCGGGCGAGGGCGCGCCGCTCATGGGCGCTGTCGGTCATGAGTCGACTCCTCGCGTCAGCAGTTCGGCGAATGCGGCGGACATCGCGAGGCCGGTGCAGTCCTCCAGCCACCCCCACTGTCCGTTCGGGTTCAGTTCCAGCCACCACAGATCACCGACCCTGTCCACGGCGAAGTCGAAGCTCCCCGAGACCAGGTCGTAGTGGTGCAGATAGGCCACGAGCGCCTTCTCGACCCGACGGGGCAGGTCCACCACCCGGTAGGACAGGGCCGGGTAGTTCTTGCGCCAGTCAAGCATCCCGGACTCGATCCGCACGGCGAACACCTCGCGGCCGACGACGAGCACGCGAAGGTCTGCCGCTTTGTCCACCCTGGCCTGGAACAGGTGCGGCACCAAAGCCACACGCTCGTCGATCTCCGTCGCGGCGACCGGGTCGGCCCACCCGGTGAGGGGCACACCGTCACGCCGGTACGGCGTCCACCGGAGTGTCTTGAAGATCACCTGATCGTGGTTGCTGACGAAGGACCGGGCCTCATCCGGGTCGTTCGTCACCAGAGTCGGCGGCACTTCCAGTCCCAGGCGCCGGGCTACCGCGAGCTGGGCCGGCTTGTAGTCGGCGGCGGCGTTCCGCAGCGGGTGGTTGACCCACAGCGGCCCGTCCAGGGCATAGAGGGTGCCGCCGAGCCCGTAGCGGGTCTGGGCCGCCGCGAACCGCGCGTCGTCCGAGCCGAGGTGGTCGAAAGCCGGCCACACCGGGCGACGCCACCGACCGGACCTGAGCCAGTTCCACCGTCCGCGACGGAGTGCGGAGCTGACCGGCCACGGGGGCCCGGCAGCTCCCGAACCGGGCGGAGACCGTGAGGTCAGCCCCTATGTCGGCGGGGTTGAACCTGGCCACCGGCACGTTGCGCCGGTTCAGCTCGGTGATCACCATGTCGGCGGTGACGTCGTCCGCCTCGGTGGCCACCAGCACCGGCCTCCTGTCGGTCACCGGTCAGTCCTGCTCTGAGTCCTGGTCGTGCCCCTGGTCGGGTGCGGAGTCCGCGTTCGTGGTCGTGTTCGTCTCGGTGCCCTTGCTCGTGCCGTGCTTGCCCATCTCGATCACCGTGCCGACGCGGTCGGTGAAGACGCCGAGCTGAGTGGCCGGGTCGACTGTGACCGACGCGTGGGGGCGGTGGGTGACGGCCGGGTACGGGGCGAGCCGATCGGCTCCCCAGGGGCGTGCAGGGGGCTCAACTGCGGTGGCCATCCTGGCCTCCTCGATGACGGTGGTCGTTGTCCGACCACAAGCTACGGCTGCGGCGGAGGCATCGGGACTTACTGTGGGTACGGGTTGGACTACCGACGGCACAGGGGGCGGCATGCCGACGAAGGGAGTTGCCCGCGACCGCGCGCCCGCGGGCACGGTCGCCGGGTTCGTCCTGCGTGTCGCCAGGGAGAGTACGACCGTCCGCACACAGGCGGGTATGGCCGAGGCGATGGGAGTCGACCTCGCCACCTGGCAGGGCTGGGAGACCGGGCGACGGCCGCTCGCCAACGTGAAGGCGGGGGCGCTCCTCGACGTCCGGCGTCGGTTACTCGCGCTGGGCGCAGACCCGCGGGTTCTCCACCTTCTCGACCCAGCGATGGACGCGGACCGCGTCATCACCTCCACGCTTCACCCGCAGAACAACGCGCGCCACCCCCTCGCCGGATGGGTGCACACCCGCGACACCGCCCACATGATCGCCTGGGCCCTGAACGGGACCGTTCCGCCCGCCTTGGCCCGCAGAGCGACGGCGGGGCGCCGCGGTCCCGTCGCCAAAGCCCCACTCCTGCCCGCGCGTGACCGCAGCGAGTTCTTCACGCACCTCCGGGAGACCGCCGAATCCGCGCTGGGTGCCCGAGGCGACGGGCTATTGCTTCACCGCCAGACCCTCTACCTCTGCTCCTATGACCGCGGCCCTGAGGCGACATCGTGGATGATGCACGCGATGCACAGCCGCCACGCCCCGATCTCCGCTCGCGGCTGGACCCCGCAATGGGCCACCGCACGCTCAACGGCCGCCGCACTTATGCGACTCGGCGACCGTCAACCCCTGCTGGACTTCATCGAGCGGAGTTTGGCCGGCGACGACTCCGCCGAGATCGCGAACCTCAACTACTGGGCCTACTGGTTCGGTTCGATCCAAGAGCCGCAGCCGGACGACGGATTCATGCGGCACCGTCCGGCCAACTGGGAACCGGTACGTCTCCTCCGCGGCCTCGCGGCCGGTCTCCATCAGGCTCCCGCGTACACGGACCTCTATGCGCACTCTCTGTGGGCCCTGCTGACCGTCAACCGCTGGCTACCCCTGGCAGACCCTGTCCTCTCGGACAAGCTGGCCGCACATACCGCCCGGCTCCTTGACCAGAACGGGATCTCCCCACGGTCAAGGCGGGAACTCAGTGCGGTGCATTACGTTCTACGCGAGACCCGGACATGACACATCGGAGGGCGCATTTCATGGCGGACACGGAGCAGGAGCAGGCAAAGGGCACCACAGGCTTCCTGCTGGAGATGGGGATGCTCAAGCGCGCCAAGCGGTCCGGCTGGTGGATTGCGGGGGTGAAAGACCCCGAGACCATCGCCGAGCACAGCTTCAGGGTCGGACTCATCGGTTCCGTGCTGGCCATGATGGAGGGCGCCGACCCGGCGAAAGCGGCCCTCCTCGGCCTGTGGCACGACACCCAGGAAACCCGCGTCAGCGACATCCCGCACATCGGCCGCCGCTACCTCGAAGCCGCAAGCAACGAGAAGGTCACCGCCGACCAGGTATCGGCCGCTCACCCGGCGGTGAAGGCCGGCGCTCAGCAGATCGTGGAGGAATACGAGAACGGAGACTCCCTCGAAGTCATCTGCGCGCACGATGCCGACAAGCTCGAGTGCCTCCTCCAAGCCGTCGAATACCGCGAACAGGGCTGCGCGAACGTCCAGCCCTGGATCGACAGCAGCATCGCCGCGCTCAAGACGGCCTCCGCCCAGTCCCTCGCAGAGGCCGCGCTCACCATGACCTCGATCGAATGGCAGCAGACGTACCTCCGCTGAAGGACGAGCGGGCCCGTGCGCGTCTCCCTCCAGGGCGGGCAACGGACGGACTCGGCCTCCTTGCAGCGGTGTGCCGCGCGGAGCGCCGCCGGGGCACCGGCGCGCTGCGTTGACGCGCACGCCGGGGGCGCTTGGGAGGCGTATTCGGGAGCGCACGCGAATTCCTTATCCGTACATCGCGTTTGTACGAGTTCGTTGGGCAGACACGGAGGGTCGCGGTGGGGTAATCCAGAGTCATGGCGAACCCACGGTTTCGGCGAGGGCCGAGGAAGAAGAACCCGACTCCCTTCGAATCTCTGGGCGCGCAATTAGCGCAGATCCGCGCCGCGCGGGGCTACACGCAGCCCCAGTTGGCCAAGACGGCTGTGATCAGCCAGAGCACGCTGGAGTCCATCGAGCAGGGGCGCCGTCCGATGACCCTCGCCCTGGCCAGGCAACTCGACGAGCTGCTGAACACGGCAGGTGCGCTGGAGACGGGCGTCCTGCATCTGCCGAGCCCGGAGGGCGTTGTTCCCGTGTGGGCGGAGTTGTTCTTCGACGCGGAGCGGGGCGCCATCGCCATTTCGTCGTTTCAGAACCAGGTGGTACCAGGCCTGCTCCAGACCGAGCAGTACATGCGGGCGGTCTTCCGGGACGACATTCCGACGGTGAGCGACGAGGACATCGAACTGCGCGTCGCCGCCCGCCTGGCGCGGCAGGAGGTCCTCCAGCGGAAGGTCCCGCCCGCGAGCAGCTTCATCCTGTCCGAGGCGATTCTGCGGGACCGGATCGGTGGTGAGGAGGTCTACCGCGGCCAGCTCCGGCACCTCCTGGCGTGCGCGGACGTGCCGGGCATCACCATCCAGGTGCTGCCCCTCGGGAGGGCGACTCACGCGGGGCTCGACGGCCCCTTCGTCCTCCTGGAGACGTCCGATCACGAACACCTCTCTTACGCCGAAACGCAACGCGGGAGCGTGCTCATCCATGACCCCGACGAGGTGAGCATCCTGGCGCGGAAATATGCGATGCTGCGTTCGCAGGCTCTCAACCCCGAGGAAACGAAGGGCCTGTTGGAGCAGTTGCTAGGAGAGCGATGACCGAGTCCCTGAAGTGGTTCAAGTCCAGCTACAGCGGCAGTCAGGGCGGCGACTGCGTGGAAATCGCCTACGACTGGCGGAAGTCGAGCCACAGCAGCAACGACGGCGGCAACTGCGTCGAGGTCGCCGCCCACCCCGGTGCGATCCACGTACGGGACTCGAAGGACCCCGAGGGCCCCGCCCTCACGTTCAGCCCCGCCGCGTGGGCGGCGTTCGCCGCGTTCGCTGCCGCGCAGGACGTCGTGAGCGCGTAGGGACACGCCCGCCGTCCGGCTCTCGGCCCCCGCCTCCCGTTCCGGGAAGCGGGGGCCGACGCGTAGGGGCGGCGGAAAGCGGCCGAAGCCCTCGACGGCACGGTCCGGGTGCTGCGCGAACTCGTCGAAGGGTTGACCGCGGAAAGGGAATCCTTGATCGTGAAGGTCTTTTCGCAGCGAAGTGGAGTCGTGATGCAGCACTTTGTGCGGCCTGAGGGAAGTCCACCGGTGAACGGCTACAGCCACGCGGTGGCGTGTGCCGGAAGAGTCGTCGCCGTGTCCGGCCAGGTCCCGGTGGACGGTGAAGGCCGGCTGGTGGGCGAGGGGGACGCCGAGGCCCAGGTGCGTCAGGTGTACGCGAACCTGGCCAACGCCCTGCAGGCGGCCGGTTCCGACCTTGAACACGTGGTCAAACTGACCGTCTACCTGACCGATCTCCAGGACCTGGCGGCCTTCCGGCGAGTACGGGACGAGCACCAGGACCCGGCGCGTCCCCCTGCCTGCTCGCTCGTCCAGGTGGTCGGACTGGTCCATCCCGCCTTCCGCGTCGAGATCGACGCGTGGGCCGTGACATCGACCGAGGCGTGAGCCGGTCCCGCGGGCACGCACGGGCACGGCGATCACGCCACCGCCCCAGCGATGAATTCCGTTGCCGCGCCGTGTCTGTTCTTGCAGGGCGCTCGTCGTGGGCGTCCGTGGCGCAGAAGGGGACACTCATGACGTTCCGCAGGGCTGTACCGCGCGCGCTGGCACTCACGACCGCGGCGGTTGGTCTGACGCTCACAGCGGCCACGAGCGCAGGCGCGACCACGGTCACCGAAGGCGGCCTGATCCCCAACACGAGCCTGGACTACTACGGGTGCAGAGGGAACATCCACGGGGGCGCCGATCTTGCCGCCCTGAAGGGATACGCTCGAGCCATCTTCGACGTTCCGACCGTCGACAACCGGGGTTATTCCTGCCAGGGCTGGTTCCAGCGATCGACCGACAACGCGGAGACGTGGTCCAGGATCGGCGATGTGCACACCGGCGGCGTCAGCTCCACAGCCTGGTACTACGCCGACGCGTCCGACGGATACTGGGTCCGGGTCTGCGTGGGCGACATCACCGCCAGCCCCAACTCCTACGTCTGCAGCCGGGCCGTCTCGGTCGAGGTGACGTACGGGACGGCAGCCGCCGTGACCGGCTGACCGCGCTGTCACGCGAGCGACGGCCACCGTTCAGCCGCAGCGCGTTGTGCTCGGTGGCCAGCCGGCGAGCCCTCGTGGTCTTTCCGGCTCCGGGCAGGCCAACGGTCAGGAACGACGTCGTCACGCCCAGATCCTGCCACGAAGGGCCGGCGGGCTGTTGCCCCCTGACCGGGTGTGACCAGCGGGCCGGCGGTGGCGCGACGTCGTAATACCGCCAGCCTCGGTGGGTCCGCCCACGGGAGAGTCGGCGATGGCTCGCGTTCCTGAGCGCGGGCTCGTCCGTCCGGCACTTCGCGAAAGGCGCAGCACATGCATGTCGTCCCCGGTCTCAAGGTCCTGTACTTCGGAACGCCGGTGGTGCTGATCAGCTCACGCAACGAGGACGGCACGGCGAACCTGATGCCGATGTCCTCCGCGTGGTGGCTGGACCAGTCCTGCATGCTCGGCCTCGGCAACAACGCCCAGACCACCGCCAACCTGCTGCGGGAGGGCGAGTGCGTGCTCAACCTTCCCTCGTCGGCGATGGTCGATGCCGTCGACCGGATCGCGCTCACCACCGGGAAACCGGCCGTGCCGGACTACAAGAAGAGGCAGGGCTACCGGTATGAGCCGGACAAGTTCTCGGTCGCGCGGCTGACCGAACAGGCATCGGACCTGGTCCGGGCCCCCAGGGTCGCGGAGTGCCCGGTCCAGCTGGAATGCAGGGTCGTCTCGGCCCGTCCCTTCGGCGGTCCCGAACCGCATGCCACCGCCTTCGAGGTCGAGGTCCTCCGCGCCCATGTCGAGGAGGACCTGGTCATCCCGGGGACGCACTACGTGGACCCGCTCGGCTGGGACCCGCTGATCATGAAGTTCTGCGAGTTCTTCGGCGGGGGCCGCAACGTTCACCCGTCGAGGCTCGCCGGGGGCTGGAACATGCCGCACGAACTCCGGTCGAGGTTGTCCGAGCAGGTATCCGGTGCCCACCCGCTGCGCAGCTCGTGACGAGTCGTCGTCGGACGACTGCGCTGATCAGCCCCCGCCTGCTTCCCGGACGGCGGGACCGGGACAGGGCCGAGACCTGTCCGGCGGATCTTGACCAGTCAGCGCACAGACGGCAGTGGGGAAGCGCGAAGACTGCCTGACGTCGGCATGGTCGGTCACCGCGAGATCCAGCAACAATATGGCGTCTTCGGGCCGGACGTGACTCGCGTTCCCGGCCTCCCAACGGTCGGAGCGGGGCGGCACCATGGCATGGGTAGCAGGAACGGGCGCGGTCTTGGGGCTGCTGGCGATCGCGTTGGGAGCCGTGACGCTCCGGACAGGGTGGATCCTGCCCACGGCGCGCCGCCACGTCACCAGGCCCCAGCTCCACGGCCTCGGCGCCCTGCTCGCGGGCGCGTCCGCCCTTCTGCAGAGCCTCTTCTACTTTCGGGTCCTGCCGGGCGTTTCGTGGGAGGTCCGCTTCTTCAGCGGCAACGCCGTCCTCTTCGCCGGGCTCCTCCTCATCGTCCTCAGCCAGATGCTCCCGCTCCGCCGAAGCCCGGACCACGGGGAACTCTCAGGCTTCTGAAGGGTGCGGCCGGATCACGGCCGTAGCCATGGACGGGCCGCCGCGCTCGACCTCGTCGCGGCGCTCGTAGATCTCGCTGCCGAGGCCGACGGGCCGGCCGCCCTTGCTGCCGCGCCGTGTGCGATCGGCCCGCGGTCCTCCGGCTCGGGAATGGTGTGCTTGATCTGGCGCACGCTGCGCTGAGCCCGGGGGCCGGGTTCAGCGGCGACAAAGGCGCGAGCCCCGCGGCCCCGGCGCCCGCCCGCCCCACCCCCGCTGTCGTGGCGCGCACACTCACGGTGAGCCCAGGCCGGAGCGGTACGGCCTCGGCGGTGCCGGGGGCGGCTCCTGCCTGCCCGCGGCCCGCTCCCATTCCCGGGCGGCGGCGACCAGGGCGGCGCGGTGCGGCAGCGGGTCCACCGTGGCGCGATGCTCCCAGAAGGACCGGACGGTGCGGGCGAAGACGGCGAGGGCGTCGGGGTCGGCTTCCGCATAGGCGGGGACAGCCAGGGCGAGGGCGTGCGCGGAGCGGAAGCCGTGTCCTGCCGCGATCAACCGGGGAACCCACAGCGCGGCGTCGGCCCACCCCGGTCCGGGGCAGGACAGGGCCCAGTCGACCAGGCCCACCGTACGGCCGTCGACAAGGATGTTCCGCTCGCCGAGATCGCTGTGCGTGAGCGCCGACCCCGCGAGCGCCGATCCTGCGCCCTCGGGCGTGAACGGCGCCAGGCGCTCTCGCAGGGGACGTTTGCTGATCTCCGTCGGCCACGGCATGGCCGAGAGCCGGGCGAGCGCCTCCACGACGGGGCCGAGGTCCGGCGAGCCCTCGGCGAAGTCGGCGTGCCGCCCCGGCAGGATGCTGTAGCCGTAGAAGCGCCATCCGCCCCCTTCGGCCTCCCAGAGGGGAAGCGGCGCCGCGTGTACGTGGCCGACCACACGGAACTCATGGCGGTACGTCCAGGCGTCCGGCGCGTCGGCGGGCGTGCCCTTGGCGAAGTACGCGCCTGCGTCGGTGACGAGGCGGGTGACGCACGCCGACATGACGCCGGCCCGCGGGGTGACGGCGGAACGGACAGGGCCGATGGTGTGCTCCACGGCCCGGCGGGCGTCTGCGGGAAGGTCCGTCCAAGGGGTGCGGGTCACGGTTGCCGTCTTCCTTGCTCGGTGCGGGCCGATACGCCGTATCCCGGCGCACCGGCCCGCCGCGGAGGTCAGCCCTCAGGCGTCAGGGGGCTGTCGGAGCAGTTGGCGTGGCACTGCGAGCACTCCGCCAGTTCGATCTCGGGCCAGAAGTCGGGGTCCACCAGAAAGCCGAGGTCCGTGATGGTGTCGACGGCGCGCTGACGCAGCACCTTGCCGCCGCCGTGTTCCACCGGATCGAGGTAACCCGGCTTGTGGTGGACCATCGTGCCGAAGCGGTCGGTGCACCAGGCCATGTACGCCTCGGTGTGCATCAGCCACGCGTGCCAGTAGTCGTCCACCTCGGGCGACGGGCTGAGCGGCCGGTCCGACCCGGCGCATGCCGCGAGAAACGCGGCCATCTGTCCGACCCCGGTGGCCGCACGCTCCTCGGTGATCCCCGGATGCTGTGCGCGGACGGTTTTGATGATCCGCTCGCGGTCCCCCGGCGACAGGAGTTCGCGCGGGTCGACGAGATGGGCGGTCGTGTCGGTCATACGGATTCCCTTCCCCACTGGCGGGTGCGACGAGGGGAACGCTAGGGAGGATTGCCCTTGCGGAACCAGAGCTATTGGTGTTGTCGGGTAAAGATCATGGACCAGTTGGTCAGAAACTCTCGGCACTCGTCCCCGAAGGCCGCGTACCGCTCGTATGATTCGAAATCCTTGAGGTATGCCTCTACGTCTCTGCGGTCCCGCAGTATCAACGCGCCCGTTCCGGTCTCCACCGTGGCGAGTCTTCGATCGTAAACCGTGAAAGTGTTGAGCGGCCTTTCCGGGATATGCCCGCCCAGCGGGATCACTCCCAGGCGCACATTCGGGAAGCGGGAGACCGATGCGAGCCGGTCCAGTTGCAGAGCCATTGCCGTAGGTGGGATGAGGGGCCACCTGACCGCTTGCTCGGTGAGGAGAAAAGTGAACGACTTGGTCGGATCGTAGAGCACCTGCTGCCGTTCCAGCTTCCTGGCGATGGTCTTCGACTGGTCGCCCGGGACATCGGCGATGCTGGCGCGCACATAGTCGGGTGTGGCGAGCAGTCCGGTGATCATCGACAGCAGGAAAAACCGGAATTCGGTCGAGGCGCTCTCCAGCCCGGCCAGTTCGTTCTGCTTCTTGTCCAAGCCGCGCCGACGCGAGGACCAGTGGTCCTGCCATTCCGTGTTGGCAGTCCTCGCGAGGGTGATGATCTCGGCCCTCGTGTCCTCCCGAGTACCCAGGGCTTCCAGGACGAGTTCGACATCGACAAGGGAAGGCGTGAGTTTTCCGCTCTCGATGTTGCTGACCTTGGTCTGTGACATGGCGCAACGACGGGCGAGCCAGGTCTGTGTCTTCCCGGCTCGCCTGCGCTGGTTTCTCAACGCTCCTGCCAAGTCGGACCTGGACTGTCCCAGGGTCCCGGGATCAAGCGTCAAAGCCCTTCACGTACTCCTCGAACGGCACCGACGCGGCCACCGCGATGCGCTGGTACTCGGCGAAGGGCGCCGGGTCGCCGTCGTGGACCTCGCGGTTGATCTGGCGCCCGTCCGGCGCGTAGTTCATCAGCACCACTTCCGTGCCGTCGAAGATCCAGAAGTCCTGGACGCCGTCCAGGGGATTCGCCCGGTCCGTCACGTCCAGAATGCGAATCTCTTCACCGGCCAGCGCATGGGGCGCGTAGTACTGGGAGAACTCGAAGCGCAGGTACGGCGAGAGCGGTCGGCTGAGGATGTGGACGCGCCCTTGCGAGCGTCCTTCTGCGACCTGTCGGCGGAGCCGGTCCGTGTACTCGTTCGAGACTGCCCGGGGGTCGATGCGGGCCCCGGCGCGGAACGCCGCGAACTCCTCTTCCTCCTGCGGCATGAGGTATTGCGGAAGGGTCTCCAGGCGCCAGGCCTCCCGCCGGAATCCCTGGAACCGGGCCGCCCATTCCTCACCAGCCAAGAGCACGAACGGCCTCCCTCAAGGTCTCCTCCGGAATTTCCACGAGGGCTTCCCCGTCGGGTGCCGCGAAGGCGTGCGACACCTCGCCCTGGATCACGAACGATCCCGATGCCGTCCGGTAGACGTTCGGGCAGTCGTCCTTTCCGCATGTGCCGTTGCCGTTGCCGGTGAGCAGGGTCAGTTCTTCACGAGCCATGACCGCGAACCCCCTTGGGCCGGCCGCCTGCGGGCCGGTTCGCACCGACGTTACGGGCGGAGTATCCGGGGCGTCCATGCGGCGACGCCAATATTGGCGTCATCGCATAAACGCGCCCCCCACGGCCGTGGCCCCGCCCCGTGCGGGCCGGGAGGCGGCACGGTCAGACCAGGACGGGGGTCGGCTCCGGGTGGGGGTGGGGGGTCGGGGAGGGGGTCCAGGGGCGGGTGGTGCGGATGTAGGCGGTGATCACCGAGAGCAGCGCCAGGATCAGCAGGGGGCCGAAGAGCCAGGCGTGGTGGGCCATCTGCATCGGGAGGTAGCGGTAGGCGAGCAGCAGGGCGGTGAAGACGGTCGTGCCGTAGGCGACGAGGGCGAGGCCGCGGGGGTCGAGGCCGCGGTCGAGGGTGCGCAGGGCGGCCTCGATCGTGAGGGAGAAGACGGCGCCCGCGACGAGGTCCACGCCGTAGTGGTAGCCGAAGCCGAGGGTGGCCAGCAGGGTCGCGACGAGCCAGAAGGCGCCGGCCCAGCGCAGGGCGCGGGGGCCGCGGCGGGAGTGGATGAAGATCGCGGTGGCCCACGCGGTGTGCAGGCTGGGCATGCAGTTGCGCGGGGTGACCTCGTCGAAGGGCATCGGGTGCGGGGTGGTGAGCGCGGGCGGGGTGTGCGGCCACAGGTTGGCGAGGGCCCAGTGGCCGCCGTCGCCGCCGTACGCGAAGACCGGGCCGACGGTCGGGAAGAGCATGTAGATGCCCGGTCCGAGCAGGCCGATGACCAGGAAGGTGCGCACCAGGTGGTGGCGCGGGAAGCGGCGGTCGGTCGCGACGTGCCGCAGCTGGTAGAAGGCGACGGCGACCGCGGCGACCGCGAGCTGGATGTAGACGTAGTCCAGCAGGTGCTCGCCGACCGGCCCGGTGGCGTGCACCATCCGGCCGACCAGCCACGACGGGTTGCCGAGCGCGCGGTCGGCGGTCTCGGCGTACGGGTCGAGCACCGACGGGCGGGCCTTCGACGTGATGAGCAGCCACGTGTCGCCGACCTTGCGGCCGGTCACCAGCAGCAGTCCCAGCCCGACGCCCTTGAGCAGCAGCTCGCGTTCCCGCCCGGTGCGCCGGGTCAGCGCGATCACGACGACGCCGATGATCACCCACAGCGCCCCGTTGCCGAACGCCGGCTTCGCGCCCACCGCCCAGCGCACCAGCAGGAGGACGGCGTCGATGCCGACCGCCGCGCCGAGCGCGACCGCCCGCTCCCGCCAGGTGAGCACGACCATCATCAGCGCCATGCTCGCGTAGAGCAGGAAGCCGGACTTCGGCGCGAAGACGACCTCGCGCACCTGGTTGGTGACCGGCCCCGGCAGGTCGTAGTGCCGGGCGGCGATCTCCATCCCGGCCATGAAGAGCGCGGTCACCACCCCGGCCACGCCCCACAGCCATCCCGGCACCCGGATCGGTTTCACCGGCGCGGCCGCCTGCACCGCGTGCGTGGAGTTCGCGGCGGGGGTCGCTTCGGTGGAACGGTCCGGGTGCCGGGGTGACCGGGTCTGCCGGGGTATTCGGGCCCGTATTCGCGAGGGTATCTGCGTCAACGGACTGGCCTGTTTGTCATGGTGGGACGGGATATCGCGTTTTTCATGCCGTAATGCGGTGCTTTCCGGTGAACGGGCGGCGAAGGAGAATCGTCATGGGCTCGAACATGTTAACGGAACACGACGAGCGGGTGCCGCTGCCCGGGCACGACGGAGCCCCCGTCCGCTACGCGCGTAGCGGACGGGGGCTCCGGTCTGCTCCGGCGGCGTGCTGCCGCCGGGGCGGGGTCAGCCGTTGGCCAGTGCCTGCACCCGGCTGAAGTCGCCGTTGAAGGCGTCCTGGTCGCCCGGGAAGACGCCGCTGTCGGCGTACTGCCAGATCGTCTGGTAGGGCCACTTGTACGGCATGGTGCCGGGGCTGCCGTTGTAATTGGCCAGCGCCAGCGGGTTGGTGGAGGAGAAGTCGCCCGTGTTGCCGGTGCACTGGCTCCACCAGCTCGTCGCCGTGTAGATCACCGGCCAGCGGCTGGTCTTCGCGTGGTATTCGTTGCTGAAGGACAGGATCCAGTTGACCATTCCGGCCGCCGACAGGCCGTAGCAGCTCGCGCCGTACGGATTCCACTCGATGTCGAGCATGCCGGGCAGCGTCTTGCCGTCCTTCGACCAGCCGCCGCCGTGGGCGACGAAGTAGTCCGCCTGCGTGGCGCCCGAGGACGTGTTCGGGGTCGCGAAGTGGTACGAGCCGCGGATGAGGCCCGCGTTGTACGAACCGTTGTACTGCTGGGTGAAGTACGGGTTCGTGTACGACGTGGACTCCGTCGCCTTGACGTACGCGAAGCGCGCCCCGTTCGCCGCGACCGAGGCCCAGTTGACGTTGCCCTGGTAGCCGCTGACGTCGAGGCCGGGCGTGCCCGCGACGTTCGGGGTGAGGGTGAGGTGGCTCGTGTCCGCGGAGGCGGACTGGTGCTTGGCGGTCTGCGACCCGGCCCAGTCCAGCTCGGGGTGGGTGATCGGGTTCTTGGCGGTGTGCGAGGGGGCGGCCGCGGCCGGTATTGCGGTGGCACCGAGGGCGGCACAGGCCAGGACCGCGCAGGCGGCGAACCCGCGGGAACTGACAGGGGCATGCCAAATCATGGATTCCTCCGGACAGGAAGGGAGTTCCGGGTGGGGGGTGTGGGGACGGCATCGTCCAAGCCAAGAGTGAAGGTAACTTTCGTCCCGCACAAGGCGCATGAAAAAAAACTTCCACGCGCCGGGCGCGGGGCGGCGGCGTGCGGGTGCCGCGCGGAGCGCTCGGCAAGGGGTCGCCCTCCGCACAGGGCGGTCCCCGCGCCCCTCCGGGACGTACCGGCGTACGCCATATGCGGGGGGCATGCGTCCGCGCGCCGGACGGGGTTTGCGGCGGGGGCCCTGCCGGGGCGGGCGGCGGGAGCACACTGGTGGGCCGGATCGCGGCTGCCGTGCCCGCGGCCGAACACAAGGGGCGGGTCATGACGAAGCGGACGTCGGGCTTACCGAAGCAGGGTGCGGCCGGTGTCGGGGATGCGGCGGGGGCGCCCGGGCCGGCCGAGGGGGCGCCCCGGGTCGAGGGGGCTTCCCGGGCCGAGGGGGCGGCGGCCGGGGCGCCCGGCGGGGCGAAGGCCGTCACCGAGGAGTTGCGGCTGGACCTTCCCGCCGACCGGCGGCTGGAGGCCGGGAAGTCGATCACGCTCGGGGCGATGGCCCGCCGCCTGCCGCAGCTGATCGCCCGCGCGCTGGGCATGGCGTGGCAGGTGGACCGCGCCGCGGTCGTCGCGCTGCTGGTGTGCCAGGTGGTGTCCGGGGTGCTGGAGGCGCTGGGCCTGCTGGCGATGACGGGCACGATCACCGCCGTCATCGCGTCGGGCCATGTCGCCGCCCGCCTGCACCAGGCCGCGCCCTCGCTCGTCCTGCTGGCCTCGGCGGCGGGGCTGCGCGCGGTGCTGGCCATCGCGGTCACCGCGCTGTCCACCCGGCTGGCGCCGCGGATCTCCCGTGAGGCGGAGCTGCGGCTGCTGGACGCGGCGACGCACGCGGAGCTGGCGGCGTACGACCACCCCGGCTACAACGACCGCTGGGACGCGGCCGACCGCGGGGTGGAGGTCTCGCAGGAGATGCTCAACCAGTCGCAGAGCGTGCTGGCGGCCGCGGCGTCGCTGGTCGCGGCGGCCGCGGTGCTGACGACCGTCCACCCGGTGCTGCTGCCGCTGCTGGTGCTCGCCTCGGCCCCGCAGGCGGTCGCGGGCGTGCGGGCGGCCCGGCTGACGTACCTGACGTCGCTGGACACGATGAAGGACCGGCGGCTGCTGGGCATCCTGCGCTGGTACCTGGTCGACAAGCAGAACGCCGACCAGATCCGCTCGGGCACGATGGCGGGCTTCCTGCTGGGCAAGTACCGCGCGGCCGGGGCGCGGGTGGACGCGGCGACCGACCGGGCGGCGTGGCGGGCGGCGAAGATGGCGTTCGCCGGGAGCCTGGCGGGCGGTGCGGCCTCGGGTGCGGTGTGGGCGACGCTGCTGTGGCTCATCGCGACGGGACGGGTGTCGGTCGCGGCGGCCGGGACGGCGACGTTCGCGCTGCGCTCGGTGGGGTCGGGGCTGCGCGGGGTCGTCGGCTACGGGGCGATCATCTTCCGTACCGGCATGTACCTCGACGACTGGTCGGACTTCCTGGACGAGGCCGGCGGCCACCGCGTCGCCCGCGGCGACACCGTCCCGCACGGCCCCGCCGTCGTCCGTACCGACGCCCTCGGCTACACCTACCCGCACGCCGATCGGCCCGCCCTGGACGGGATCACCCTGGAGGTGCGGCGCGGCGAGGTCCTCGCGCTGGTCGGCGAGAACGGCTCGGGCAAGACCACGCTGAGCAAGCTGCTGGCCGCGCTCTACCTGCCCGGCGCGGGCAGCGTGACGTGGGACGGCGCCGACACCCGCACGCTCGACGCGCAGGCGGCCTGGCGGCGGGTCGCGGTCGTCCCGCAGGAGTACGCGCGGTGGCCGCTGACGGCCCGCGAGAACATCACCCTCGGCCAGCCCCTCCCCGCCGCGGACGACGCCGTGCGCGCCGCGGCGCTGGCCTCCGGCGCCGACGACGTCATGGACTCGCTGCGCTCGGGCCTCGACACCCTGCTGGCCCGCGAGTGGTGGGGCGGCCAGGAGCTGTCCGGCGGGCAGTGGCAGCGGGTGGCGCTGGCCCGCGCCTTCCACCGGGACGCGGGCCTGCTCGTCCTCGACGAGCCCACCGCCGCCCTCGACCCGCGCGCCGAGCACCGGATCTTCACCGGCCTGCGCACCCTGGCCGCCGACCGCGCGGTCGTCCTCGTCACGCACCGGCTGACCAACGTCACCGTCGCCGACAAGATCGCCGTCCTCGACCGCGGCCGCCTCGTCCAGTACGGCACCTTCGCCGAGCTGCGCGACCGTCCCGGACTTTTCCACGACCTGTGGATACTCCAGAACGACCGCGAGACCGAGCCCACGCCGACCGCACGGTGACCCCGGGGCGACCCCGGGCTCAGTCCTTGCGGTCGCTGTGCTGGTACTTCGTGCCGCCGATGAGCACGAGCAGCGTGCCGACGCAGATGGCGATCACCGCCAGCGAGAATCCGATCGTCTCCAGTGCCCTCATCGCACCGCCCTCCTCCCGCTCTCCTTCCTCACCGTCGCACACGTGCGCGCGGGCGGCATTCCGGACGAGGGGCAGCGCGGGCGGGGGCGCGAAGGGTATAGTCGAAGTCGGGTAATCGACATCGGTCACCGGGGAGAGGGGGGGCGCGATGGCGGCGCGCGCGGTGCGCAGTCCGCTCACGCTCGCGGTGCTGAGCCTGCTCAGGGAGCGGCCGCGGCATCCGTACGAGATCCAGGCACTCGTGCGCGAGCGGCATGTGGACCAGGTCGTGAAGATGCGCGGCGGGTCGCTCTACGACGCCATCCGGCGGCTCGCCGAGGCCGGGCTCGTCACGAGCGTGACGTCGGAGCGGGCAGGCGCGCGGCCGGAGCGGACGGTGTACGCGATCACCGACGAGGGCGTCGCCGTCGCCGACGCCCTGGTGCGGGACTACCTGCGCACACCCGCGCAGGACTTCCCCGTCTTCGTCACCGGCCTCGCGCACGTCCTCGACCTCGACCCCGCGACCGCCGCCGCCCTGCTGCGCGAGCGGCGCGGCGCGATCCGGGCCGAGCACGACCGCGTCGCCGCCCAGCTCGCCGCCGACACCGCGGACCTGCCGCGGGTCGTGACGCTGGAGGCCGACTACGCCCAGGCGCTGCGGGTCGCCGAGCTGGCCTGGCTGGACCGCACCGCCGCCGCGATCGAGGCGGGCGACCTGCCCTGGCCGGAAGGCCGTACGTAGCCCCGAACCGCACCACCGCACACCGCACGACGAACGCACCGGCGAGACGCACCGGCGAAACGCACCGACGAGCGGAGGAGCACATGGGAACGGTCGTGTTGGCGGTCGACGTGGTGCGCGGCGCCACGGGCGGGCTCGACGTGACGTGGGAGGCGGCGGGACCGGGCGCCGTGGAGGTCGCGGTCGGGGCGACGCCCGAGGCGGCCGGCAGCGGCCCGCCCGTCGCCCGCGTCGCGGACGGCGCCGCCCGCCGGGTCGCCCTCGACGGCCTCGGCCCCGGGCGCCACTACGTACGCGTCGGCCCCGAGGGCGGCGGGCCCGCCGTGCTCGGCGCCGAACGCGTCCTGCCGCTGGAGGGCGCGACCAACTTCCGCGACCTCGGCGGCTATCCCACGCTGGACGGCGGCCGCACCCGCTGGGGCCTGGTCTTCCGGGCCGACGCCCCCGACCGCCTCACCCCCGCCGACCTCGCCGCCCTCACCCCCCTCGGCCTGCGGGTGGCCTACGACCTGCGCACCCCCGAGGAGCGCGCCAAGGCCCCCTCGGCGCTCCCGGCGGCCGTCCGGCACGAGCCGTACGACATCGGCGGCGACGCGTCCCGCACCTCGCTGCTCGGCGACCTCTTCCGGGCCGGACGGCTCGACGCCCTGCCCGACGACTTCCTGCACCGCGTCTACCTCGACATGGCCGACCAGGACGCCGCGACCTTCGGCCGTGTCCTCACCGGCCTCGCCGCCCCGGACGGCGCCCCCGCCCTCGTGCACTGCACCGCGGGCAAGGACCGCACCGGCATGGCGGCCGCCCTCCTGCTGTCGGCCCTCGGCGTCCCGACGGCCGCGGTGCTGGACGACTACACGCTCAGCCGCCGCCACTACAGCGAGCGGCGGCTGACCGCGATGCTGCCGCGGCTGCGCCGCCTCGGCCTCGACGAATCCCGCTACCACACCGTCTTCGGCGCCCCGCGCTCCGCGATGGAGCACACGCTGGCCGCGCTGCGCGACCGCCACGGCTCGGTCGCGGGCTATCTGACCGACCGCTGCGGGGTGACCGCCGGGACGCTGGCCGCGCTGCGCGAGCGGCTGGTGGTGTGAGGCGGTGGGTGCGACGCGGACGCCGAAGGGGCGCGGCAGGTGCGCCGCGCCCCTTCGGTGTGTCCGGCCCGCTCAGACGCGGGAGGGCCAGTCGATGCGGTGGTCCAGCACCCAGTCCAGGGAGTTGTCGGGCAGGCCGGCGTCGAGCTTGGCGGCCGACGCGCGGGCGCCGAGCGCGACGACGGCCTCGACACGGCCGCGCCGCAACTCCTCGTAGCGCGCGGGGGCCTGGCCCCACGGCAGGTCGCGCAGGCACTGGGCGAGGACCACGGCGTCCTCCAGGGCCATGGACGAGCCCTGGCCGGAGGTGGGCGTCGTGGCGTGGGCGGCGTCGCCGAGCAGCACCAGGCGGTCGCGGTGCCAGACGGGGACGGTGGGCAGGTCGTGGGTGGCGAGCGCGTACAGGTCGGTGTAGGTCGCGCGGATGACGTCGGCGACGAAGGGCGGGGCGGCGGCGAAGGTGTCCAGGAGGCGGGCGGTGAGGGCGGCGCGGTCCATCGCGGCCAGTTCGGCGCGGGACGGCTCGGCGCCCCACGGCAGGTTCGCGAACCACCACACCTCGCGGCTGCCGGAGACGGTGTAGCCGAAGAAGCCCTTGCGGGTGGGGACGAACTGGAGCTGGGCCGGATCGCCCGGGGCGTCCACGCCGGAGGCGAAACCGCCGAGGTTGAGCAGGGGGACGTAGCGGGTGCCGGGCGCGTCCGGGTCGATGAGGGTCCGGGTGCGCGAGTGGATGCCGTCGCAGCCGACGAGCAGATCGCCGGAGAGCGCGGGGCCCTCGGCGAAGCGCGCGACCACGCCGTCCGCGAAGGTGTCCGCGCCGACCAGCTTGCGGTCGTGCACGATCCGGGCGCCGGCCGCCACCGCGGCCTCCCGCAGCACCCGGTAGAGGCCTGCCCGGCGGATCGGTGCGAAGCCGGAGGGGCCCGCGGCGCCCGCGAGCGACTCGCGCAGCACGGCCTCCTTCAGGCCCAGCACGTCCAGGGCGGCCAGGCCGTTGGGGGCGACCATGACCCACAGCCCGGCGTCCTTGTCCTCGGCCGGGCGGGCCTCGCAGACGGTGACCTCCGCGCCGATCGCACGCAGCGCGACAGCGGTGGCCGGACCGGCCACCCCGCCGCCGATGACCAGGGCGTGCATCACTGGCTCCTCTCGTCGTGGGGGGTACGGGCGTGCACGATGCGGCCGCCGAACAGGTCGGGCAGCGCCGGATCGAGGTCGTAGCGCGTCACGCAGTCCCGCCAGCCGACGTCGACGATGCTGCCGAAGCCCGCGTCGGCCAGCTCCGCGGCGATCTCCGGCGGGGTGAAGAAGGACCGCCACGGCTCGCCCATCCGCGCCATCGCCTCGGCCTGCGCGGCGAGCGCGGGCCTGCGGTGCGCGGGCAGCGCGGCGGCGGGCTGGTTGTAGTCGAAGACCAGCTCGGCGGGCGCGGGCAGGCCCGCGACGAAGCGCGCGGTCTCCAGCAGCGCCTCCCGCTCCAGGTACGGCGCCACCCCGAGCAGCAGGAAGAACGCCGGTGACGTCCGGTCGAACCCGGCGGACAGCAGCGCCGATTCGGCGGTCTGCTCGGCGAAGTCGGCGGGGCAGAAGACGACCGTGTCGGGCACGTCGATGCCCGCCGCGGCCAGCCGCTCGCGCTTCCACGCCTGCGTGGCGGGCAGATCGACCTCGAAGACCCGCAGCGCGGGATTGCGGTTGCGGTACGCGAAGGTGTCCAGGCCCGCCCCGAGGATGACCACCTGCCGGGTGCGGGTCGCGGCCAGCAGCGCGTCCTCCGCGACCCGGTGGCGCAGCGCCATGAACAGCCGTACCTCGGCGGGCATGCCGTGCGGCACACCCGCGGCGGGTCTGCCCGGCCCGGTGGCGGCGGGCAGGATGCGCGCCGCCAGCGGGTCGGCGAAGACCCGCGCGGAGTCCGCCGTCTGGTGCGCGGCGCGGGCGTGCGCCGAACTCATCGCGGTGCGGCTGGGGCGGCCGGTGGGCATCAGCGCTCTCCTCCTGTCGTGGTCAGCCGCAACCGCCGTGCGTGGCTGATCAGTTCGGCCCGGCGGCTGACGCCGAGCTTGACCTTGATCGAGGCCCGCTGGGCCTCGACGGTGCGGACGGACAGGCCCAGTTCGTCGGCGATCTGCGGGTGGGTGAGGCCATCGGCGATCAGGCCCAGCACCTCGCGTTCGCGGCGGCTGAGCGGCCCGTCGCAGCCCCCGGGGCGGTCCAGCAGGGCGGCGCCGAGGGCGGGTTGGAGGTAACGGCCGCCGGCCGCGAGCGCGTCGACGGCGGCGACCAGCTCCTCGGCGGCGGCGTCCTTGGTGAGGAAGCCGTGGGCCCCGGCGGCGAGCGCGTCGCGCGCGCAGTCCAGGTCGTTGCGCATGGTCAGGACGAGCACCCGGGTGGCCGGGGACAGCGCCCGTACGGTCGGCAGCACGGGGAGGCTGAGGGTGCCGGGGAAGTTCAGGTCGAGCAGCAGCACGTCGGGGCGGTGCCGGCGGACCTGCGCGACGGTGCCGGGCAGGTCGGCGGCCTCGCCCGCGATGCGGTAGCGCTCGCCGTCCAGCAGGGTGCGGATGCCGTACCGGACGACCGGGTGGTCGTCGCAGATGAGGATGCTCGGGGCGGGCCCGGGGCGGTTCATCGCCGGGACCTCCCGTCGGGGGCGGGGCGCGGCTCCCTGGGCAGCGAGAGCGTCAGGGAGGTGCCGTCGCCGCCGGACCGCACGGCCAGGTAGCCGCCCGCGGCCCGCGCCCGCGCATAGCTCGCGCCGAGCCCGAAGTGGCCCCGCGAGGCGGCTTCTTGGGCGGGCTGGAAGCCGTGGCCGTCGTCCGAGACGACGCACACCAGGCGGCTGCGCGAGGACGCCAGCGACACCCACGCGTGCGCGGCGCCGCTGTGCCGGGCGGTGTTGTGCAGGGCCTCCCGCACGATCCGGTACGCGACCAGGTCGTTGCCTGCCCAACTGCCGGACGCGGTGGTGTGGTTGTCGACGCGGATCCGCACGCCGGTGGTTGACTCCAGGTGCGCGGCGGTCGCGGCGAGCGCGGTGGGCAGGTCCTCGTGGGGCGGGGCGTCGGGCGCGTCCGTGAGGTCCGCGGACCCGGGCGCGTCCGCGTGCCGGTCGTCCGTGTGCTGGGCGTCCGCGACGAGCCGCCGCAGGCCCGCGATCTCGCCGTCCAGCAGCTCGCGCAGGGCCTCGCCGACGTCGCGGGGGAGCGGGCCGGGCGCGGCGAGCGCCCGGCCCAGCCGGATCCGGGCCACGGCCAGGCCCTGGAGCACACCGTCGTGCAACACCTGGGCGGGGACGGACGGTTCGGCGCCCATCACGCCCCCGGGTGGCGCGCGGCGAACAGGCAGACCGTCCCGGAGCGGACCGTCTCGACGTCGGTGAAGCGCGCGCCGAGCTGCTCGGTGAGGTCGTCCATCCGGTCGTCGAGGTTGCTGAAGACCTCGCTGCGGTTGAGCTTGGCCAGCAGCTTGCCGGAGCGCTTGCTGTGGTGCGGGCCCAGGCCCAGCACGGTGGCGCCGAACACCCGGGCGCCGGGCCGCAGATGGGGCGTGACGTGGTCGAAGACCACCGCCTTCTGCGCCATCGTGCCCGGCAGGCAGTGCAGCAGGAAGTTCATGCCGACCGAGTCGTAGCGCGCGCCGCCCAGGGTGTCGAACGGGTGGAACGCGTCACCGGTGCGGACCTCGGGCCGGTAGCGCCGGATGCGGTGCGCGGCCGTGGTGAGGACCACCTCGTTGAGGTCGAGCAGGGTGATCGACGGGGAATCCACCGGAAATCTGCATTTGTCCATGAACCATCCGGTGCCCGGCCCGATATCGAGATGCGCGGCCCCGGTGTGGCGGTTGTAGTGTGCCAGCATTCTGCCGCGCGGGCAGCGCCACATGAAGCGGCTCATCATGCCGAGCACGAAGAGGTCGTACGCGGCGAGCATGGGACGCCGATAGGACTCGGCCCCCGCCCGAATGCGCTCCTGCGTCGGTTCGGAAAGTTCGGTCTGCGCGTGGTTCGATTCCATGGCAGTCAATCCCTCGGCGTCCTCGTCGGCATCCTGTGCGGCGTCCTCTGCCCGGACGTGTCAGACGCGGGTCGCGGTGACGAACTGGCCGCCCGGCAGCCGCCCGTCGGGCCGCCCGTAGCGCGCGCCCAGCTCGCCGCGGTCGGTCACGTGCAGGCTCCAGCCCTGCCCCGCGACCCAGTCCCGCCCCTCCGGGCCGAGGCCGCCGCGGACCATCGCGCTGATCCGGTCCGCGCCCGGCGTGCTGAGGGCGGCGTTCTTCGCCCGCGGGTCGGGGCCGGCCTTGTCGGAGTGCTCGAAGACCAGCCTGCTGCCCGGCGCGGACAGCCGCCCGACGTCCCCGACGACCTTCCGCGCCTGCTCGCCGGTGAGGTACGGCAGCACGCCCTCGGCGACCCACGCGGTCGGCCGGGCGGGGTCGAAGGCCTGCCCGGCGAGCCGGGCGGCGAAGTCCTCGCGCAGGTCGGCGTGCACGGCGGTGCGGGAGCGGGCGGTCGGCTTCGCGCCCGCGGCGGCGAGCACCGCGTCCTTGAAGCCGAAGACGGACGGGGTGTCGACCTCGTACACGTCGGCGTCCGGCACCGGCAGCCGGAAGGCGCGCGCGTCGAGCCCGGCGCCGAGGATGACGACCTGGCGGCAGCCGGCGGCCACCGCCTCGCACACGTAGTCGTCGATGAAGCGGGTGCGGACGACCCCGCGGGAGTAGAACAGGTCGACCCACGCCTCCAGCGAAGGCCACTCGTCCGGCTCCAGCACGTCCTTGGCCGCGTCCACGAACCCCTGCGCGTAGGGGTCGTGGAACATCCGGTCGGGGCGGGCGGATTCCAGCGCGCGGGCCATCGCGACCGCGACCGAGGTGACCCCGGCGCCGGCCGGCGCCGTGGATACGGAGGCCGCTGCTGACGAGTCCATTACCGTCTCCTCGCAATCGGGAAATCAATTGACGCCAGTGAAGCACCGGCCCGGAAATTGCGTCAATAATTCCCCCGGTCGGCAAGGCTTCGTCCCCGAGGATGGGCGCGCCTCGTTCGCGGGTATGAGCCGATTTAGTTCTCTGGGCTGAAGATATTCCGGCTGGATATTGCGTAACCTGAGTCGCCGGGTTCGTTGCTGGAAATGTGAAAGGGGATTCGCTGTGCCGACATTCACAATTAACGAGCTGATGGAGATCCTGGTCGTCAAAACCGGACTGCCCCGCTCCGCGGTGACCGCAGACCCCGGCGCCACGCTCAGCGACGTCGATCTCGACTCGCTGGCGCAGCTCCAGGTCAGGGCGGAGATCGAGGACCGCTACGGGATCGCGCTGGAGGACGAGCACGCCCACGCGACCTTCGGCGAGCTGGTGGCGCTGGTCAACGAGGGACTGAGCGAGCGGGCACGATGAGCGGCCCGCTGAGCGGCCCCGCCGGCACGTCAGCGGCCGGGGGACGGCGGATCGTGGTGACCGGAATCGGGGTGGTCGCCCCCGGCGGGGCCACCCGCAAGGCCTTCTGGCAGATGCTCACCGACGGGCGTACCGCCACCCGGCGGATCTCGCTGTTCAACCCCGCGCAGTTCCGCTCCCAACTGGCGGCGGAGGTCGACTTCGACCCGCTGGCCGCCGGTCTGACCCGGCAGGAGGTCTTCCGCAACGACCGCTCCGTGCAGTTCGCGCTGGTCGCCGCCGACGAGGCGGTCGCCGACTCCGGCCTGGAACTGGACGCCGCCGGACCCGGCGGCGTCGATCACGACCGGATGGCGGTGTGCCTGGGCAGCGCGGTCGGCGCGAGCACCCGCCTGGAGGACGAGTACGTGGTGGCCAGCGACGGCGGCCGCAACTGGCTCGTCGACCCGCGGTTCGCCTCCGACTTCCTCTACCAGGCGTGGGTCCCCAGCACCCTCGCGGCCGAGGTCGCCTTCCGCTTCGGGGCGCACGGCCCGGCCTCGGTGATCTCCACCGGCTGCACCTCGGGCATCGACGCGCTCGGCCAGGCCTACCAGCTCATCCAGGACGACATGGCCGACATCGTCCTCGCGGGCGCGAGCGACGCGCCCATCACCCCCATCTCCATCGCCTGCTTCGACGCGATCGGCGCCACCAGCACCCGCAACGACGACCCCGAGCACGCCTCCCGCCCCTTCGACGCCACGCGCGACGGCTTCGTGATGGGCGAGGGCTCCGCGGTGCTCGTCCTGGAGGAGTACACGCACGCCCGGCGGCGGGACGCCCACATCTACGCCGAGATCCGCGGCTACGCCAACCGCTGCAACGCCTTCCACATGACCGGACTGCGCCCGGACGGCGCCGAGATGGCCGTCGCCATCCGCAGCGCGCTGTACCAGGCCCGGCTCGACCCCACCGCGCTGGACTACGTCAACGCACACGGTTCGGGCACCAAGCAGAACGACCGGCACGAGACCGCCGCCTTCAAGGCGAGCCTGGGCGCGCACGCCTACCGGGTGCCGGTCAGCTCCATCAAGTCCATGGTCGGGCACTCGCTCGGCGCGATCGGCTCCATCGAGGTGGCCGCGACCGCGCTGGCGATCGAGCACGACGTCGTGCCGCCCACCGCCAACTACGCCGAGGCCGACCCGCAGTGCGACCTCGACTACGTGCCCAACACCGCGCGCGACCACCGGGTGGACGCGGCGCTGTCGGTCGGCAGCGGCTTCGGCGGCTTCCAGTCGGCCATCGTCCTCACGGCGGTGCCCCGATGACCGCCGTGATCACCGGGCTCGGCGTGGTGGCGCCGACCGGCGTCGGAGCGGACGCGCACTGGCGCGCGACGCTCGCGGGCGAACTGGCCGTGCGCCCGCTCGAATCCTTCGACGCGAGCGGCTACGCCACCCGACTCGCGGGCCAGATCAGCGACTTCGACGTGGACGCGTACGTACCGGGACGCCTGGCGATCCAGACCGACCGCTGGACGTGGCTCGCCTTCGCCGCGACCGGGATGGCCCTCGCCGACGCGGGCTACGACCCGGCCGCGCACGACCCGTACGCCACCTCCGTCATCCTCGGCAGCGGTTCGGGCGGCAACGAGTTCGGGCAGCGCGAGATCCAGGCGCTGTGGAGCCGGGGCCGCAAGGCGGTCGGCGTCTACCAGTCCATCGCCTGGTTCTACGCCGCCAGCACCGGCCAACTCGCCATCCACCACGGCACCAAGGGCCCCTGCGGGGTGCTGGTCGCGGACGCCGCGTCCGGCATCGACAGCCTCGGCTGGGCGGACCGCGCCATCCGCCGCGGCACCGGCGCCGTGCTCGCGGGGGGCACCGAGGCGCCGCTCGCCCCGTACGCGCTGACCGCCCAGATGGCGGGCGGCAAGATGTCCACCGCGACCGACCCCAGGGCCGGTTACAAGCCCTTCGACCGCGCCGCGGGCGGCCATGTCCCCGGCGAGGGCGGCGCGGTGCTGCTGGTCGAGGACGAAGAGGCGGTACGGGCCAGGTCCGGCCCGGCCGGATACGGCACCCTCGCCGGATACGCCGCCACCCACGACGCCCACCACTACCGGGACACCGCGCCGGACGGCCGGCAGTACGCCCGCGCGATCGAACTCGCCCTCGCGCGCGCCGGATCGGTCCCGTCCGACATCGACATGGTGCTCGCCGACGGGGCGGGCCGCCCGGACGCCGACGCCGCCGAGGCGCACGCGCTGTGCGCGGTGTTCGGCCCGCACGGCGTCCCCGTCACCGCCCCGCAGGGCCTGGCAGGGCGGCTGCTCGCGGGCGGCTCCGCGCTCAACGTCGCCACCGCGCTGCTGGCGATGCGGGCCGGGGTTATCCCGCCGGTCGGCAACCTCGACGACCCGGACCCGGCGTACGGCCTCGACCTCGTCCGCGCACCGCGCGAACGCCCGCTGCGCACGGTGCTGGTCACCGCGCGCGGCCAGGGCGGCTTCAACAGCGCGGTGGTACTGCGCGGCATCCCGCCGCGCGGCGCGGACTCCCCTGCCACCGGGGGGAGTTGAGCCGACACCGTCGGACCCGGGACGGACGGTACCGATATTCGGTGCAGGTGTGCTTTGGTACGGAGCAGACCGGCCACGCTGATTACGTGCACGCGCCGAAGGGGAGCCACCTGCGGATGGCAGAGCTGTCTGTCCCACAAATCCACAGATGGTTTATCACTCTGCGGGGGTCTCGATGGACATTGTACGTGGTTTAGACGATTTGTTGCCTGTGGCAGTTTGTGGTGGTCCTGGCGTGTACCGGGCAGGAATGATGGCGGTCCTGTGCGGTATCCCGGGCATCGACGTCGTGGTCGAATTCGACACCGAGAGTTACAATCCCAGGCTGTTGCGCGAGCATCGGCCACGCGTCCTGCTGATGGACCTGGACGGCTTCGACACCGAGGACCTGCTCGCCCGGCAACTGGTCAGCCAGACCGACGGGCTGGGCGTCAAGGTCCTCGCCCTGTCCGCGAGCCTGGACGCGGGCACCGCGATCAAGGTCCTGCTGGGCGGCGCCCAGGGCTTCCTGCACAAGGACACCCCCGTGCAGGTCCTGGTCGACGCGATACGCGCCGTCGACCGCGGCGGCGTCGCCCTCGACCCGCAGGTGGCCGGTGAACTGGTCAGCACCCTGCGCTACAACGTCCCCAACGAGACCCCGGCAGGACCGGGCGAAACCGTCAAACTCACCCCGCGGCAGCGGCAGATCCTCGGCCTGATCGGCCACGGACTGACCAACGTCGAGATCGCCGACCAGCTCCAGCTGGGCAGACCCACCGTGAAGACGCACATCTCCTCGCTGCTGCGCGCGCTGGACCTGCGCGACCGTACGCAACTGGCGGTGTACGCCTGCACGCACGGATTCCGGGCGCACGCGGCGGTGTCCTGACCGGCCCGCCGGCCGTCCCACCACCGCACCAACGTCTCCACCGTCCCACCGCTCCACCCCGTCCCACCCGGGCCGCCCCGGCGGCCGGTGCCCCGTGCGCCGGCCGCCGGGGCGGACCCGTGTCCGCCGCCGTACGGTCGCGGGTTTCCCGCAACCGTACGGCGGAATTCCCGCAGGATCTTCGCGGCAGAATTCCGATGCGGAAAGCGCGGCCCGACGGCGACGATTTCCTCATGAGTGATTCACGGGTAGGCCGGATCCGCGCCGAGGAAATAGAGCCCTATCGGGCGCGCGGCGGCCAGTTGCGCATGGTGCTCCACCCGGGTTCGGTGGGAAGCAGGTCCGGTTACATGGGAACTGCGATCCTCCGTCCCGGCGAGCATGTGGTGGAGCATTTCCACCCCTACGGCGAGGAGTTCCTCTACAACATCACCGGCGATCTCCAGCTGGAGGTCGAGGGCGAGAAATGGGCCGTCGGCCCCGGCGAGGGAATCTACGTCCCCATCGGGAAGCGGCACCGGCTGCGGAACGTCGGCAGCACCGAGTCGCTGACCGTCTACCACATCGGCCCGCTCGCCCCGGACCCGTCGCTCGCCCACATCGACACCGAGGTGCTGGGCGCGGAGGAGTCCGGGACGGACGACGCCGCCGCGGGCACCGCCCGCGTGCTGTTCGGCATGAAGGTCGCCGAGGACCGCCGCGAGGACTTCCTCGCCGCCTACGAGAAGGTCCGCTTCAGCGTCGCCGCGACCCGGGGCCACCTGCGCGACCAGATCTGCCAGGCGCCGGACGACCCGTCGCGCTGGCTCATCGTGAGCGAGTGGACGTCGCTGGCCGACTTCTTCGCCTGGGAGAAGTCCGAGGAGCACAAGGAGCTGGTCCGGCCGATGCGCGCCTGCTACTCCGACCCGGAGTTCCACAGCTACACCGTCGTCGCCGAGACGCTGGGCACGACGGGGGCGGGGGTGCGGCCGTGAGCACCATCTCCGCCGAGGACCGGCTCATGACGTACATCAACGTCTTCCACTGCACGCCGGACAAGCAGCAGGAGCTGTCCGCCGCGATCCGCCGGGAGACCGAGGACATCGTCCGGCACATGCCCGGCTTCGTCTCCGCGAACCTGCACTGCTCCGTGGACGGCACCCGCGTCACCAACTACGCCCAGTGGAGCACCCTGGCAGCCTTCCAGGAGCACATCCGCAGCGAGGCCGGCCGCGCCCTCATCACCGAGCTGCACAAGTACGCCGACAACGTGGACGTCCACGTCTACCAGGTCGACTGGATCATGTCCGGCGAAGGGAAATGACGACCATGAAAACCGCCCGCGAGCTGTGGGAGGCCGTCTACCGGGCGGTCGAGGAGGTCAACGGCTTCCTGCTGTACGAGCTGTGCGACGGCGAGGTGGAGATCCGCACCGCCAGCCAGGAGACCAAGGGCGCCAAGCGGCTCGGCGACATGTTCGCCCAGCAGCGCGGCCTCTACGAGGAGCTGGAGCACAAGGTCGACAGCCTCGTGGAGTCCGGCGACGGCACCGCGCTCGCCGTCGAGCTGACCCTCACCGGCATCCCCAAGGGCACCGACACCCGGCTGACCTGGAACGTCATGGAGATCATCCGCGCCGACGCGGGCCGCATCGTGTCCTGGCACGCGATGCTCGACCGCACCGGACTGATCCAGCAGATCCAGCAGCTGCACGCGGCCAAGGCCGGTGGGGCCGGTGAGGCCGGGAAGAGCGGCGGGTCCGGCGCGTCCTGGAAGGCGTGACCGCGGTGCCGGCCGGGACACCGGGGGCCTCGCTGGAGGCCATCCCGCAGGTCCGGGAGGTCGAGGTCGCCGACGGCGTGGTCGCCCTCGTCAACGGTGACGGCGGCGCGGGCCAGTCCAACAGCGTGCTGCTGCTCGGCGAGCCCGTCACCGTCGTCGACACCATGCTGCTGCCGGAGATGGCCGCCGCCATCCCCGCCGCGCTGGAGCGCCGCGGCCGCCGCGCCGGGCTCGTCGTCAACACCCACATCCACACCGACCACATCGGCGGCAACCTGCTCTTCGACGACGTGCCGATCGTCGCCCATCCGCGCACGGTGGCCGGCATGCGCAAGATGATCGGCGAACGCGGCCTGCCCGCGCTGCTCGCGAAGGTCATGCCCGGTTTCGCGACCCGGCTCGCCGACTGGGACAGCGTCGCCGCCGAGCCCGTACCGCCCGACGGCATCGAACGCGCCCTGCCCTCGGGGGCGAAGGTGCTGGAGTTCACCGACACCCACTCGGCGGCCGACCTCGCGGTGTGGCTGCCCGCGCAGAAGGTCCTGGTCAGCGGTGACCTGTGCTTCTCCGGGGTCACCCCGCTCGCGGTGCACGGCCGCGTGAGCCGCTGGCGTACGGCCCTGGACCGGCTCGTCGCGCTGGAACCCGCCGCCGTCGTCCCCGGGCACGGCAGCCCCGCCGGGATCGGCGTCCTGCACGACCTCGCCGACTACTTCGACCGGGTGCTGGCCGCCGCGCGGCTGGCACACGCCGCAGAACTGCCCGCGGAGGAGGTCTGGTCGTCCTTCGACCCGGGCCCCGCGGCGGGCTGGCTCGAACCCGAACGAACCCTCGTGAACATCCAGGTAGCCCTTGCCGAGATGACCGGCAAGCCATTCGAAGGAGAACACCGTGTCCGACAAGGTCAACATTCGCCGCATTCTCACTGAGGCGTTCTCGAAGGGCGACACCGAGGTCCTGGACGAGCTGATGACCGAGGACTTCGTCAACCACAACGCGCCTCCCGGAATGGACACCAGCCGCGAGGGTGTGAAGTCCGTCATCAAGATCGAGCGGCAGGGCTTCCCCGACCTCAAGGCCGAGATCATCCGCGACTTCGAGGACGGCGAGTACGTCATCCAGCACGTCAAGCTCACCGGCACCCACAAGGGGCTGGTCTTCGGCGCCGAGCCGACCGGCCGGGTCATCAGCTGGAACGAGATCCACATCGCGAAGGTCCGCGACGGCAGGGTCAGCGACCACTGGGCCTGCAACGACCTGCACGTCCTGATGATCCAGCTGGGCCAGATCGCCCCGCCGGACACCTCCGCCTTCCGCCGGGAGAACGCCGGCGCCTGACCCGTCCGGGCCCCGGGCCGCGTCGGACTCCGGGCCGTGTCGGACTCCGGGCCGCTGCGGCTGCCCGACCGGCTCGGGCTCCTGACCGGCTCGGGCTCCCGACCGGTCCCGGTTTCCGACCGGCCCCCGCGTCCCCCTCCGGGACTTCGTCGAGGAGATGCATCATGACTGACGGGTTCGCGATCATCGGACTGGCCGCACGGCTGCCCCGGGCGGACGATCCGGCCGGGCTGTGGCGGCTGCTGCGCTCGGGCGGCGACGCGGTCACCGACCCGCCACCGGGGCGTACGGCCACCCGGCGGGGCGCGTTCCTCGACGACGTCCCGGGGGAGGCGGGCGCCCCTCCGGTTCCGGCCGTCCACGCCTTCGACCCGGGCTTCTTCGGGATCTTCCCGCGCGAGGCCGCGGCCATGGACCCGCACCAGCGGCTCGTCCTGGAGCTGGGCTGGGAGGCGCTGGAGCGCGCCGGACTCACCGCCGAACGCCTCGCCGGCACGCACACCGGGGTGTTCGTGTCCGCACCGGCCGAGGCCGCGCCCCCCACCGCGCCCGACCACTACACCTTCACCGGCCGCCAGCGCAGCATGATCGCCAACCGGCTCTCGTACGCGCTCGGTCTGCACGGACCCAGCCTCACCGTCGACACCGGGCAGTCCTCGTCGCTCGTCGCCGTGCACCTGGCGGTGCAGTCGCTGCGCAGCGGCGAGTGCGACCTCGCGATCGCGGGCGGCGCCGCGCTCATGCTCGCGCCCGACGCCCACGTGGGCCTCGCCGAGATGGGCGTGCTGTCGCCCGACGCCCGCTGCCACGTCTTCGACCGCCGCGCCAACGGCTTCGTCCGCGGCGAGGGCGGCGGCCTCGTCGTCCTCAAGCGCCTCGCCGACGCGCTCGCGGACGGCGACCGCATCGCCGCCGTCGTCGCGGGCAGCGCCGTCAACAACGACGGCCGCACCAACGGACTTACGGCCCCCAGCGCGGCCGCCCAGCAGGAACTCCTCACCCGCGCCTACCGGCAGGCCGGGATCGACCCCGGCGCCGTCCACTACGTCGAACTCCACGGCACCGGGACCGCGGTGGGCGACCCCGTCGAGGCCACCGCCCTCGGCGGCGCCCTCGGCACCGCCCCGACCCGCACCGCGCCGCTGCTCGTCGGCTCGGTCAAGACCAACATCGGCCACCTCGACACCGCCGCCGGCGTCGCGGGCCTGCTCAAGACCGTCCTCAGCCTCCAGCACCGCGAACTGCCCGCGAGCCTGCACTTCACCGAGCCCAACCCCGCGATCGACCTCGACGGCCTCAACCTGCGCGTCAACGCCGCCCCCCGCCCCTGGCCGTCCGGCGGCCCCGCCCTCGCGGGTGTCAGCTCCTTCGGCCTCGGCGGCACGAACTGCCACGTCGTCCTCACCGAGGCGCCGCCGCAGCCGGCCCCCGCGCGCCCCGCCTCACGCCCCACCGCGCGCCCCGAGGTGATTCCGTGGGTGCTCTCGGCCAAGACCCCGGGCGCCCTGCGCGCCCAGGCCCGCCGCCTGCTCGCCCACGCCCAGACGCACGCCCCCCTGGACACCGGCCACTCCCTCGCCACCACCCGCACGCTCTTCCCCGTCCGGGCGGTGGTGCTCGGCCGTGACACCGCGGAACTGGCGGCGGGGCTGGAGCGGTTGGCCGCGTCGCAGGACCCGGCCGGGGTGTACGGCGACGGTCCGTACGCCGCCGCTGCCTTCGTCGCCGGTGAGGACACGGACTGGGCCGCCGTCTTCGCGGACACGGGCGCGCGAGCGGTGGAGCTGCCGACGTACGCGTTCGAGCGCGGGGCGTACGGGGTGCCGTCCGCCGGGTCGGCGGGGGAGGGGGCCCGCGACGCCTCGGGGCCCACGGCGGACGGCGCGGAACCTCACCCGGTGCGGTCGCCGGGCGCCGGTGGTGGGCCTTCGTCCGCCGCCGGGCCCACGGCGGACGGCTCCGATCCGTCCCGGCGTGACCTGGCGCCCGCGGTCGGCGACGGCCTGCTCGGCGTCGTACGGGCCGAGGTCGCCGCGCAGTTGGGGCACGCGGACGCCAACGCGGTGCCGCGCGACCGGAGTTTCAAGGACCTCGGCTTTGGCTCGCTCGCCCTCGTCGAACTCACCGAGCGGCTCACCGACGTGCTCGGCCGCCAGGTGGACGCGACGGAGCCCTTCGACCACCCGACGCCCGCCGCGCTCGCGGCACGCCTGGCGGAGACGGCGGCGGAGGAGGCAGCGGACGGCGCGGGCGGCGAGCGGACCGACGACCGTACGCCGGAGGGCGGTTCGGCGCCGGGCGTTCGCGCCGCCTCCGCCGGGGACGGCCCCGCGCCCGGGGCGGAGGACGGCGACGCCGTCGCCATCGTCGGGATCGGATGCCGCTACCCGGGCGGGATCACGTCCGCCGCCGACCTGTGGGAGGTCGCCGCGGGCGGCCGGGACGTCATCTCGGGCTTCCCCACCGACCGCGGCTGGGACCTGGCGCGGCTGTACGACCCGGACCCGGACCGTACCGGGACCACGTACGTCCGCGAGGGCGGTTTCCTCGACGACGTCGCCGGGTTCGACGCGGGCTTCTTCGGGATCAGCCCGAGCGAGGCCCTCGCGATGGACCCGCAGCAGCGGCTGCTGCTCGAAGTCACGTGGGAGGCGCTGGAGAACGCGGGCCTGGACCCGTACGCGCTCGCCGGGACCCGTACCGGCGCCTTCGTCGGGATGTACGGCTGGGACTCCGCCGAATCCGTCGAGGGCTACCGCATCACCGGCGGCCTGTCGGCCGTCGCCTCCGGCCGGCTCGCGTACGCGCTCGGGCTGGAGGGCCCCGCGGTGACCCTCGACACCGCGTGCTCGTCCTCGCTCGTCGCCCTGCACCTGGCGTGCCGGTCGCTGCGCGCGGGCGAGACCGACCTCGTCCTCGCGGGCGGCGCGACGGTGATGTCCACCCCCCGGGTCTTCCTCGAATTCGCCCGCCAGCGCGGCCTGTCGCCGGACGCCCGCTGCAAGTCCTTCGCGGCCGCCGCGGACGGCACGGCCTGGGCCGAGGGCGTCGGCGTCGTCGTCCTGGAACGCCTGGCCGACGCACGGCGCAACGGCCACCCGGTGCTCGCCCTCGTCCGCGGCACAGCGATGAACCAGGACGGCGCCTCCAACGGGCTGACCGCCCCCAACGGCCCCTCCCAGCAACGCGTCATCCGCGCCGCCCTGGCAGACGCCGAACTGTCCCCGGCGGACGTCGATGTCGTCGAGGCCCACGGCACGGGCACCGCCCTCGGCGACCCCATCGAGGCGCACGCCCTGCTCGCCACGTACGGCAGGGACCGCCCGCGCGGCAGGGCGCTGCTGCTCGGCTCCCTGAAGTCCAACATCGGCCACGCGCAGGCCGCCGCGGGCCTGGCGGGCGTGATCAAGATGGTCGCGGCGCTGCGGGAGGGCGTGGTGCCGCCCACCCTGCACGTCGACGCCCCCAGCCCCCACATCGACTGGTCCTCCGGCGCGGTCCGCCTCGCCACCCGCACCGAACCCTGGCCCGCCACCGCCCGCCCCCGCCGCGCCGCGGTCTCCTCCTTCGGCATCTCCGGCACGAACGCCCACGTCATCCTCGAACAGGCCCCCGCGGCGGCTGCGTTGCAGCCGGGCGGAGAGGCGGGGGCATCCCCGTGGCCCGCACTCCCGTGGGTCCTCTCGGCGAAGACCCCGCAGGCCCTGCGGGCCCAGGCGTCCCGACTGCTGGCCCACGTGTCGCCCGGTGAGGCCGGGGCCGCGGGGGCGTGGGGCGCGTCCGCCGAGGGCGCGGGGGACGGCGACCGGGCGTCGGCCGCGGCGGACACCGGGGCTGCCGCCGGGGCGCCCGGTGCCGCAGGTGGCACCGGCACCGCGTCCGACGTGGGGGGCGGCGCCGCCGACATCGGGCGCTCCCTCCTCGCCACGCGCTCGCGCTTCGCGCACCGCGCGGTCGTCGTCGGGGGCAGCTCCGCCGAGCTGGCCGCGGGGCTCGGCGCGCTCGCCGCCGGGCTCCCGGCCGGGAACGTCGTCCGCGGGGAGGCGGACGAGGAGCCGGGCAGGACCGCCTTCGTCTTTCCCGGGCAGGGCGGGCAGTGGCTCGCGATGGCGGCCGAACTCCTCGACTCCGCACCGGTCTTCGCCGCGCACATGGCGCGGTGCGCGGCCGTGATCGACCCGCTCGTGGACTGGTCGCTGCTGGACACCGTCCGGGACGGCGCGGACGGCGGGTGGCTGGAACGAGCCGACGTCGTACCGCCCGCGCTGTTCGCCGTGATGGTGTCGCTGGCCGAGCTGTGGCGCTCGCTCGGTGTGCTGCCGGACGCCGTCGTCGGGTCGTCGCAGGGGGAGATCGCCGCCGCGTACGTCGCCGGCGCGCTGACGCTGGAGGACGCGGGGCGGCTCGTCGTGACCCGCTCGCGGCTGCTCGCCGAGGGGCTCACCGGGGCCATCGCCTCGGTCGGCGCCCCGGCGGCCGAGGTCGCCCGGCGGCTCGCTCCCGGGCTCACGATCGCGGGCGTCAACGGCCCGAACGGCACGACCGTCGCCGGGCCCGAGGACACGCTGGAGGCGTTCGTCGCGGAGCTGCGGGCCGCGGGTGTGCCCGCGCGGGCGGTCGCCTCGATCGCCTCGCACTCGCCGCTCGTCGCCCCGCTGGAGCCGCGCTTCGCCGAGCTGCTGGACTTCGTACGTCCGAACTCCGGTGCGATACCGCTGTATTCGTCGGTGACGGGCGCGGTCGCGGCGGGCGAGGAGCTGACGGCCGCGTACTGGTACCGCAACTGCCGCGAACCGGTGGCCTTCCAGGCCGCCGTCGAGGCGCTGCTCGCCGACGGCTTCACGCACTTCGTGGAGTGCTCGCCGCACCTGTCGCTGGCGATGCACATCGAGCAGACCGCCGAACAGGCCTCCCGCACGGTCACGGTGACCGGTTCGCTGCGCCGCGGCGAGGGCGGCCCCGCGCGCTTCCTGGCCTCCGCCGCCGAACGGTACGTGCGCGGCGGCGCGGTGGCGTGGGAGCCGGTGTTCGGGCCGGCGGCCCGCCGCGTCCCCCTCCCGACGTACGCCTTCACGCACAAGCGGTACTGGCTGGAACCGCGCCCGCCCCTCGACGCGGTCGGCCTCGGACTGACCCCGGCCGACCACCCGTTGGTCGCCGCCGTCGCCGAAGTCCCGGCCTCCGGTGCGGTGTTGCTGACCGGACGGATCGCCCTGGCCACGCACTCCTGGCTCGCCGACCACGCGGTGTCCGGCGCCCCCCTCCTCCCGGCGACCGCCTTCCTCGACCTGGCGCTGCGCGCCGCCGCGCAGACCGGCCGTCCGGGCGTCGCCGACCTGGTGGTGCAGGCCCCGCTCGTCCTCCCGGCCGAGGGCGCGGTCGCCGTCCGCGTGACGGCGGAGGACGACGGCACGCTGACGGTGCACTCCCGCGCGGAGGACGCTGACGACCGCGGCTGGGTGACGCACGCGCACGGTGAACTGACCGCCGAGGGCGCCGCGTCGGAGCCCCCGCCGCCCCCCGCCGCCTGGCCGCCCGCCGGGGCGGAGCCTCTCGACCTCGCGGACGCGTACGAGCGGCTCGCCGCCCGCGGCTACGGCTACGGGCCCGTCTTCCGCGGCCTGCGCGGGCTGTGGCGGCACGGCGAGCAGGTCCTCGCCGAGGTCGCGCTGCCCGACGGGACCGACGCCGACCGTTTCGGGCTGCACCCCGCGTTGCTGGACGCCGCGCTGCACGCCGTGCTGCTGACCGTCGCGGACGAGGGCCTCGCGCTGCCCTTCTCGTGGGGCGGTGTGCGGCTGCACGCGTCGGGCGCGAGCGCGCTGCGGGTCGTCGTCACGCCGGGCGCGGACCCGGACGAGATCGCGCTCGCGGCGTACGACCCCGCCGGGCACCCCGTCCTCACCGCCGGCTCCCTCGTCCTGCGCCGCCTCACGCCCGAGCAGCGGTCCGCCGTCACGCGCGCCGGGCGCCGCGCCGCGCACCGCCTGCTGGAACTGACCTGGCCGGAGCGGGAGCGGCCGAGCGCCGTGCCGGTGGCGGTCGCCGCGTGGGAGGACGTGGACCGCGCGGCGCCCCTCCCGGACGTGGTGGTCCTCGACGCCACGCCCGAGCCGTACGCCCCCGGTCCCGGCGTCGTCGCCGCCGCGCACACCGCCACCCACCGCGTCCTCGCCGCCCTCCAGGACTGGCTCGCCGACGCGCGCACGGCCGCCTGCACCCTGCTGGTCACCACCCGCACCACGGCCCGGTCCGCCGACCCGGCTTCCGCCGCCGTCCACGGTCTGGTCCGCGCGGCCCAGGCGGAGGCCCCCGGCCGTATCGTCCTGGTCTCCGCCGAAACCTCCGCCGACCTGGACGTCGCATCCCTGCTGGCCACGGGCGAACCGGAAGTGGCCGTCCGGGCGGGGACGCTGCGCGTGCCGCGCCTGGCACCCGTACGCGAGCCTGCCGCGGCAACCACCGACGCGGCCCGCCCCGCCCTCGGTCGAGCCGTCCTCATCACCGGGGGGACCGGCGGACTCGGGTCCGCGCTCGCCCGGCATCTCGTGCAGCGGCACGGTGTGCGGCGGCTCGTCCTCGCGTCCCGGCGCGGTGCGGAGGCGCCCGGAGCGGTCGAACTCGCCGCCGAACTCGACGAGATGGGCGCGACGGTCCGCATCGTGCGGTGCGACGTCACGGACGCCGACGCCGTCGCCGCCGTCGTGACACCTGACATCGGGACGGTCGTGCACACCGCGGGCGTGCTGGACGACGGCGTACTCGACGCCATGACGCCCGCGCGGCTGGACGCCGTGCTGCGCCCCAAGGCGGACGCCGCCTGGCACCTGCACGAGGCCACCGCCCGCACCGGCGCGGCCCTCGTCCTCTTCTCCTCCGTGCTCGGCCTCACCGGCGGCCCCGGCCAGGCCAACTACGCCGCCGCCAACGCCTTCCTGGACGCCCTCGCCGCCCTCCGGCACAGCAGCGGACTGCCCACGCTCGCGATCGGGTGGGGGCCGTGGGACCGGGCCGCCGGGATGACCGAGCAACTGCGGGACGCGGACATCGCCCGGCTCCGCCGCCGCGGGCTCGTCGAACTCCCCGTCGAGGCAGGCCTGTCGCTCTTCGACGCCGCGCTCGCACAGCACCGCCCCTACGTCGCCGGTCTCGTCGCCGACCGGACCGCCCTCCAGGAATCCGCCGCGGGAGGCGAACTCCCCGCCGTCCTGCGGGACATCGCGCCCCTCCGTACCGCCTCCGCGGCCCCGCCCGCCGGGCCCGCCACCGACCTGCTCGCCCTCACCCGCACCGAGGCGGCCCGGCTGCTCGGCCGGGACGGCGGGGCCGGGCAGATCGACCCGGACCGCAACTTCCGCGACCTCGGGTTCGATTCGCTGCTCTCCGTCGAGCTGCGCAACCGGCTCAAGGCCGCCACCGGCATCCCGCTGCCCGCAGGGGTGGTCTTCGACCACCCCACGCCGTCCGCGCTCGCGGACTACCTGCGCGACCGCACCACCGGGCGCTCCGCGCCCGCGCCCGGGCCCGCGCCGGTCAGGCACGCGGACGCCGACGCCGACGCCGACCCCATCGTCGTCGTCGGCATGAGCTGCCGCTTCCCCGGCGGCATCGACTCACCGGAACAGCTGTGGGAGGCCGTCGCCGCCGGCCGCGACGTCATCGGCCCCCTCCCCGCCGACCGCGGCTGGGACACCGCACAACTCCCCGCCACGCAGGGCGGCTTCCTCGCCGACGCGAGCGCCTTCGACGCCGACTTCTTCGGCATCAACGCCCACGAGGCCGCCGCGATGGACCCGCAGCAGCGCCTGCTGCTGGAAGTGAGCTGGGAGGCCGTCGAACGCGCGGGCATCGCACCGGACACCCTCGCGGGCAGCCGCACCGGCGTCTTCGCCGGGATCATGGCCCAGGAGTACGGCGCGGGCGCGGACGACGCGGCCGCGGGCGTCGAGGGCTACCGCCTCATCGGCAGCCAGGGCAGCGTCGCCTCCGGCCGGGTCGCGTACGCGCTCGGCCTGGAGGGACCCGCCGTCACCGTGGACACGGCGTGCTCGTCGTCGCTGGTCGCGCTGCACCTCGCGGCCCGCTCGCTCGCGACGGGGGAGTGCGATCTCGCGCTCGCCGGGGCGGCGACCGTGATGGCCACCCCCCGCGTCTTCCTGGACTTCGCCAAGCAGGGCGGCCTCGGCGCGGACGGCCGCTGCAAATCCTTCGGCGAAGCCGCGGACGGCACCGGATGGAGCGAGGGCGCGGGCGTCCTCGTCCTCGAACGCGCCTCCCGCGCACGGGAGTCCGGCCACCGCGTGCTGGCCGTCCTGCGCGGCAGCGCGGTCAACCAGGACGGCGCGTCCAACGGCCTGACCGCCCCCAACGGCCCCTCCCAGCAACGCGTCATCCGCGCCGCCCTCGCCGACGCGGGCCTCGCGGCAGCCGACGTGGACGCCGTCGAGGCGCACGGCACCGGCACCGTGCTCGGCGACCCGATCGAGGCGGAAGCGCTCCTCGCGACGTACGGCCAGGACCGCCCTGCCCACCGGCCGCTGCACCTCGGCTCGGTGAAGTCCAACCTCGGCCACACGCAGGCCGCGGCAGGCATGGCAGGCGTCATCAAGATGATCGCGGCCCTGCGCCACGGCGTCCTCCCCCCCACCCTGCACGCCGACCCCCCGACCTCCGCCGTCGACTGGTCCACGGGCGCGGTGACCCTCACCACAACCCGCACCCCCTGGCCCCCGACCCCCCACCCCCGCCGCGCCGCCGTCTCCGCCTTCGGCATCTCCGGCACGAACGCCCACGTGATTCTGGAACAGGCCCCGGCGGGGGCGGAGGCGATCCCGCCGGGGGCCGAGGCGGTGCCGCTGGGCGCCGGGACGATCCCGGCGGCTTCCGGGGCTGTGCCCACGGCGGGCGGCGCCGCCGGCGTGCCGCGTGAGGCGGCATCCGCGGCGCCGGGTGCCGGTTCCGAGCGGGGAGACTCCTCGGCGGCCGGCGTCGGCACCTCGCACCCGTCGGCGCGCGCCCAGGCGCCTGCGGCGGCGGAGCCCTCGGCGGGTGGTGCCGCCGGGCTGGCGCCCGTGCAGGCCGAGTCCGGGCAGCAGCCTGGAGCCTCCGCGGCCAGCGGTGACGTGCCGCCTCCCGCCGTTGAGGCTCCCGGGGTGGGAGCCCAGCGGGCCGGGTGGCCGGTCGTTCCGTGGGTGCTGTCCGCCCGCAGTGAGCGGGCCCTGCGCGGGCAGGCGGCGCGGCTGCTGGAACACGTGGGGGAGCGCGAGGGGCTCGACCCCGCGGGCGTGGCCGCCTCGCTCGTCGCGACCCGGGCGCGCCTCCCGTACCGGGCCGTCCTCACGGGTGCCGACCGCGAGGAACTCCTCCTCAAGCTGGCCGCGTTCGCTGAGAGCGGGCCGTCCGAGCGGCAGCGCGCCAGTGGACCGCTGGTCTTCCTCTTCCCGGGGCACGGCAGCCAGTACGCCGGGATGGGGGCGAGCCTGCACGCGGAGTTCCCGGTGTTCGCCGCCGCGTTGGACGAGGTCGTGGCGGCTCTCGACGCCAACCTCGAACGCCCCCTCACCGAGCTGCTGTTCGCCGCGAAGGGCACGCCCGAGGCGGGCATGCTCCAGGACCGGACGGAATTCACCCAGCCCGCGCTCTTCGCCGTCGAGGTCGCGCTCTTCCGGCTCGTCGAGTCCTTCGGGCTGCGCCCGGACTACCTCCTCGGCCACTCCTTCGGCGAGTTGGCGGCCGCGCACGTCGCGGGCATCCTGACGCTGCCGGACGCCGCGCGGCTGATCACCGCGCGGGGGCGGTCGATGGCGGCGCTGCCGCCCGGTGTGATGGTGCAGATCCAGGCGGGCGCCGACGAGATCGAGCCCACGCTGGAGCCCGGCGTGTCGATCGCGGCGCTCAACGCGCCGACCGCCACGGTCGTCTCGGGCACCCCGGAGGCCGTGGAGCGGGTCGTCGCCGTGTGGCGGGAGCGCGGCAGGCGCTCCATCAAGCTGCGCAACCGGCACGCCTTCCACTCCGCCGAACTCGACGGCCGGCTCGGCGAGTACGCCGCCGTCGCAGCGGACATCACGTACCACCCGCCGACGATCCCCCTGATGTCGAACGTCACGGGCGGCCCCGCGCGGGAGGGCGACCTGCGGTCCGCCGACTACTGGATGCGGCACGCACGCGGCGCCGTACGGTTCCTGCCGTGCGTCACCGCGCTCGCGGAAACCGGCGCACGCACCTTCGTCGAGATCGGGCCCGGCCGGGCGCTCACCACGCTCACCGCGCAGAGCGCCCCGACCCCCGTGACGGGCGTCTCGCTGCTGCGCCGCGACCTGCCCGAACTCGCCACGCTGCTGCCCGCGCTCGGCGAACTCACCGGGCTCGGGCTGCCGGTGGACTGGCGGGCCGTGCTGGGCGCGCCGCCCGCCGGGCCGCTGCCCGAGCTGCCCACCTATGCCTTCGACCGGCGGCGCTACTGGCTGCGGGCCGAGCCCGCGTCCCCCTCCGGGCCGGGGTTCACCGCGGCCGGGCACCCCGTGCTGACCGCCCGTATGGATCTGCCCGCGGACGGCACCGCCGTCCTCACCGGCACGGTGTCCCGCACCGCGCCCGGCTGGCTCGGCGACCACGCGGTGGGCGGCGAAGTCCTGGCCCCCGCCGCCCTGTTCGCCGAACTCGCCCTGCACGCGGCCACCGCCGTGGGCGCCCCGCCCGCCCTGCGGGAGCTGCTCGCGCAGACCCCGCTGGTCCTCCCGGCGCAAGGACGGGTGACGCTCCAGGCGGTGGCCCGCCCGTCCGGCGAGGTCGTGCTCTCCGCCCGCGAGGAGTCGCCGGGCGCCCCCTGGACCGTCCACGCGCGGGCCGCGCTCGGCACTCCGGACACCGCGCCGCCGCCCCTGGCCGCCTGGCCGCCCCCGGGCGCCGCGGCGATCGACCCCGAGGCGGCGTACGAGCGCCTCGCCGAGCAGGGCTACGGCTACGGCCCGGCCTTCCGCGGCGTGCGCGCGCTGTGGCGGGACGGCGACGACGTCCTCGCGGAGATCGGAACCGGGACCGGGGCAGGCACCGGAGCGGCCACCGGCACCGCGCCCCGAACCGGGACCGCGACCGCGACGGGTACCGGCACCGGAGCCGCGACCCGCACGGGGGCGGAAAGCGGCACCGGCATCGCGCCCCGAACCGGGACCGCGTCCGGCACCGGCACCGCACCGGACCTCGACACCGCGGGCTACGGCCTCCACCCCGCGCTGCTGGACGCCGCCCTGCACGCCTGGCTCGCCGGCACGGCGCGGGGCGGCACGGACGTCCCCTTCGCGTGGGAGCGGGTGACCCTGCACCGCCCGGGGGCCGCCGCGCTCCGGGTCCGCCTGACCCCGTCCGGGCCCGACGCCCTGGCCCTCACGGCGTACGACTCCGAGGGCCGCCCCGTCCTGACGGCCGCCGCGGTACGGCTGCGCCCGGCGGCACCGGCACCGGCCGCGCCGCTGCTGCGCGCACTGGCGTGGGAGCCGCTGCCGCCCGTACCCGGCCTGCTGACCGGGCCCGCCCCCGCCCCCGCCCCCGCCCTCGCGTCGGGCTTCGGCGCGGCACTCGTGGCGACGCTCCCCGCGGTCCGTCCCGGCGGCCCCCGCACCGTCCCGGCAGGGGCGACCCCGGCCCCGGCGCGGGCGTCCGGCTTCGGCGCGGGGGCGGTGCGGACGCCGGGGCCCGCCGGCGGGGAGACCCACCCCGTACGCGGCAGGGCAGCCGCGCCCGCCCCCGCCCCCGCGCGGATCTCCGGCTTCGGCGCCGCCCTCGTCGCCGCACCGCGGCACGGCGTGCAGGCCGCCCCGGCGGCGGTCACCCTCACCCCCTTCGGCCGTGACCTCGCCGTCGTCCGGGCCGTGTCCGCGCCCGGCGCGGACCCCGTCAGCTCGCTGCACGCCCTCACCCGCGGTGTGCTGGCCGCGCTCACCGCGCCCGAGGGGCGGCGGATCGTGGTCGTCACGCGGGGGGCCGTCGCGGTGGACGGGGGCGGGGTCGCGGATCCGGCCGGGGCTGCGGTGTGGGGGATGGTGCGGGCCGCGCAGGCGGAGCAGCCGGGCCGGTTCGTCCTCCTCGACACCGACGTCACCGGGGACGTCGATCCCCGTGCCGTACTCGCCCTCGACGAGGCCGAGGTGGCGATCCGCGCCGGTACGGCCTTCGTGCCGCGCCTCACCGCGCTTCCCACCGACCCGGCGGAGCCCACGGCTGCGCCCGCGCCGGAGCCCCCTTTCGGCCCCGCCTCGACCGTCCTCGTGACCGGCGGCACCGGCCGCCTGGGCGCGCTCTTCGCGCGGCACCTGGTCACGGCGTACGGCGTCCGGCGGCTGGTGCTGGCCGGGCGGCGCGGCCCCGCGGCGCCCGGCGCGGCGGAACTCCGCGCGGAACTGGGCCACATGGGCGCCGAGGTGGAGATCGTGGCCTGTGACCTGTCCGACCCGGCAGAGGTGGCCGCGCTCGTCACGCCCGGCCTGACGGGTGTCGTGCACGCGGCGGGCGTGGTGGACGACGGCGTGCTCGGATCGCTCACCCCGCAGCGGCTGGCCGCGGTGCTCGCCGCCAAGGCGGACGCCGCATGGCATCTGCACGAGGCGACCCGCGACCTCCCGGGCCTGACCGCCTTCGTGCTCTTCTCCTCCGTCGCCGGCACGCTCGGTGCGCCCGGCCAGGCCAACTACGCGGCCGCGAACGCCTTCCTCGACGGTCTGGCCGCACGGCGCCGGGCCGCGGGGCTGCCCGCGGTGTCCGTCGCGTGGGGGCTGTGGGCGGGTGAACACGGCGGCATGACCGCGCACTTGGGCGACGCCGACCTCGCCCGGCTGCGCGCCCGCGGCCTCGCGCCGATCTCCGAGGCCGCCGGGCTCGCGATGTTCGACGCGGCTCTGACCGCGCCGCACGCCCAGGTCACCGCTGTGGCCCTCACCGCGCCCGCCGCTCCCCGCGCAGGGGACGGGGGCGACGGCGCGGCCCGCCTCCGCCGCGAACTCGCCGCGCTCGCCCCCGACGACGGCCGGCAGCGGCTGCTGGAACTGGTCGGCCGCAGGCTCGCCGCCGTCCTCGGCCACGCCGAGGGCCAGCCGCTCGACCTGGACCGCAACTTCCGTGACCTGGGCGTCGATTCGCTGCAAGCCGTCGAACTCCGCAACGCCCTCATCCCGTTGACGGGCACGCCGCTCTCCGCGACCGCGGTCTTCGACCACCCGACGCCCGCGGCCCTCACCGACCACCTCCACCGCATCCTCGTCGCGCCGGAGCCCGGACCCGCACCCCACGCACACCCCACCGCAGATCCGGCCGCAGATCCGGCCGCCGACCCGATCGCCGATCCGGCAGCGCAGCCGCACGCCCACCCGAGCCGTAGGGAGTTGATCGAGACCATGGACGTCGAAGCCCTCATCGCCGACGCGCTCGGCGAGGGCGGTGCGCGATGAGCGGCCGCCGTACGCCCGGGGCCGCGGGCACGCCCGACCCGTGGGCCTCCGGCCCGCGCAAGGCCGCCGCCGCCCGCCGCACGCCCGCGCGAGGAGCGGACCGGCCCCGCGTCGATCCCGCCCTCTACCGCCGGGACTGGGCCTTCGCCCTGTGGCACATCCTGGTGTCGATGGGCGCCGCCTTCGTCCCGCAACTGCCCGTCCAGGACGAGACGTTCGAGCCGCTCGACTGGCCGGACGACTGGTTCGACGAGTGGTTCGACCCCTACCTCCCCTACGACTCCGGGTGGGGAGACCCGCGATGAGCGAGTACACCGAGGCCCGGCTCGTCAGGGCGCTGCGCGAATCGCTCAAGGAGATCGAGTGGCTGCGCGGCCAGGCCCGCGGTGTCGGTGACGGTGACGGTGACGACCGGATCGCGATCGTCGGCATCGGCTGCCGCTTCCCCGGCGCCGACTCGGCCGCCGGGCTGTGGGACGTCGTCGTGAACGGCCGCGACGCGATCTCCGGCTTCCCGGACGACCGCGGCTGGGACCTCGACGCCCTCTACCACCCCGACCCGGACCGCCCCGGCACGACGTACGTCCGCGCGGGCGGATTCCTGCCCGGGGCCGCGGACTTCGACGCGGCCTTCTTCGGCATCAGCCGCGCCGAGGCGGTCGCGATGGACCCGCAGCAGCGGCTGCTGCTCGAAGTCGCGTGGGAGGCCCTGGAGGACTCAGGCATCGACCCGCACAGCCTCGCGGGCACCGCGACCGGCGTCCTCGTCGGCCACATGGCCCAGGAGTACGGCCAGGACCTCGTCGAAGTCGGCACCGGCGGCTACCGGTTGACGGGCACGGCGGGCAGCCTGGTCTCCGGCCGGGTGGCGTACGCGCTCGGCCTCGAAGGCCCTGCCCTCACCCTCGACACGGCCTGCTCGTCCTCGCTCGTCGCCGTCCACCTGGCGTGCCGGTCGCTGCGCGCGGGCGAGACCGATCTCGTCCTCGCGGGCGGCGCCACCGTCATGGCCACCCCGCGCGGCTTCGTGGACATGGCCCGGCAGCACGGCCTGGCCGCCGACGGCCGCTGCAAGTCCTTCGCGGCCGCGGCGGACGGCACCGCGTGGGCGGAGGGCGTCGGCGTCCTCGTCCTGGAACGCCTCGCGGACGCCCGCCGCCACGGCCACCGCGTCCTCGCCCTCGTCCGCGGCAGCGCCGTCAACCAGGACGGCGCCTCCAACGGCCTCACCGCCCCCAACGGCCCTGCCCAGCAAAGGGTGATCCGCGCCGCCCTCGCCGACGCGGGCCTGGCGCCCGGGGACATCGACGTGGTCGAGGCGCACGGCACCGGCACCGCCCTCGGCGACCCCATCGAGGCGCAGGCGCTGCTCGCGACCTACGGGCAGGACCGGCCCGCCGACCGGCCGCTCGTGCTCGGCTCGGTCAAGTCCAACATCGGCCACACGCAGGCCGCCGCGGGTGTCGCGGGCGTCGTCAAGACGGTCGCCGCGCTGCGGTACGGCGTCGTGCCCGCCACCTTGCACGTGGACGCCCCCAGCCCGCACGTCGACTGGACGGCCGGCGCGGTACGTCTCGCGTCCGGCGCGCAGGGCTGGCCGGTCACGGGCCGCCCGCGCCGCGCGGCGGTCTCGGCCTTCGGCATCTCCGGCACCAACGCCCACGTCATCCTCGAACAGGCCCCGCCCGCACCGGAGACGACGCGCCAGGCGCCGCCCGCCGTGCCGTGGGTGCTCTCGGCGAAGACCCCACAGGCCCTCGCCGCGCACGCCCGGCGGCTGCTCGCCGCCCTCGACGGCGCCGACGCCGACCCGGTGGACGTCGGCTTCACCCTCCTGCACCGCGCCCGCTTCACCCACCGGGCCGTCGTCCTCGGCACCGACGCCACCGAACTCCTCGCCTCCTTGCGCACGTTGGCCGCCTCGCCCGAACCCGGCACGGTCGTCGGCGGCACCCCCCTGCGCGAGCAGGCCGAACGCTTCGCCGCGGGCGGCACCGTCGACTGGGCCCCGCTCTTCGCCGGTACGGGCGCCCGCCGGATCACCCTGCCCCCGTACCCCTTCGCCCGGCAGCGCCACTGGCCCGCGCCCACCACGGCCCGGTCGCAGCCCACTTCGCCGCCCCCGCCCCCGCCCCGGCCCGGCGACAGCGTCGAGACGCTACGGGCCGCGCTCGGCGACGTCCTCGGCGAGCACAACACCCTCGGCCTCGACGACGACATCACCGCCCACGGGCTCACCTCCCTCTCCGCGGTGGAGCTGCGCGGCCGCCTCCAGGCCCTGACCGACGCGCGGATCAGCCTGGGCGACATCTTCGACCACCCGACCATCCGCACCCTGGCCCGCTTCCTCGACGCGCACTGAGCGCCCCGCTCCCGGAGGTTCCGATGCCCCACGACCCCGCCGCCGCCCTGAGCTTCGACACCTTCGTCCCGCCCGCGACCGTCAACCGCCGCTCCCCGATCGAGGTGTTCGTCACCGACCACACCCAAGTCGGGCCGGAGGAGTACGCGATCGCCGTACGCGTCGCACCCGGCCACCCGCTGTGGTCGGACCAGGCCGCGCCCTGGCACGACCCCGTCGCGATCATCGAGGCCTTCCGCCAGGCCTTCGTCGTCGTCCGGCACGGCTACCTCGACGTCCTGCGCGGCACCCCCTCCGCCGTCCAGCACCTCACCCTGGACGTACCGGAGTTGGCATTCTTCCGCGCCGACGGCGGCACCCCCCTCCAGGGCGTCGTGACCGTACGCGTCACGCCCCGCGACTCCGCCTACGACATCGCGGGCACCTTCGCCGTCGCCGGCGCCCCCGTCATGACGCTCTCCTTCGACAGCGTCCTCTTCCCCCGCGAGTCCTACCGCGAGATCCGCGCCTACCAGCGCACCCGCCGCTTCGCCGACGCCTCCGGCGTACCCGCCGCCCCCGACGCCAAGCCCTTCCCGCCCGAGGCGGTCGGCCGCCGCGACCCCGCCAACGTCGTCATCGCCCCCGCGTCCCCCGACCGCCCCGGCCGCTTCCCCCTGCTCGTCGACCGCACCCACCCCTCCTTCTTCGACCGCGACTACGACCACATCCCCGCGTCGCTGCTCATCGAGGGCATGCGCCAAGCGGCCCTGCACACCGCCGCCGAAGCGGGCCTGCGCGACGGCGAGGCCGTACTCACCGGCGCCGAACTCGACTTCGGCATCTTCGTCGAGATCGACGTCCCCGCCGAATGTGTGGTCTCCGTGACCGGCGAACCCGGCGCGATCACCGCCGCCGTCGGCATCGACCAGGGCGGCGTCCGCGTCGCGAGCGGCACACTCCAGCTCACACAGCCCCGTTGAGACGGCGAACCATGTCACCCACCCCGCACGAGGCCGTGCTCCTTTTCCCCGGCCAGGGCGCGCAACAACCCCGCATGGGCGCCGACCTGTACGGCGCCGAGCCCGTCTTCACCGCCGCCATGGACACGTTCTTCGCCGCCGCCGGCGAGGACGGCCCCGCGCTGCGCGCCGACTGGCTCGCCGAGCAGCCCGGCCCCGACTTCGACGACTGCCGCCGCGCACAACCCCTGCTCTTCGCCGTCGGAGCCGCACTCGGCACGGCCGTCCTCGCCCGCGGCCTGCGCCCCACCGTCCTCGTCGGCCACAGCGTCGGCGAACTCGCCGCCGCCGCCGTCGCCGGGGTCTTCAGCATCACCGACGGCGGCCGCGTCATGGCCGCCCGCACCGCCGCGATGGCCACGACGGAACCCGGCGGCATGCTCGCCGTCGCCGCCGGGGAGGACCGCATCCGTGACGTCCTCGGCGCCGACCTCGCCGCCCAGGGCATCGCGATCGCCGCGATCAACAGCCCCTACCAGACGGTGCTCTCCGGAGCCACCGCCGAACTCCGCCTCGCCGAGAAGGCGCTCACCACCGCCGTGGTGGCCTGCCGCCCCGTCCGCGCCCGCCAGCCCTTCCACAGCCCCCTGTGCGAGGACGCCGCCCAGCACTTCGCGGCCCAGCTCGCCACCCTGCGCCTGTCCGCGCCCCGCATCCCCATCCGCTCCACCTCCACCACCCGCGAGGTGACCCCCGCGCAAGCGGCGACCCCCTCCTTCTGGGCCGCCCAGATGGCCCGCCCCGTCCTCTTCTGGCCCGCCCTCGCCCCCCTCCTCACCCCCACCCCACCCCGCGTCTTCCTCGAAGCAGGCCCCCGAGGCAGCTGCGCCGCCCCCCTCCGCCTCGCCCCCACCATCCAATCCGGCCCCCACACCGTCCTCCCCCTCCTCCCCCCCACCCCCCACCACCCCGCACCCCCCACCTTCGAATCCACCCTCTCCACCGCCCTCACGCTGTGCACGTGAGCTTTACGTATGCGCAAGGGGGTGCCCCCGCGCGCCCGTGGGTGGTTGCCACTTGCGGTGGCAGTTCGCCTTTGCGCCGGTGGGGGGCTGAGCGCGCAGTTCCCCGCGCCCCTGAAAAACGGGTGCTGCCCCACGCACGGGCGCCCGGCGCCGTGGAAAAACGGGTGCTGTCTCACGCACCGGCGCCCAGCGCCGTGGAAAACGGGTGCCCGCACCCCTCCCACATCACCCCCACTGGCGGGCAGCCGCTGAACCGGGCTGGAGGGGGACGGTGCGGGGTGCCCCCGCAGGAATGCGCTGGGAGGGGCTCAGCTCCTACGTAGGAGGGTGAAGGCGCATTCCGAGGAGGTGCCCCGTGGCGGCCCCCGACCCAGCGACGGCGGCGCCGCGACAGGGGCGCGTGGGGGTACCTCCCAGGCGAAGTTCTGGGGGAGAGCGGCGCGAGCAACCACCCACCGGCAGAAGGTCGCGCGGCGAACCGCGAGAGGCACCCCGGGGCGCCCCCCGCCGACCCCAAAGCGAAGGACTTTGCCAGCTCTTTACAGCAGCCCCCCCACCCCCCACGTCTCTCCGTTCGCTTCCGGCCAGGAAGCAGCAGCCCGCCCCCCACCCCGGGGGTGCCGGGCCGAACCGACAGGAGACACCTCATGCGTGCACGGTCCGTCCTCGCCGCCCTCGGTTGCGCCGCGGCGCTCGCTCTCGCCGGGATGGGCACGGCTTCGGCCGACACCGGGGCGAAGCCCACCCCGCGGCCGTCGACCGGCACGGTCGCCCAGCCCACCGCGGCCCCGGCCCGGGTTCCCTCGCAGGCCCCGGGCGACGAGGGCCAGGTGGACGCCGTTCCGCGGGGCGCCGCGGACACCGGCGTGCCGCCCGTCGCCACCACCTCGTCCGCGCAGACGACCGCGACGACGACCGCGGAGATCGCCGGCGCCGCGCTGATCGCGTGCGCGGGCGCGGGCGCGTTCGTCGTCCGCCGCCGGTCCGCGGCCCGGGCCTGACCTTGTCCGCGGTACGGCCGGCAGCCGCCCTGCTGCTCGCGGCCCTGCTGCTCGCAGGCTGCGCCAACGGCACGGAGCCAGGCACGGAACCCGGCGCGAACCCCGCCGCGAACCCCACCGCGGCGGCCCGCCCGGCCGGAACCACGGCACCCCCCACGGCAGCCCCAAAAGCAGCGGCGCAGCTCCCCCGCTCCACCCCCACCCACCTCACGATCCCCTCCATCGGTGTGGACACGCCCCTCACCGGGCTCGGCCTCCAGGCCGACGGCACGGTCGAGGTGCCGCCCGTGGCGGCGCACGCGCCCGCCGGGTGGTACCGGGGTTCGCCCACCCCCGGGCAGCTCGGTCCCGCGGTGATCCTCGGGCACGTGACGGTGGGGGCGTTCGGCGACGGCGTGTTCCTGCGGCTCTCGGAGCTGAAGCCGGGCGCGCGGGTGACCGTGCGGCGGGCGGACGGCGCGAACGCCGTCTTCACCGTGTACGCGGTGCGCACGGTCGCCAAGGACCGTTTCCCCACCGGGGACGTCTACGGCGACACGGCCCGCCCGGAGCTGCGGCTGATAACGTGCGGCGGCCCGCGGACGGGGAGTGGATACCGCGACAACGTGGTCGTTTTCGCGTCCTTCGACGGAGCCGGCGCAGCGTGACCGCGCCGACCGTCCCTGACCCTGGAGCACGTTGACCCCGTCCAAGGACCGGGCAGCCGCCGAGCTGTTCGCCGATCTGTATCCGGGTCTCGCCGGGTGGTGCCGCCGTCTCGTCGACGACGACGGCACCGCCCACGAGATCGCGTCCGAGGCGTTCGCGCGCCTGTGGGCGCACTGGTCGTCGGTGACGGAGCCGCGCGGCTTCCTCTACGTGACCGCGGCCAATCTCGTCCGCGACCACTGGCGCAGACTGGAGCGCGAGCGCAAGGCCGTGCGGCGGGCGGGGACGGAGGCCGCGCTGGACGGGCAGCGGCGCGCGCAGGCGGGGGCGGATTCGGCCGTCCCGGTGCGGCTGCTCGTGCAGTCGCTGCCGGAGCGGCTGCGTACCGCCGTCCTGCTGTACTACTACGCCGACCTTCCGGTCCGGGAGATCGCCCTGCTGACGAAGCGCAAGGAAGGCACGATCCGGGCGGACCTGCACGCCGCCCGGGAGTATCTGCGCGCCGGACTGGGAGAACGCCTTGATCACACCCGTTGAGCCGTGGGAGGAGCCCTACGACGCCGAGCTGGCCGCGCTGCTGCGCGAGGGCCCGGCGGAACTGGCCCCGCCGCCCGGTGCCTTCCGCCGTATCCGGCGCCGTGCCGCGCGGCGCCGCTGGGCACGGGCCGCGGCGGCGGGCGGTGTGACGGCCGCGGTCATCGGCGCGGCCGCCACGCTCTGGCCCGCCCCGGACCAGGGCGCCCCCACTGTGCCGCTCGCCCCGCCCGCGGCCACCTCGACCTCGGCGCCGGGCCCGACGCCCACGCGCCCCGCCCGGACGACGCCCACCCCGCAGCCGGATCCCTCGCGCCCGCGCCCGACGGCGTCCCCGGCGCGCGACTCGTCCGGCGTCGGTGCCGTCTCCGACCAGACGCCGCAGAGCCACCGGGGCCTCACGGACCCGGACCCGGGCACCGCCCGCCGGATCACCCCGTCCACAGGCGGGTCCCCCGCGTCCCGGACCCGCCGCTGAGACCCGCGCCCGGCACGAGCCGCCGCAAGCCCGACCAGCCCCGGCAGGTGATCCCGCCCCCCGGCCCGGTAAACTGGCCGGGAGCGGCGGGCTTGTACGGCTGCCGCGCGGCGGTGGGGCTCGCCGTACCCGAACCGCGGCACGTACGCCGCCAACAGTCCCTACTTGTGACGACGCGCGCCCGCACGCCCGGGCGCCGCACGAGTAGGAGACGTGATCCGCGATGACCGCCCCCCGCGAGCAGACCACCGCGCACGAGCCCGGACCGGACCCCCGCCCCGCGCCGGAATCCCTCCCCGTACCCGAGTCCGTGCCCGGACCGGCGGGGGAGCCGCGGAGCCCGGACACCCCCGTGCCCCCGCGCCCACCGGGCAGAGGCAGCGGTCAGGCGTCCGTCGTCGCCGTCGTCGCCGCGGGCGGTGCGATCGGCGCCTCGGCCCGCTACGGGGCGGGGCTGCTGTGGCCCACGGCCGCCGGTGACTTCCCGTGGACGACGCTGACGGTCAACGCCGTCGGCTGCGCCGTCATCGGCGTGTTCATGGTGCTGATCACCGAGGTGTGGACGGCCCACCGCCTCGTACGCCCTTTCTTCGGCACGGGTGTGCTCGGCGGTTTCACGACCTTCTCCACCTACGCCGTGGACGTCCAGCAGCTCGTCCAGCACGGCCAGGCCCGTACCGCGCTGGCATACATGGTCTCGACGCTGTTCGCCGCGCTCTTCACGGTGTGGCTGGCGGCCGCGGCGACCCGCGGGCTCATGGCGAGGAGGACGCGGTGAACTGGCTGCTCGTGGTGGCGGGCGCGGTGGTGGGTGCCCCGCTGCGCTATCTGACCGACCGTGCCGTGCAGGCCCGGCACGACACCGTCTTCCCGTGGGGCACCTTCGCCGTCAACGTCTTCGGCTGCCTCGTCCTGGGCGTGCTGACCGGCGCGGTGAGCTACGGCGCCGCGTCGCATTCCGTGCAGCTGCTCGTCGGTACGGGACTGTGCGGGGCGCTCACCACGTATTCGACGTTCTCCTACGAGACGCTGCGGCTCACGCACGACGGCGCCCGCTTCCTGGCCGCCGCCAACGCGGTGGCCAGCGTCGCCGCGGGCCTCGGCGCGGCCTTCATGGGCGCCGCCCTGGCCCAGGCCCTCTGGGCGTAACACCACCCCCCTGGGCGCCCCGCCGCGCCCCCGTGCGCCCTGCCGCTCACGCTCGGTGCGCGGGACGATACGGCGAGGCGCCGGAGCGAGCCGTCGCCGTAGCAGAGGAGACCCGCGGGTGGCGGCAGACGAAGCAGCGGCGGACGAAGCGACGGCGGACGAAGCAGCGGCGGACGAAGCGACGGCGGACGCAGCAGAGGCGCAGGATGCGACAGCAGCGACCGGGCCCGCCCCGCAGCCCACCGCGGACGACGACCACGCCGTGGTCGTGGGCGCCGGGCTGTCCGGGCTGCTCACCGCCCGCGCCCTCGCGCGCGGCTTCGCCCGCGTCACGCTCGTCGAACGGGACGAACTGCCCGCCGACGAACCCGCGTTCCGGGCCGGCGTCCCGCAGTCGCGGCACGTCCACGTCCTGTGGAACGGCGGGCTGACCGAGCTGGACGCGCTGCTCCCCGGTGTCGTCGCCGAACTGGAGGCGGCGGGCGGGGAGATGGTGCACGCGCCCGAGGAGACCCGCTGGCTGTCGTCCGCCGACTGGTTCACGGGCGTGCGCGGCGCCCGCTATCTGTCCGTCTCCCGCGAGGTGCTGGAGTCGGTCGTACGGCGCCGCGTCCTGGCGGACGGCGCGGTCACCGTCCTGGACCGCCACGAGGCCACGGGCCTGGTCGCCGGGCCCGACGGGCGGACGGCCGCGGGGGTGACGCTGCGCGAACGAGGCCCCGGAGGGCGGCAGTTCGCGCTGACCGCCGGGCTCGTCGTCGTCGCCACCGGCCGCGGCGCGCGCGTCGCGGAGTGGCTGACCCCGCTCGGCTGCCCGGCGCCCCCGACCGACCGGATCGACGCGCACCTCGGCTACGCCTCCCGCTATTACCGTCGCCCGGCGTCCCCCGGGGCGGTCCGCGACTGGAAGGCCATGTACGTGCAGGGCAACGAGGAGGTGCCGCGCAGCGGCGTCATCGTGCCCATCGACGGCGACCGCTGGCTCGTCACCCTCATCGGGCAGGGCGAGCACCGGCCGCCCGTCGAGGAGGAGGCCTGGCTCGACTTCGCCGCCTCGCTGCGCTCCCCGGAGCTGGCCGAGGCCCTCACGCACGCCGAGCCGCTGTCCGCCCCGGTCGCCTTCCGCGCGACGGCCAACGAGTGGACGCGCTTCGAGCGTTCGGCCGACCTCCCGGCCAATCTCCTGGTGGTCGGCGACGCGCTGTGCCGCTTCAACCCGGTCTACGGCCACGGCATGTCGGTGGCCGCGCTTCAGGCCCGGGTGGTCGCGGAGTACGCCGAGGGCGCGGGCGGCGCCGCGTTCGCCGCCCGTACCCGGGAGGTGCAGCGGTCGGTGGCGCGCTGCGTGCGCGGGGCGTGGTCGATCGCGACGGGCGAGGACTGCCGCTACCCGGACACCGACGGCCCGGCCCCCGGCCCGCTCGGGCGGCTCCAGAACGCTTACATGGCACGGGTGGTGGCCGCCTCCAACACCGATCCGCTGGTGGCGTCCGCGTTCTTCGGCGTCCTCGCGCTCGACCGCCGCCCCGAGTCGCTGCTCGCCCCGCGGGTGGCCGTACGGGCGGCCGGCCGTCCCCGCCGGGCCCCGCGTCCCGCGCCTTCCCCGTAGGCTCCTCGGCAGGACCCGAGGGAGGAGCGGTACGCCATGACGCAAGCCCGTGCAGAGGACGTCCTGGCCAAGATCGCGAAGGGGCTCGTCTACACCGAGTCGGAGGCGTCCTTCCAGGCGAACCGGCGCCGCGCGGACGAGATCTTCGCCTACAACCACACCCCGCCCTCCGACGAGGCGCGCCGCCGCGAACTGCTCACCGCGATCCTCGGCTCGGTCGGCGAACGTACGGTGCTGCTCGCGCCCTTCCACGCGGCCTTCGGCAGCAACGTGCACATAGGCGACGACTTCTTCGGCAACGTGAACCTCACGTGCGTGGACGACGTCGAGATCCGCATCGGCAACGACGTCATGATCGCCCCGAGCGTGACCCTGACGACGACCGGCCACCCCGTGCACCCCGCCCGCCGGGCGGACTTCGGCCGCTTCTCCGAGCCCATCGTGATCGAGGACAAGGTGTGGATCGGCAGCAACGCCGTCGTCCTGCCGGGCGTCCGCATCGGCTACGGCTCGGTCATCGGCGCGGGCAGCGTCGTCAGCCGCGACATCCCGCCGATGACCGTCGCGGTCGGCACCCCCTGCCGGGTGCTGCGCGAGATCACCGACGCCGACCTCACGACCCGCAGCGCGGAATCGGTCAACGGCGCCCCGGCCGCCGGGTGACGGTCCCGCGCCGTCTCGTCGGCGGTGGCCGCGGGGCCCCGGTGGACATCGGCATCGCCCGGTGGAACTTCCCGTCCACCGACCGGTGGACCCCGGGCCGCCCCCGCCCGCCGATAATGGGCGCATGAGCGTGCGATACGACGACGTGACCGGCCCGCTGCGGGAGGCGTACGACGCGCGCGCGGCCTGGCGCGACGGGCTCACCAAGGAACCGTGGAAACTGGCCGAGCGGCAGGCGTTCCGGGACCGGCTCGCGCCGGGCGCCCGCGTGCTGGAGATCGGCGCGGGGTCCGGGCAGGACAGCGCCTGGTTCCGGGACGAGGGCTTCGCCGTCCTCGCCGCCGACCTCTCGCCCGCCATGGTCGGCCTCTGCCGGGCCAAGGGCGTCGAGGCCCGCGTCACCGACCTGCTGCACCTGGACGTCCCGGCCGCCTCGTTCGACGCGGTCTACACGATGAACTGCCTGCTGCACGTCCCCAACCGCGACCTGCCCGCCGCCCTCGCCGGCATCCGGGACGCGCTGCGCCCCGGCGGCCTGTTCTTCCTCGGCGTCTACGGCGGCGCCCAGGGCGCCGAGGGCCCGCTCGACGGTGACGAGCACGTGCCGCCGCGCTTCTTCTCCCTCCGCACGGACGGCCAGTTGCTCGGCTTCGCCACCGCGGGCTTCGAGGTCGTGGACTTCCGCCCCCGCGACGTCGGCGGCAACCGCCGCTTCCAGGCCCTGACGCTGCGCCGCCCGGAGACGGATCAGCGGTCCGGCGGCTCAGACGTCGGCGGCGACTTCTGATCCCGCGCCGAGGACGCCCTGCCGCCACATGACGCCCAGCAGCGCGGCCATCAGCAGCGCGACGACGGCCATCTCCACCCGCATCCACCCCGGGAAGGTCCCCGGCAGCGAGGCCTCCACCACGTTGGCGACCAGCAGCACCCCGGCGACGACCCCGAGGGCCCGCACCGCCCGCACGCTCCCCGCCCGCGCCGACCGCAGCCGCAGCAGGAGCAGGAACGCCAGCACGGTGACGATCACCGCGTGCCCCCACGCCTCCTGCGTCGCCTGCCCGGGCGCGGCCGCGGCGAGGATCCCCAGCGCCACGAGCGTCCCGACCATCCCCGCGGCGTAGACCGCGACCAGCACACCGACGGCGTTCAGCCGACGCGATACGTCCGTATTGGCCCCCATGACGCCCAATGTAGGGACCCGCGCGTGCCCGTCAACCCGGACGGCCCAGGTCTTGACCCGGCGGATACCGTTCCGCTTCCGGCGGGGGCGGACGGTTCTGCGCATCCGCCAGCGCGAACGGCTCGCGGAATGGTGTGATGCCCTCATGGCCGGGATGAGCATCACCGTAAGTCTGCCCGCGAGCGCCGCCGACGACGTGGAGGAGGCCGTGGCGCGGGCAATGGCGCCCTTCGAGATCGACTGCACCACCGGCGACGACCGGGACATCTGGGACTCCTGGTACATCAGCGGCGGCACCGTCCACGGCGGCGGCTTCAACGTCCTCCCCGGCCACGAAGAGGACCCCCGGCTGATCCACGAGATACCCGGCCGCTGGTGGCGGCCCGGCGCCGAACCCACCCCCAACGAACCCGGCTGGTGCGCGGGCGGCCCCCGCGGCCTCCTCGACTTCTCCGCGTCCCGCGAGGAGGCGGAGAAACTGGCCGAGGCGGCATGGCAGCAGTGGCAGACCCTGGCCCGCGAACTCCCCGAGCCCCAGCCGCTCGAAGCCTTCCGCATCCGCCGCCGCACCGAGCCCGGCTACTCCCGCGAACAGGCCGCCGCCGACTACCACGCCCAGCCCCTCCTGCGGACCTTCGAGGAATACCTGGAGACGCTCCCCACCGAGCGCTACCGGTGGGACTTCCTCCGCACCAGCGACCCGGTCGCCGACATCGGACCTCTGCCCCTGGAGAAATTCCTCGCCCGCGCCCTCTCCGACGCCCTGAACACCCGCAACGTCCTCACCCTCGACGGCTGGTGGCACGAGGACGGCGCCCCCGGCATCCACGGCCCGTGCCCCACCCCCACCACCTGCCCCCACACCCCCACCGTCCCGCCGGGCCAGGCCCACGCCGACGCCTACCTGCTGAACCTGCCCGCCGACGCCCTGCTGGTCAACGTCCACTGTCACGTCTGAGCGCGGTCACGAGCGGCAGCTCGTCACCCCGCTCCACGGCGTCCACGGCCGCACGGACGAGGCACGCCTCCCGCGGCGAGACGTAGTAGTCCAGGACGTCGAGGGGTACGAGCACGGCTCCGCCGCCCGGCACGGCGAGAGCCGCGGCCTCCTCCGCGGTCAGCGCCGCGGCGGCGCACACGACGTGGCACTCCCCGCCGTCGATCTCGCCCAGGGCGACCGCGTGCGTGAGCGTACGGGCGAGGCCCGCCGCCCGCAGCAGCTCCCGTGCCGCGGTGTCGGCGATCCGCCCGCCGGGCGGCACGAAGCCGCCGGGCAGCCGCCACCCCTGCGCCCCGGTCGCCGCCCCCGCCACCGGGACGAGGACCACGCCGGGCCCGTCGTCCCCCTGCACCAGCACGCGCGCGATGAGCCGCAGCCCGCCGCCGCGCTGCGGCCGCAGCGGCTCCCCCCACAGCGCGAACTGCTCGACGAGCCAGCGCGTGCTGACCTCCCAGTCGTCCGCGAGACGGCTCATCGACCGCCCCTCGCGGTACGCCGTGAGGACCATCCCCTTCTTCCGGACCACCTCGTCCCGCCGCTCCCTGATCTCCGCGGCCGTCAGTCGCGTCATTGCGGTTCTCCTCCCGCCGTCTGGCGTACGTCCCTGCTCCGTGCGTTGGCGCGCAGCACCGCGATCCGCAGGGCCTGCCGCGCCCGGATCCCCTCGGCGTCCCGCCGCTGCTCCTCGCTCGCGGGGACGACCCCGCCGGGCCGCACGGTCCACTCCCTGCCGCCCAGCAGGGGCCGCAGGTACCAGAACCCGTACGTCTCGCCGCGGAATTCGCAGAGCTTGCCGTCGCCGTCCGCCATCAGCGCGCCGACCTGGGGAATCTCGGGCTTCTCCGCCTGGCCGGCGGGGGTGCACTCGGGCATGGCCGTTCCTCTCCGTAGTGCTGCCACTACCAAGCGGCTTCAGGCTGACCTACAGTGAGCCTGTCTTCAACTTGCGCTTTTTGAGCGGGGAATTGAGGAGGCTCAGGTGAACCGGAAAGAGCTGGAACCGGCGAAGTCGCCGGGGGCGGCGTTCGGCGATCGTTTGCGCAGGCTGCGTGAAGAAAACGGCTGGACTCAGGACGAGCTCGCAGATCGCATGGGCTACTCGGGCACGCATGTATCTGCGGTGGAAACTGATCGCCGATCCCCAACTCTTCGGTTTGCGAGGAGTGCTGACAAGGCGCTCGGCTCGGGGAAGTTGCTGGAGCACCAATGCGAGGCCGTGCACAACACGGCGATCCTGGAAGGCTTTCCCGAGTATGTGCAGCGCGAGATGTGCGCGGCGGAGATCAGGCTCTTCGAGCTGGGACTCGTACCGGGTCTGCTCCAGACCCAGGAATACGCCGCTGCCATCAACGCCGGCGCGGTCCGGCGCGGGGCCATCACCGAGAGGCAGGCGGACGAGCGCATGGCGTTGCTCGCGGAGCGCCAGGCCGCGGTGCGACGCACGCCGCCGCCACTGATCTTCGCGATCCTCGACGAGAGCTGCCTCTTGCGCCCGGTAGGCGGCCCCAAGGTCCTGGCCCGGCAGTTCGATCAGCTCGTCGACTTCGCGGAGCAGCCCTCCACCGTTTTCCAGGTGGCCCCCTTCGCCCTCGCCGAACGCCGTTCCTTCGACCTGCCGGTCACCGTCCTCACGCTTGCCGACAGGTCCCAGGTCGCCTACACGGAGTCGGCCGAGCGCGGCCACCTGGTGCGGGAAAGCACGTTCGTGCTGCCCACGGTGACCGCCTACCATCAGCTTCAGGCCGAGGCGCTGTCCCAGGCGGCTTCCGTAGCCATGATCGAACTGCTCCGAAAGGACACCTCGTGACGACCGACACCCTCCACTGGTTCACGTCCTCCCACAGCAGCAACGGCGGCCAGTGCGTCGAGGTCGCCACGAACACCGCACGCTCCACCGGCATCGTCGCCGTCCGCGACTCGAAGGATCCGTCCGGCCCGGCCCTGAGCGTCCCGGCGGACGCGTTCGCCGCCTTCGTCGAGGGTGTCAAGCGCGGCGAGTTCGGCACCGTCTGAGGCCGCGTGCCCGACCCCCGCCGGAGGCGGCCCCGTACAGTGGCCGGACGGGTGACTGGCTGGGGAGGACCGACGTGGCGACCGAGCAAGCGGTCAAGGGTGACAGGGCGACCATTTCGCGGGGGATGCCCGTCGGAGTCAGTTCCGTGCTGTGGGCCGTGGCCGTGCCCGTCGTCGCTGTCGTGTTCGCGCTGGGCGGGCTGTATCTCACGGTGTGGTTCGCCGTGGTCGGGCTGCTGCTCACCGGGACGGTGGCGGGGGTCTGTGCGGGGGCGGGGTGGAATCGCGCGGGGGCGGGGACGTTCGTGTTCATCGGGGTCTTCGCGCTGGGGCTGTTCGCGGGGCCCGTCGCGCACGACACGTACCTCAAGCAGTACGGGACGAAGGCCGACGCCGTCGTGGTCGACACCGCGAAGGAGCACGACGGGCACGGGCGGGACGTGTGCCGGGTCCTGGACACCGCCGGGAAGGTCCGGGACCTGGGGAACACCGAGAACTGCTACGCGCAGTTCACCCGCGGCCAGCACGTCGTGCTGTTCAAGGACCCGATCGGCAACCTCAAGCCGTGGATCGAGGCCACCGACACCCGTGACCTCGACACCACGGGCCTGGCGACCACCGCCGGGCTCTTCGTGGCCACCGGCGCGCTGATGCTGTACGCCGGGCTGCGGCGCCGCACCGACGCGGAGGTGGCGGCGAAGAAGCAGCGCCGCCGGACCCCCGCCGCCGCCTGACGGGAGCTACGCCGTCACCTCGCTCTCGGCGGGAACGGGCGCGGGTGCGGGGACGGCTGCCGTGTCCGGGGGGTAGAACTGGCGGGTCCAGCGGCGGAAGGGGCCGATCGGGCCGTCTCCCTGGGCGAGGCGCGGCGGGGAGACGTAGCGCTTGGAGTCCCAGATCGGGAAGTCCTCGGCGACGAAGGCCGCGTTCGTGCGGATCGCGGGGCCGCGCAGCACCCGGGCCGCGGTGCGGCTGACCCAGCGGGCGAGGGGTGCGGGCAGCCGGGCGGGTTCGGCGGCGGCGATGCGGATGGTCTGGCGGAGCTGGAAGCGGCTGGGCGCGATCATCGTGGGGGCGATCATGGCGCAGGTGCGCAGGCCCAGCCGGGGCATCCGGGTGCACACGTGCAGGCGGCTGAGGCCGCACGCCTCGACGTCCACCTCCAGGGTGACCTCGCCGAAGAGCGGGACGCGTTCGCGGGTGCGCAGGGTGAGGCGGAAGGTGCGGTCGTCGAAGACGACGGGGACGGCCTGTTCGGAGGCGCTCCACCGGTGCAGTGCGGTGAAGTGGCCGAAGTCCACCGCGTTCTCGATGGCGTCCTGGGCGTGGCCGGGCATCTCCCAGGTGTCGCAGTGCGAGGGGAGGTCGCCGAGCATGTGCCAGTCGGGGAGGTCCCAGAAGGGGGGCCGGCCGTCGTGGTGCCGCCAGACGAAGACGGTGTCGTTGACCTCGCGTACGGGGTAGTGCGTGACGGTGGCCGCGGGCGGCGGGGTGCCGTACGAGGTGCGCACGCAGGTGCCGTCGGGGCCGAACGCGAAGCGGTGGAAGGGGCAGACCAGGTCGTCGCCCTCGACGGTGCCGCGGCCCAGGTGCGCGCCCAGGTGCGGGCAGTGCGGGCGGACGGCCCGCAGGCGTCCGTCGCGCAGCCGGTAGAGGACGACGTCCTCGCCCTGGAGCGGCCGGGTCAGGACGGTGCCGGGGGTCAGTTCGGCGCTGAAGGCGACGCCGAACCAGCCGTCGGGGTACGGGAGTTGCGGTGCCAGCGAGGAGGCGGGGGAAGGGCCCTGGGTGAAGTGCCCGGAGACGGGGGTCACAGTTCCACCAGGACCTTCCCGCGGGAGGCGGCCCGGTCGGCGTACAGGCTGCGGTAGGCGGCGGGGATCGCGTCGAAGCCGCGGTGCACGGTCTGCCGGTAGGCGATCTCGCCGCGGCGGATCGCGCCGCCCAACTCGGCGTGCAAGGCGGTCCAGTTGTCGGGGGTGAACCATTCGGGCGCGAAGATGCCGCGGACGGTGGCGCGCGGGAACATGATCTGGTTGAGCAGCCGCGGGCCCGTCCACTCCTGGCCGACCTGGCTGGACCACTGCCAGCTCACGGCCACCTGGGCGCCGACGTTGAGCATGCCGAAGACGGTGTCGGTGAAGTCCCCGCCGAGGTTGTCGAAGTACTTGTCGACGCCGTCGGGCGCGGCCTGCGCGAGGGCGGCGGCGAGCGCTTGCGGGTCGTCGCCGTGCCGGTAGCCGAGCACCTCGTCGAAGCCGAGCCCGGCGAGGTACGCGGCCTTCTCCGGGGTGCCGGTCGAGCCGACGACGCGGGCCCCGGCGCGTTTGGCCAACTGGCCGACGAGCGAGCCGACCTGGCCGGAGGCGCCGCTGACGACGACGGTGTCGCCGGGGCGGACGTCGAAGAACTTGGTCATCGTGCCCCACGCGGTCATGCCGGAGCCGCCGAGCACGCCGAGCGCGGCGGACAGCGGCAGCGCCTCGTCGTAGTCGGCGGGGTCGAGGCGGCGGAAGTCGGGGAAGACCATCGGGAAGGTGCCGCCCCACTGCCAGGCGGCGCCGTCGCTCACCAGGTGGGTGCGCCAGCCGCCGAAGCCCTGCACCAGCTCGCCGGGGGCGAAGCGGGCGCGCGGGCCGGCCGCGACGACCTCCATGACGGAGTCGGCGCCCATGTGGTCGCCGATCGGGGTGTCCAGCGCGATGCCGTGCAGGTAGGGGTCGACGGAGACGTAGCGGGTGCGCAGCAGCATCTCGTCGTCGGCGAGGCGGACGTCGACCTGCTCCGTCACCTTGCGGTACACGCGGTCCACGTCCGGCACGCCCTCGACGTGCTCGGCGACGATCCACTTGTCGACCGTCACGGTCCGGACGGCCTGCCCGGGGTCCACGGCGGGGGCGGTGCTCACAGGGTGACTCCTTCGAGGATGTGGGTGGGCGGCGGCGCGCTGCCGTCGACCTCGGCGCGGAAGGTTCTGCCGTCGTCGCGGCAGACGTAGTGCAGGACGTGCCGTCCGGCGGCGGCCGCGCGGATGAGCCCGCCGGTGGTGGCCCAGACGCCGGAGAGGTAGAAGTTCGCCAGGCCCGGCAGGCCCGGCCCGTGCCGGCGGACCTGCGCCTCGACGGCGTCGCCGCTGGGCAGGAAGGGCTGCCAGCCCAGCACCGTGCCGTCGTAGTTGCCGGTGTAGCGGACCTGGGTGAGGGGGGTGGAGACGTCCTTGACGGCGACGGTCTCCCCGATCCCGGGGTAGTGCGCCTCCAGCACCTCCAGGACCGTGTCCCGCGCCCGCCGCTTGGCCTGCTGGTAGGCGCGGCCGCGGCCGACCGCGAGAGTGTGCGTCTCGACCCCGCGGCGCACCCGGCTCGCCTGCTCGGGGCCGGTGCTCAGCTCCCGCCAGGGCGCGATGTCGCAGAAGTAGCTGGCGTAGACGACCGCGGTGCCGGGCGGCGACAGCTCGGGGTAGTGGCGGCTGCGGAACTGCACGTTGATGCTCGGGTGCCGGATGCCGGTCAGCCGCGCGGCCTGCTCCTCGCCGAGCAGGTACGTGGTGCAGGGGTCGCCGTCGGGGAACGGGCGGCGCAGGCCCAGGAAGACGGTGACGTAGCCGGGGAAGATCATGCCGGGCTCGTCGATCGTGCGGGTGTACAGGCGCCGGTAACCCTCGTCCAGGTAGCGGCCCTTGAGCAGGTCCAGCAGCGCGGTGCGGCCGTCGCACGCGGCGACGACGATGTCCGCGTAGCGCTCGCTGCCGTCGCTGAGCCGCACGCCCACGGCCCGGTCGTCCTCCACCAGGATCTCGGTGACCTTGGCGTTGTACTCGATCGTGCCGCCCAGCCCGAGGTAGCGCCGTTCGACGGAGCGGGCCAGGCCCAGCGAGCCGCCCTCCGGCACCCCGGCGGAGCCGTTGGCGTGGCTGGCGAGCTGGAACCAGAAGGGCAGCAGCGGGAAGCTCGGGTGCTTCTCGTAGAGGATGTGGTTGAACGCGTCGCGCAGCAGCGGGGAGCGGAAGCGGTCGGCGAAGTCCGTCATGGGCGTGCCCATCGCGCGCCGCATCACGTTGACGTACGGCAGGAAGCCCGCGAGCATGCGCAGCCGGTCGGCGCGGTCCATGAGCGGCACGGGCGTCAGGAACGGGTACTTGACCAGGGCGGTGCGGAAGGCCCGCACCCCTGCGCAGAAGCGCTTGATCAGGCGGGCGTCCTGCGGGGAGATCTCCAGCAGGTGGGCCTGGAGGCGGTCGGGGTCGGAGTAGAAGCGCACCGCGCGCCCGTCGCGCGCCCGCACGGTGTTGAAGGTCTCGAAGGTGCGCATCGACTTGCCCTGGAGCGCGCCGAGTTCGAGCCAGATGCGATGCATCTCGTTGCCGGGCCCGGAGCCGAGCAGCCAGCTCGCGGTGGGGTCGAAGGTGAAGGCGCCGCGGTCCCAGGCGGTGCAGCAGCCGCCGGGGATCTCGTGCATCTCCAGGATCGTGCTGCGGTAGCCGTTCATCTGGGCGTAGCAGCCGGTGGACAGGCCGCCGAGGCCGCCGCCGACCACGATCATCGTCTGCCTCATGCGCGGGCCGCTCCCGAGTAGGTGGCTTCCGTGTCGAGCTGGGGCAGTTCGCCCCACTGCGAGGGGTGCCAGGGTGTGGTGTCGTCGCTGGGCCAGGCGTGGAAGGGCAGCTTCAGCTCGTCGCACAGGTAGCGGATCGCGAAGCGGCCCGCGGAGGCGGCGCGGATGAGGCCGCCGCCCGCGACCCACTGGCCGGTCATGGAGAAGCCCGTGAGGCCCGGCAGCCGCATCCGGTCCCGGCCGACGAGCCGGTCGGTGAGCTTCTCGGTGTCGGTGAAGGACTTCCAGGCCAGGATGCTGCCCTCGTGGTTGCCGGTGTAGCGGCGCAGCGTCACGGGTGTGGCGACGTCGACGATCTCGGTGCGCCCGGCCGTGCCCGGGTGGGTGCGCTCCAGGAAGTCCCGCAGGAAGTCGGCCACTTCGCGCTTGCGCGCCCGGTAGAGCTTGCGGTCGGCGGTGCGCAGCTCCTGCCAGTACCCGAAGTCGCTGAAGTAGGTGCAGTGCACGACCGAGCGTCCCGGCGGTGCGAAGCCGTCGGCGTACTGCGAACGGGCCTGCACCACCAGGCTGTTCTGTCGTACGGCGGGCAGCCGCGCGCTGTCCTCGGGCGACAGCAGGTAGGTGGTGCTGTGCGGGGTGCCGGGCGGCAGGTCGCCGGTGAGGCCGACGAAGGCGGAGACGACGCCCGGGTAGAGGGTGTCCGGGCGGTGCAGGGCCTCGTCGAACAGGGCCCGGGTGACGGGGCTGGACCAGCGCCCCTCCAGCAGCGTGCGCAGCACCGTCCGGCCGTCGCACGCGGCGATGACGTGGTCGGCGAACTCCCGCCTGCCGTTCCTGAGTTCCACGCCCACCGCCCGGTCGCCCTCGACCAGCACGCGTGTCACCGCCGAGCGGTAGTCGACGCGCCCGCCGAGCCCCAGGTAGCGCTTCTCCACCGACCGCGCCAGGCCCAGCGAACCGCCCTGCGGGAAGCCGCAGTTGCCGCGGTGCGCGGCGGCCATGTTGAACAGGTACGGCAGCAGCGGGAAGACCTCGTGGTCCTGGAAGAAGACGTACGGGAAGGCCCGCCGCAGCAGCGGGTCCTGGAGGCGGGCGCAGAAGGCGTCCATCTGCGTCGCGCCCGTGCGCCAGAACAGCCGGAAGGCGGGCAGCACCTTCCGCAGCAGCTCCAGCTTCTCGCGCGCGCTGCGCAGCGGCGGCGGGGTCAGGAAGGGGTAGAGGTCGATCGTGGTGAAGCGCCGCAGGTCGGCGCAGAAGCGTCGGATGTGCTTGGCGTCGGCGGGGGACAGCTCCAGCAGATGGGCTTCCAGCCGGTCCGGGTCGTTGTAGAAGCGGACCTCGCGGCCGCTCTCGTCGACGACCCGGTTGAAGATCTCGAAGTCGGTGACCGACTTGCCGTCCAGGGCGCCGAGTTCGCGCCACACCCGGTGGGCGTCGTTGCCCGGGGCGGTACCGATGAGCCAGTCGATGCAGTAGTCGAAGAGATAGCCCTGCCGCGCCCAGGAGGTGCAGCAGCCGCCGGGCAGCACGTGCTTTTCGAAGATGCGGCTGTCCATGCCGCTCATCTGCGCGTAGCAGCCCGCCGCGAGCCCGGCCATGCCGGCGCCGACGACGATGACCTTCGGGGGGCGCTCAGCCACGGCCGTCACCGCCCCGTGCGAGGGCGGCGAGGGCGAGTTCGGCGTTGCGCCGCAGGTGCTCGCCGTCCAGCATCTCGGCGTGCCGCCCGGAGCCCTGGAGGACGTCGGTGCGGGCGGTGGAGGCGCCGTGCCAGGAGCGGGGGCGGCCGGGGGCGTGGCCGGGCAGCGCGTCCTGGCTGCCGATGACGGTCAGCGGCGCCGCGACCGTGCCCGGGTTGGCGGTGCGGGCGCAGAACTCCAGGTAGTCCCGGGCCTGTTCCATCGTCTCGCGGGCCACGATCGCCGAGCCGGTGTGCCGGTGCAGGTGCTCGGCCAGCTCGCTCTCGAAGGAGGCCAGGTGCTCGGGGCCGACGGTGTAGGGCTCGGGGATGCGGTAGGAGTCGAGGATGACGACGGCGCCGACGCGCAGGCCGCGCCGCTCCAGCTCCTTGGCCGTCTCGAAGGCGAGGTTGCCGCCGAGGGAGTAGCCGAGGAGGGTGAACGGGCTCCCGTCCGCGTGCTGCTGGACGAGGTCGGCGTAGCGGGCGGGTTTGTCGTCGCCGGGGATGTGGTTGAAGGCGACGACCCGGTGCTGCGGCAGTTGCTCGGCGAAGTGCCGGTAGACCAGGCCGTGGCCGCCCGCGGGCGGGAAGCAGAAGACGGTGGGGTCCGCGCCCTCGTTGAAGGCCAGGTACGGCAGGGTGCCCGCGATCCGCCCGGTGGCGACGTCCTCGACGGTACGCGCCATGCCGTGCAGCGTGCTGCTGCGGAAGAGCAGCCCGACGGGCACGCTCACCGCGAAGTCGGTCCGCAGGTGGTGGATCAGCTCGATGAGCTTGATCGAGCTGCCGCCCCGTTCGAAGAAGTCGTCCTCCAGGCCCACCCGTTCCAGGCCCAGCACACTCTTCCAGTGCTCGGCGGTGCGCACCTCGTACGGGGTGACCGGCGGGTCGTGCCGGTCGGCCTCCGGATGCGGGGCGGGCGCGGGCAGGGCGGCGGTGTCGACCTTGCCGTTCGCGGTGAGCGGCAGCGCGGGCAGCAGCGTGACGTGCGCGGGCACCAGGTAGGTCGGCAGCCGCTCGGCGAGGCGGCGGCGCAGCGCCCGCGGGTCCGGCTCCGCGCCCTGCGCCGGGACGCAGTAGGCGCACAGCGCGTCCTCGCCCGCCGGGCCGGGGCGCACCACCGCGCAGGCCTGGGCGACCTCGGGCACGGCCACCAGGTGCGCCTCGATCTCGCCGGGCTCGATGCGGTGGCCGCGCAGCTTGACCTGCTTGTCGGCCCGCCCCAGCAGGTGGATCACCCCGGAGGCGTCCCAGCGGCCGAGGTCGCCGGTGCGGTACAGGCGCCGCGCGGCGCCGCCGACCGTACGGGTGGTGAAGCGCTCGGCGGTACGTGCGGGGTCGCCCACGTAGCCGTCGGCGACACCCGTGCCGCCGATCCACAGCTCGCCGGGGACCCCGGGCGGGACGGGCTGGCCGTGCCGGTCGAGGATGTAGACCTCGCTGCCGGGGAAGGGCCGCCCGACCGGCAGGGTGCGGCCGGGCTCCAGGCCGTCGCCGGGGCCGTCGAAAAAGGTGCTGTCGATCGTGGTCTCGGTCAGCCCGTAGGAGTTGACCAGCCGGGTGTCCGGGCCGCACAGCGCGCGCAGCCGCCGGTGCTCGCCCGCCTTCCAGGTGTCCGAGCCGACGACCAGCAGCCGCATGAAGTCCAGCCGCAGGCCCTCGTGTTCGCAGTACGCGACCAGGCCGCGGGCCACCGCGGGCACGAACTCGGCGCAGTCCACGCCCTCCTCGCGCATCGTGCGGTGCAGCCGCGCGGTGTCGAGGACCAGTTCGCGCCCGGCGAGCACGAGCGTGCCGCCCGAGCACAGCGCCCGCACCAGGTCCCCGGTGAAGACGTCGAAGGGCACCCCGGCCATCTGCAGGTGCACCTCCCCGCCGGTGAGCCGGTAGGCGTCGCGCCACCCGGCGTACGCGGCGGCGAGGCTGCGGTGGCTCACCCGCACCGCCTTGGGGCGGCCGGTGGAGCCCGAGGTGTGGATGACGTAGGCCGTATCGGCCGGGTCCACCGCCGCGTCGGCCGCGGGAACCGTGCCCGACGCCAGGTCCTCCGGCGTCACGACCCGGGCGGCGAACCGTCCCGGCTTGTCGGCGACGACCAGAGCGGCGCCGACGTCGGCGGCGAGGCCGGCGAGGCGTTCGGCCGGGTGGTCCGGGTCGAGCGGCAGGTAGGCGGCGCCCGCCCGCAGCACCGCGAGCAGGCTCGCGACCAGCTCGTGGGACTTGTCCAGGCACACCGCCACCACCGCGCCGGGTCCCACACCCAGTTCGGCCAGCCGCCCCGCCATCCGGGCCGACATCAGGTCGAGTTCGCGGTAGGTCAGCCGCCGCGCCGGGCCGTACCCGGTGGGGGCGGTGACCGCGACGGAGCGCGGGTGCGCGGCCGCGGCCTTCGCGAACAGCTCGGTGACCGGAGGCGCGTCTCCCGCCGGGCGGTCCGCGCCGCTCCACCGGTCGAGGATCCGCGTGCTCTCGTCCTCGCCCAGCATCGGGATACCGCTCACCGGCCGGTCGGCGGCCGAGGCGGTGAGCCCGGCGAGCAGCGCCCGGTAGTGGTCGGCGAGGCGGCGCACGGTGTCCGCGTCGAACAGGTCGGTGTTGTACTTGAACACGCAGTGGAAGCAGCCGTCCGTGCGGTCCTCGTACGCCGACAGCGTGACGTCGAACTGGCCTTCCTCCTCCGGGAGTTCGATGTACTCCAGGCGGTAGCCGTAGCGCTCGGCGGCGACCTTGTGGGTCAGCAGGATGAACATCGCCTGGAAGACCGCGGAGCGGCTCGGGTCGTGCTGGAGGCCCAGTTCCTCCACCAGCAGCACGAACGGGTATTCCTGGTTGTCCAGCCCGCCGAGCACCGTCTCCCGTACCCGGCCCAGCAGTTCGGCCACCGTGGGGTCGCCGTCGAGGCTCACGTGCAGGGGCAGCGGGTTGACGAAGTAGCCGTAGACCGAGGCGTCCTCCTCGCGGGTGCGCCCGGACACCGGGCTGCCCACGATCAGGTCGTCCTGGCCCGACCAGCGGTGCAGCAGCAGGTAGTAGGCGCTCAGCAGCACCATGAACGGGGTCGCGTTGTGCGCGCGGGCCAGCGCGTGCACGCCCGCGGTCAGCCCGGCGTCCAGCCGGAAGAACTCGGAGGCTCCGTTGTGCGTCATGACCGGCGGCCGGGGCCGGTCGGTGGGCAGCGCCAGGACCGGGATCGCGGACGGCAGGGCGCCGCGCCAGTAGTCCAGCATCCCGCGGGCCTCGGGCCCGGCCAGGAAGCGGTTCTGGTGGTTGACGAAGTCCAGGTACTGCCCCGTGGGGGCGGGCAGCTGGACCGGGCGCCCGTGCCGCAGCGCCTCGTACGCCGTGAACAGCTCCTCGATGAAGGTGAAGGTGGAGATCGCGTCGGAGACGATGTGGTGCACGGCCTTCATGAGCACCCAGCGGTCGGGCCCCCGGCGGAAGAGCCGGAAGCGCACCAGCGGGTCGCGCTCCAGGTCGTACGGCTTGCGGTACTCGGCGACGATGAGCTGCCGGACGTCCTCCCACGGCCGGCCCTCGACGTCGAACAGCGCGGTGTCGGCGCGGACGTCGGGCGAGACGACCTGCACCGGGGTGCCGCCGTCGAGCGTGACGTTGGCCCGCAGGCACGGGTGCCGCTCCAGCAGCACCCCGAAGGCCGCGAACATCAGCGCGGGGTCCAGCGCCGCGGTGACCTCCACCGCGCCGCCGATGTTGTAGGCGAAGGCGTCCGGGTTGAGGTGCTTGAGGAACCACAGCGCCTTCTGGTTGTACGTGAGCGGGTAGCGCGCGGGGTCGGTGTGCACCTCCACCGCCGCCCCGGCCGCGGCCCCGTCGTCGCAGGCCAGCTCCAGCAGGCCCGCGTGCAGCCGCTCGGCCAGCTCGCCCGCCGGGTCGCCGCTGAGCAGCGCCACCACCGGGAGCGCGACGCCCAGCTCGGCCTGGAAGCGGGCCCGCAGCTCCATCGCGAGCAGCGAGTCCAGGCCGAGCGCGTTCAGCCCGGCCGCGAGGTCCACGCGTTCGGGCTTCACGCGCAGCACACCGGCGACGATCTCGGTGAAGCGCGCGGCCACCAGCTCGCGCCGCTCGCGCGCCCCGGCCGCCCGGAAGGCCGCGGGGAAGCCGCCCGGGTCGGCGGCGGGCGCCTCCTCGGCCGCGGCGGCGACCAGGCCCGCGACCAGCGCGGGCGGCACGTCGTACCAGGACTGGAAGACCTGCCAGTCGACGACGGTGGCGACCAGCAGCTGCGGCCGGCCCTGGCCGATGACGCGCTCCAGCACGGCCATCCCCGCGGCGGGCGGCAGCGAACTCATGCCGCGCGCGGCGCGGTAGTGCTCGACCAGGCCCAACTCCTCGATCATGCCCGTCGCCCACGGGCCCCAGTCGATGCTGAGCGCGGGCAGCCCGCGGGCGTGCCGGTGGTGGGCCAGCGCGTCCAGGAAGGCGTTGCCCGCCGCGTAGTTGGCCTGGCCCGCGGTGGTCAGCAGCGAGGCGATGGAGGCGAAGAGGACGAAGTGGTCGAGCGGTTCGTCGCGCAGCAGCCGGTGCAGCAGGAACGCGCCCGCGACCTTCGGTTCGTAGGCGGTGTCGAAGACGTCCCGGTCCAGCTCGCCGACGAGCGCGTCCCGCACCTGTCCGGCGAGGTGGAAGACCCCGCGTACGGGCGGCAGTTGGCGGCGGCGCCGGTCGTCGAGCCACGCGGTGAGCGCCGCCTCGTCCGTGACGTCCAGGGGCGCCGTCTCGGCGTGCGCGCCCAGCGCCTCCAGCTCGCGCAGGAAGGCGGCCCGGCGGCCCGCGGGGCTGCTCGGGTCGAGCCCGGCCCACTCCTCGCGGGCGGGCACGGGGGTGCGGCCCGCGAGGACCAGGCGGCGGGCGCCGCGCCGGACCAGCGTGCGGCACAGCAGCATGCCGAGGGCCCCGAACGCGCCCGTGACCAGGTAGCTGCCGTCCGCGCGCAGCCGCAGCGGCAGCGGCCGGGTGAGAGCGGCGGGCCGGGCCAGCACGCAGGCCAGCCGCCGGCCGCCGCGCAGCGCGATCTCCTCGGCGCCGCCCGCGGTGATCTCCCGCAGCACCGCGGTGGCCTCCGCCGGGTGGTCCACGGTGCGGTCGAGGTCGAGCAGTGTGCCGCGCTGGGCGACGAGTTCCTGCTGCCACAGCACCCGGCCGATGCCCCACGCGGGGGCGCCCAGCGGCTCGACCTCCTCGCCGGGCAGGACGGCCTGGGCGCCGCGGGTCACGATGTGCAGCCGCCCGGCGGGCCGTGCCTCGGGCAGCACCTGGGCGAGGGCGACGAGCGAGTAGCCGCCGAGGGTCGCGCACACCGCGAGCTCGGCGCGCGCGACGGTGTCGAGGGCGGGCCGGTCCAGGTTCCACAGGTGCACGACGGTGCGGTAGGAGTCGTCGAGGTCGGCGAAGAGCTGGCGGAGGTCGTCGGCGGAGTCCGGCCGCAGGGTGGAGCCGCCGGTGCCGTGCCGGTAGCGCTCGCCCGGGTGGACGAGGTGGCAGCGCCCGCCGTTCTCCCGTACCCGGTCGGCGATCTCGACGCCGAGGCCGGTCGCGTCGGCGAAGACCACGAGCCGGTCGGGCAGTTCGGCGGCGCCCGGCGCGGGGGACTCCGCGGTGCGCGGCAGCGGTACGGGACCGGTGTGCGCCGGGGACGGCTCGTCGGCCAACGGGGCCTCGTGCCAGACGGGTTCGGCGAGCCAGCCGTCGATGGAGGACAGGCCCACCGAGGTCGCGGCCTGCTCCGTGCCCGCGGCGCGGAAGCCGGTGACGTGGCCGAGCGGGGCGCCGTCGTCGGCGAGGAGGACCAGATCACCGGTGAGTTCGCCGCCGTCCTCGCCCGTCACGGTCGCGTGCGCCCAGAACGGGGCGCCGCCGAGCGCGTCGAGGCTCACCTCGCGCAGCGACAGCGGCAGCCGGATGCCGCTCGCGGCCGGGCCCGCCGGGGGGCCGTCGAGGAGCTGCGGGGCGAGCAGCGCGTGGAAGCAGGCGTCCAGCAGCGTGGGGTGGGCGTGGCTCGCGGCCGCGTCCGCCGGGGGCCGCTCGTCCGGCACGATCCTGGCCAGCGCCTCGCCGGGCCCGATCCACACCTCCGCGACCCGCTGGAAGGCGGGCCCGTAGCCGTACCCGAGAGCGCCCAGCTCCCGGTAGCAGGCCGCCCGGTCCAGCCGCCGCCCGGCCCGCGCGCGGATCGCGTCCACGTCGGGGGCGGGCACGGCGGTACGGGGGCGGGCCGCGCGGACGGTGCCGGTCGCGTGGACCGTGCGCTCGCCGGAGGACGCGGCCGAGGCGATCGTGAAGGCGGCCGTCTCCGGGTCGAAGTGCAGCTGGACGGGGGAGGGCCGGTCGTCGGACAGGAACAGCGCCCGGGGCAGTTCGACGTCGGCCAGCACCGCGCGCGGCGAGCCGGTCAGTGCCCGTACCGCCTGCGTCGCCATCTCCAGATACCCGGCGGCGGGGAAGACCGCCGCCTCCTGGATGCGGTGGTCGGCGAGGTAGGGCAGGTGCTCGACGTCGAGGCGGGCCTCCCACGCGGGCTGCGCGCTCGTGGTGCGGCGGCCCAGCAGCGGGTGGTCGACCCGGCCGAGCCGCACCTGCGCCACGGGTGCGGGCTCGGTCCAGTACACGTCCCGCTTCCACGGGTAGCCCGGCAGCGGCACCGGCCGCCCGCCCGGGTGCAGCGCCGCCCAGTCCGGCTCGACGCCCAGCGTGTGCAGGGCGGCGAGCGAGCGGGTGAGGACCTCCGGCTCGTCCTCCCGCCGCCGGATCGACGGCAGCACCCGGCCCTCGGCCCCGCGGTCGCCCAGGCACTCGCGGATCGCGTGGCCCAGCACGGGGTGCGGGCCGACCTCCAGGAAGATCCCGTGGCCGTCGTCCGCGAGCAGATCGACGGCGGCGCGGAAGCGCACGGGTTCGCGGACGTTGCGCCACCAGTAGGAGGCGTCCAGCTCCGGCCCCTCCGCGCGCCCCCCGGTGGCGGTCAGGTACAGCGGCAGCCGGGCCGTACGCGGCTCCAGGCCCGCCAGCGCCGCCAGCAGCTCGTCGCGGATCGGCTCCATCTGCGCGCTGTGGTAGGGCACTTCGACGGGCAGGAAGCGGGCGAAGACCTGCTCGCGCTCCAGCTCCGCCGCGAGGCGGCCGAGCGCCTCGCGCTCCCCGGAGAAGGTGACGTCCCCGGGCCCGTTGACGGCGGCCAGCGACACCAGCCCGCCGGTCCGCCCGGCCCGCCGCGCCGCCTCCGCCTCGGTCAGGCCCGCCGCGAGCATCGTGCCCGTGCCCGCGAGGCGCTGCTGGAGCCGCCCGCGGTGCAGTACCACCGTGACGGCGTCCGCCAGGTCGTACACCCCGGCCTCGTGGAAGGCGGCGATCTCGCCCGTCGAGTGCCCGACGACCGCGTCCGGGCGGATCCCGCGGCTGCGCCACAGCGCCGAAAGACCCACCTGCACCGCGAAGTTGGCGGCCTGCGCGAGCCAGGTCTGCGCCATCCGCGAGGTGTCCTCGCCGCGCCCCAGCTCCTCCAGCAGCGACCACCCGGCCTGGCGGCGGATCTCGGCGTCGCACTCCTCGACGGCCGCGCGGTAGACGGGCTCGGCGGCCAGCAGGCCGCGCCCCATGCCCCACCACTGCGGGCCCATCCCGGTGAAGACCCACGCCAGCCGCCGCCCGCCGGGCGGGAGCCGCCGCCCGGTGACCACCCGCGGGTGCGGTTCGCCGTGCTCGTACGCCGCCAGCGCCTCGTCCAGCGACGCGCGCGAGGCCGGGTCGTGGACGACCGCGAGCCGGTGCTCGTGGTGCTCGCGGCGCACCGCGAGGGTGTGCCCGAGGTCGCAAAGCGCCACGGTGGACGGCCCGTTCAGCTCCGCGCGGATCGCCGCGGCCCGCTGCGCCAGCAGCTCGGGGGAGCGCGCGCTCAGCGGCAGCACGGTGTACGCGGGCAGGCGCGCGGGGGCCTCGGCCGGGACGGGCTGAGGCGGCGCCTCCTCCAGCAGCACGTGCGCGTTCGTGCCGCCGAAACCGAAGGAGTTGACGCCCGCCCGCGCCGGGCCCTCGTGCTCCGGCCAGTCCACGGCGCGGGTCGGCACCTCGAAGGGCAGCGCGTCCCAGTCGACGGCGGGCGTGGGCCGCTCCAGGTTGATGTGCGGCGGGATACGGCGGTGCTTGAGCGCCAGCACGGTCTTGACGAGCCCGGCGACGCCCGCGGCCGCCTCCGTGTGCCCGATGTTGGTCTTGACCGAGCCGACGTACGCCCGCGCGCCCGGCGCCCGCCCTTCGCCCAGCACCCGCCCGAGCGCCGCGGCCTCGATCGGGTCGCCGACCGGCGTGGACGTGCCGTGCGCCTCCACGTACTGCAGGTCGCCCGGCGCGATGCCCGCCTCCGCGCACACCCGGCGGATCAGCGTGGTCTGGGCGTCGGGGTTGGGCACGGTGATGCCGTCGGTGCGGCCGTCCTGGTTCACCCCGCTGCCGATGACCACGGCGTGCACCGGGTCGCCGTCGCGCAGCGCGTCCGAGAGCCGCTTGAGCGCCACGACGCCGACACCCTCGGCGCGCACATAGCCGTCCGCCGCGGCGTCGAAGGCGCGCGAACGGCCGCCGGGGGAAAGGAAACCGCCCTTGGTCTCGGCGATCGTGTACTGCGGCGCCAGGTGCAGCAGCGTGCCGCCCGCGAGCGCGAGGTCGGTCTCGCCGCGCAGCAGGCTCTGCCGGGCCAGGTGCAGCGCGACGAGCGAGGAACTGCACGCGGTGTCGACGGAGACGCTGGGGCCGCGGAAGTCGAAGCAGTGCGAGACGCGGTTCGACACCATCGTCATCATCGTGCCGGTCGCGGTGTGCGCGGACAGGCTCTCGAAGCCCAGGTCGGCGAACTGCAGGATCTTGTAGTCCAGCGTGAACGCCCCGACGTAGACGCCGACCTCGCGCCCCGCCAGCAGGGCGGGGCGCTGCCCGCCGTCCTCCAGCGCCTCCCACGCCACCTCCAGCAGCTTGCGCTGCTGCGGGTCCATGTGTGCGGCCTCGCGCGGGCTGATGCCGAAGAACTCCGGGTCGAACTCGGCCACCCCGTCGATGTAGCCGCCGCGTCCGCCGGTCAGCCGTCCGGGCTTGGCCGGGTCGCGGCTGCCCAGGGTGGCGGTGTCGTAGCGGTCGGCGGGGGTCGGTGTGACGCAGTCCCGGCCCTCGACGAGGGCACGCCAGAACCCGCGGTGGTCGCGGACGCCGCCGGGGAAGCGGCAGCCGATGCCGATGATCGCGATGCGCTCCGGGGTGCCGTGGGCGTCGCGGTCCTGCGGAAGGCTGCGGGAGTGGGGCGAGTCCGTCATGGTCCTGTCCGTGCGGTCATGGCGCCCCGGCGCGGTGCGGGGCGGGGGAGGGGGGCCTGCGCGGGGCCCGGTCAGGCGGTGGGACCGGGGCCGGTCCTGGCGGCGGCCGGGCGCCAGGGGTGCAGCAGGCTGGCGAGGACGTCGCCGGGGGGCGGGAAGGAGGCCGGGTCCTGGAGGCCGACCCCGGTGGGGACGCGTCCGGGCCGCCAGGTGAAGCTGCCGAACGCGTGGTCCCAGATCGCGAGGTCCGCACCGAAGTGCCCGGCCTCGTCCAGCACGGTGCTGTGGTGCAGCCGGTGCTGTTCGGGGCTCGCGAACAGGTGGTTCAGCCAGCCGAGGCGGACGTCGATGTTGGCGTGCACGAAATACCCCTGGGCGAGGACGAACAGCGTCGCGCACAGCACGGACTGCCGGGAGAACCCGACCGCGGTGAGCGCCAGTTGCACGGCGACCTGCCCCAGCAGAACGTCGAGCAGGTGGTTGACGCCGTTGTTCGTGACGTTCACCTTGTCCAGCGCGTGGTGGACGCCGTGCAGCCGCCACAGCCACCGGTTGCGGTGCGACCAGCGGTGGAAAAGGTATTTCGCCAGCGACCCGGTGAGCAGCGCGAGCGGAATTTCGACGCCCAGCGGCAGCACCGGCCGTGGTGTCGCCAGCCGTGCCACCATCGAGGCCGCCAGCAGCTGGCCGAGTGCGCCGCCGGTCATCGTCAGGACGAAGTAGAGTCCGTAGCAGCGGATTTCCCGCCCGCCGGGGTGCCAGTCGGTCCGGTACGGGATGAGCCGTTCCAGCGTCCACAGGTAGCCGATGGCGACGACCTGCGCGAACGCCAGGACGTCACCGTCGTTCCAGTGCTCGGCCAGGGATCCGGCGGCGGCCGAGACCACCGCGAGCAGGAGCAGCGGATAGGCGGCCCACCGCAGTGCGGCCGACAATCCGAAAACCCGACCGCCGAATTCTCCGGGACGATGCAATGGGCGCGCAGGACTCAATGCCGATCCTCCAGGGGAAACGCGGCCGTGTGACGGGGCCGGGCCGAAGATAAATCGAGCATAAGCATGTGCCAGGGGTACATGCGAAATCGTCGTGGCACGTCCGGCGTAATCGGATGACTGCAGATGTGCGGCGAATTCGACTGAACGGCGCCGGATTTGCCCGCCGAACCGGGGAATTCGTCCCGCGCCGCGACCGGCGGCGGGGCCGCTTCCCGGCGGTGTGGTCAGCTAGGGGCGCACTGGGCGAATCCGCCCGGAACACCCCAAGGAGGAACGTATGCTTCGTAGTGTCCTGCTCAAGCGGGCCGTCGCCGGCTCCGCGGCAGCTCTCGCCCTCGCCGCCGCCCCCTGCCTGGCGACCGCCGCTTCTGCGGTGACCCCGGCGGAGGCCGCCCAGACGGTCACCCTCGACTTCAGCCAGGACATGCCCGCCGGCAACACCGCCAACGGGTCCTTCGGCGAGCACGGCGCCGTGCGCGACGCCGACGGCAACACGATCGGCGGCGCGGTGCTCAGCTGCAACGACGTCACGGGTGAGGACGGCGACGTCATCTACTGCACCGGCATGGTCAGCATCTCCGGCAGCGGCGCGATCGGCTTCCAGGTCGGCGGCCTGGTCAGCGACGGTCAGGCCCCGGCCTCGGTCGACGGCATCGTCACCGGCGGCACCGGCGAGTACGACGGCCTCACCGGCGCCGTGCACATCACCACCGTCCGCGACGGCGTCTACACGGCCCAGTTCGTCCCGGCCGCCGCCGGCTGACCCCGCCCCGCCCCGTTCCGCGAAGCCGCCGCCTCCCCCGGGGGGACGGCGGCTTCCGCGTGCGCACGTCCACGCGCCCGGTCAGGCCGGAAGCGGCCGGACCTCCTCGGCGGCGCGGGCGTCGTACGTGTCGCGCGCGTCCAGGACGGCGTCGATGTTGTCCTCGGACCAGGCGCGGATCGCGTGCAGCAGCGCGGTGACGCTCTCGCCGAGCGGGGTCGCCGCGTAGTCGACGCGCGGCGGGATCGTCGGGAAGACGGTGCGGGTGACCAGGCCGTCGCGCTCCAGGGTGCGCAGGGTCTGGGTGAGCATCTTCTGTGTGATGCCGTCCAGTCTGCGGCGCAGCTCGCCGAAGCGCAGCGGGCCGCCGGACAGGGCGCCCATGACCAGCATCGTCCACTTGTTGGCGAGGACGTCGAGGATCTGCCGGGAGGGGCAGGCGGCGAGGTAGGCGTCCGCGCCGCCGTGGAAGCGCAGGCCGTCGGTAGTACCCATGAGGTACCTATATACCTTTCAAGTGCCTTCTGTTCAACGGGTACCGGCTCTCCCGAGGATGGGTGGCGTCCCCCGGGGAGTCCCCGCGGGGACGTCCACGAGACCTCCCGGCAGGAGTGCATGACGATGCGTGCGATCACCCAGAAGTCCTTCGGCGGCCCCGAGGTGCTGGAACTCACCGAGAACGCCCCGCGGCCCGTGCCCGGACCCACGCAGGTGCTGGTCAGGGTCAGGGCGACGAGCGTCAACCCGGTGGAGCTGTTCGTCCGCTCCGGGGCCTTCCCGCTGCTCGGCGAGCCGCCGTTCGTGCTCGGCTGGGACGTCTCCGGGGTCGTCGAGGAGGCCGATCCGGGGGTGCACCGCTTCGCCGTCGGCGACGAGGTCTTCGGGATGCCGTACTTCCCGGCCGCCGCGGGCGCCAACGCCGAGTACGTCGTGGCGCCCGCGCGCCAGCTCGCGCGCAAGCCCGCGCGGATCAGCCACGAGGAGGCCGCGGCGCTGCCCCTGGTGGGACTCACGGCGTGGCACGCGCTGACCGAGATCGCGCGGGTCAGGGCCGGGCAGCGGGTGCTGGTGCACGGTGCGGGCGGCGGGCTCGGGCATGTCGCCGTGCAGATCGCCAAGCACCTGGGCGCGCAGGTCGTCGGTACCGCGAGCGCGGGCAAGCACGCCTTCCTGCGCGGTCTGGGCGCCGACCGGCTGATCGACTACCGCTCCGAGGACTACGCGCGGGTGCTGCGGGACGAGCCGGTGGACGTGGTGCTGGAGACGCTGGGCGGGGGCAACGCCGAGCGCTCGTTCGGGGTGCTGCGGCCGGGCGGGATCCTGGTCAGCGCGGTGGAGCGGCTCAGCACGACGCTGCCGGGGCTGGCGGCGGAGGCCGGGGTGCGGTTCGCGGCCGTCGGGGTGGAGCCGGACGCGGCGGGGCTGGAGGAGCTGGCGGCGCTGGTGGACGCGGGGCGGCTGGCGGTGCATGTGCAACAGGCCTTCCCGCTGGAAAGGCTCTCCGAGGCGCACGCCCTGCTGGCGGCGGGCGGCGTGCGGGGAAAGCTCGCGATCAGCGTGTGACCGCGACGGCGACTTTCGCCGGTATTAGGCAAAAGGCTGCGCGCACGGCGGCGGACCGGGTCGTCACGGTGGCGCCGCGTGGAGAGCTAATCCCCTTGTCAGGGCACTTATCTGACAGTTCATGGGATCTTCGCGCGCCCTGAACGAAGCCTTGACTTCTGCTCATTGCAAGCCGAATGTGTCTGGGCGTGACCTGCGCCCGGTGGGGCGCGTGACGTGAAGGAGACAACAGTGCGCTCCCGAAAACTCAGAGGACGGGCCGGCCGTACGGTGGCCGCCGCGCTCGCGGCGACCGTCGTGGCGGGGCTGCCGGCCGTGGCGCAGGCGAGCCCCCAGGGGGCGGCGCGGGCGACCGCGACGACCCCGGTCTATCTGGACACCCACTACACCTTCGCCCAGCGCGCGGCCGACCTGGTCTCGCGGATGACGCTGCCGGAGAAGGTCAAGCAGCTCCAGACCAACAACGCGCCCGCCATCCCGCGGCTGGGGGTCCAGCAGTACACGTACTGGAGCGAGGGCCAGCACGGCATCAACCGGCTCGGCGCCGACACCGAGGCCGGCAGCCAGGGCGAGCTGGACGTCACGGCGACCAGCTTCCCGGTGAACTTCGCGGCCACCATGTCCTGGGACCCGGAGCTGACCTACCAGGAGACGACGGCGATCTCCGACGAGGTGCGCGGCACCCTCGACAAGTCCCTGTTCGGCAAGGGCCAGAACAACATCGGCCCGGACATCGACGACTACGGCGACCTGACCTTCTGGGCGCCCACGGTCAACATGGACCGCGACCCGCGCTGGGGACGCACCAACGAGTCCTTCGGCGAGGACACCTACCTCGCCTCCACCATGGCGGGCGCGTTCGTCAACGGCTACCAGGGCCAGACGATCGACGGCAAGCAGATGACCCCGTACCTGAAGGTCGCCGCCACCGCCAAGCACTACGCGCTCAACAACGACGAGAACAACCGGCACACCCAGAGCGCGAACACCACCGACGCCAACATCCGCGACTACTACACCAAGCAGTTCGCGAGCCTGGTCCAGAAGGCGCACGTCTCGGGCGTCATGACGGCGTACAACGCCATCAACGGCACGCCCGCGCCCGCGAGCACGTACACCGTCAACGAACTCCTCCAGGCCACCTACGGGTTCGGCGGCTACACCACCTCCGACTGCGGCGCTATCGGCGACGTCTACTCGTCGGGCGCGCACAACTGGGCGCCCCCGGGCTGGACGACCAACGGCACCACGTGGACCGAGACCGCGACCGGCAAGGAGATACCGGCGGCCGCGGGCGGCCAGGCCTTCGCGCTGCGCGCGGGCACCCAGCTCAACTGCGCGGGCGGCGAGCTGACCACCGCCAACATCGACGCGTCCCTCGACCTGGGCCTGCTCTCGACCGGCGTCATCGACGGCGCGCTGACCCAGCTCTTCACCGTCCGCATGCAGACCGGCGAGTTCGACCCGGCGAACAAGGTCGCGTACACGAAGATCACCAAGGACCAGATCGAGTCGCCCGCGCACCACGCGCTCGCCGCCAAGGTCGCCGCGCAGGACCTGGTGCTGCTGCAGAACGACAAGGTCAAGGGCACCTCGAAGGCCCTGCTGCCGGTGGACGCGAAGAAGCTGAACAGCGTCGTGATCCTCGGCGGGCTCGCCGGCACCACCACGCTGGGCGGCTACTCGGGCCGCCCCTCGCACACCGTCAGCCCCGCGCAGGGCATCACGGACGCGGTCAAGGCCGCCCACCCCGGCGCCACGGTGACCTACGACGCGTGCGGTGTCTCCACCGGCGCCACCACGCCCGCCGCGTGCTCGGCCGCCACCCAGGCCGCGGCGAGGACGGCGGACCTGGTCGTCGTCATGGTCGGCTCCGACATGGGCGTCGCCGACGAGGGCACCGACCGCGCCGCGCTCGCCCTGCCCGGCAACCAGAACAGCCTGATCGACCAGACCGCGGCGCTCGGCAACCCGCGCACCGCGGTGGTAATGCAGGCCGACGGCCCGTACGACATCAGCGCCGCGCGGAAGGACTTCCCGGCGGTCCTCTTCTCCGGCTACAACGGCGAGAGCCAGGGCACCGCGCTCGCGCAGGTCCTCCTCGGGCAGCAGAACCCGTCCGGCCACCTGGACTTCACCTGGTTCTCCGGCGACGACCAGCTCCCGTCGATGGACAGCTACGGCCTCACCCCGTCCGAGACCGGCGGACTCGGCCGCACCTACATGTACTTCACCGGCAAGCCGACCTACCCCTTCGGATACGGCCTGTCCTACGCCGACTTCCGCTACTCCCACGTCAAGGTCGGCCCCTCCGCCACCACCGCCGACGGCACGGTGAAGGTCACCTTCGACGTCACCAACACCGGTACGGCCGCGGGCGCCACGGTCGCGCAGCTGTACGCCGCCCGGCAGTTCACCGTCCCCGGCACGGAGTTGCCCAGGCAGCAGCTCGCGGGCTTCAAGAAGACCAAGGTCCTCGCGCCCGGGAAGACCGAGCACGTGAGCCTCTCGGTCAAGGCCGCCGACCTCAGCCGCTGGGACCAGGACTCCCTCAAGCAGGTCGTGGACAACGGCACCTGGGCCTTCCGCGTCGGCCCCGACTCCGCGACCGTCGCGGGCTCGGGCACCGTCACGGTGCGCGGCGCCGTCACCCCGCGGGTGCGGTCGGTCACCGTCCAGCCCGGCCAGGTCGTCTTCTCCGCCGGCGACACCCTGGACCTCACCAGGACCAACCCGTGGATCGCCCCCGACACCGACCCCGCGCTGGAGCAGCGGCACGCCGCCGCGGACCACATCGTCGAGGCGGCCAACAACGACCAGTCGTTCGCCGACCTCGGCCGCGCGCACGTCACCTACCGCACCACCGATCCGCAGGTCGCCACCGTCAGCCGGGACGGCGTGGTCACCATGCACGCGCCCGGCGCCGCCTCCGTCGAGGTGACGGTGGACGGCGTGACGGGCACCGCCCCGATCGTGGTCCAGAACCCGTTCACCCTCCAGGCCGCGGACATCGTCAAGCCCGACACCGCCGTGACCGCCACCGCCTCCTACACCAACACCAGCGGAAAGGCCGTACGTGACCTCACGCTGGCCCTGACCGCGCCCGACGGCTGGACGGCGAAGGCCACCTCGCCCGTCACGGTGAAGCAGGTCGCCCCCGGCCAGAAGGTCACCGCCACCTGGAGCGTGACCGTCCCGGCGTCCGCGAGCCCCGGCACCAAGGCGGAACTGGCCGCGAGCGCCTCCTTCCGCGGCGGCGCGGGCGCGTACAGCCAGGCCGCCGTCAGCCCGCTGACGGTGACCTCGGGCGCCACACCCGAGCAGGTCACCCCGGTCGTGACGGGGACGGACCCGGCGGCCGGGAAGCTCCAGGTCGTCCTGCACAACCCGTCCGACACCGCGACCGCCGTGACCGGCGTCCACTGGAAGCTCGGCGGCACGACCGGCACGCAGGCGGTCAGCGCCACGATCGCGCCCGGGGAGTCGGCGACCGTGGAGGTGCCCGTCACGGGCATCGACCTCGGCACCACCTACCCCTTCACGGTGACCGCGGCGATCTCCGGCGACCTGTCCTCGGAGAACTTCTCCGGCCACGTCTCCTTCCTGCCGGTCGTCCGCAAGAGCCTCGGCAAGGACTGGACCCTCGCCGACGTCCAGGACGGTCCCGCCGTGGACCTCGGCAAGACCGCCGCGTGGTCCAGCCTGGACGGCTCGCAACCGTACGGGGGCGCCTCCGACCTGTCCGGCAAGGTGTACCTGAACTGGGACGACGCCAACCTCTACCTCACGGCGAACCTCACCGACGACGTCCTCTCCCAGCCCGCCACCGGCCCCGACATCTGGCAGGGCGACAGCCTCCAGTTCGCGGCCACCTCCGGCGCCCCGGGCGGCGCGTCCGCCCCGAGCACCGCGTCCGTCAACGGCCACTACGAGTACGGCGCCGCGCTCACGTCGGCGGGCGAGCAGCTCTACCGCTGGATCGCCCCGACCGAGGGCAGCGGCCAGGTCACAAACGCGAGCGTCCACATCACGCGGGACGACACCGCGCACACCACCCTCTACCGGATCGCCGTCCCGTGGAGCGACCTCGCGTCCGTCACCCCGGTCGCGAACACCGTCTTCTCCTTCGTGCTGGACGTCAACGACAAGGACAACGGCGTCCGCAAGGGCTACATGCAGTGGGGCGACGGCATCGGATCGAGCAAGGACGTCGCCGGGTTCGACATGGCGCAGCTGATGCCCGCGACCACATGATCTGACCGCGTGACCCGACCGCATGACCTGACCGCATGACCTGGCCGTGAGCCGGTCCGCGCACGACCCGAGGCCACCTGGTTCCGTACCGGGTGGCCTCGGGCCTTCGCCGTCAGGGGAGGTCGGCGGCGACGCCCGCCAGATGCGCGGCGAGGATGTCCTCGAACGCGGCCTCGCGGTCCGCCCCCAGCGGGCTGAGGTCGCGGGCGTACCGGGCCAGCGCCGGGAAGCGGGCCGGGTCGGCGCCCAGCACGGCGACCCGGAACAGCTCCACGCCCTGGTCGTACTCGACCTGGGTCAGGCCGCCGATCCCCGCCTCGGACGAGACGAGGGCGGCCACCAGCACCACCAGCCGGTGGTAGTGCCCCGGCACCGCGGCCTCGGGCAGGCCCGCCTCGTCCAGCGCGGACAGCACCTCCTCCATCACCAGCCGGGCGCCCTCGCCGCTGGAGGCGTAGCGCCCCCAGACCGCCGCGAGCTGCACCTGGCCGCCGAACGCCGCCCGCAGCCGCAGCGCCACGGCGGTGATCCGCGCGCGCCAGTCGCCCTCGGGCCGGTAGCCGTCCATCGCGGCCAGCAGGACCCGGTCGGCGACCGCCCGCAGCAGCTCGGTCTTGCTGCGGAAGTGCCGGTAGAGGCTGGAGGAGTCGGTGCCGAGCGTCGCGGCGAGCTTGCGGACGCTGAACGACTCGGCGTCGCCGCCGCGCAGCAGCTCGGCGGCCGCGTCCAGGATCTCGTCGGTGGACCAGCGCCGTCTGCCTGTCGTCATGACGGCCAGCGTAACGCATGCGCGCGAGCGTGCGTCCGCCGTTGCACCTGTCATTGCACTTGGCGTTGCACGCGGTGCGTGCATAATGAGGGCGCTGCTGTTGCGCCAGGCTGCGGCGAGGCCGTGAGTTCCGCGATCCCGCGTGCCGCCCGGCGCTCCGGACGAGGGAGAGGGACCCGACCATGAGCGAGACCACCACCGGCACCGCCCTGTCACGCCCGGCCGAGCCGGACTGGACCACGGTCACCGACGCCGAACTGCGCGACTACGCCGCCGCCGAGAACCGCTTCCGCGCCGCGCCCGCCGCACGCGCGACGACCGGCGAGCCGGACCCCGGCGCGCTGACCGGCTGGCAGGACGTCACGCTGCCCGGCCGCGGCCTGCCCGTACGCGTCCACCGCCCGGCCGCCCCGGCGCCCGGCCCGCTGCCGCTGATCCTGCACGTCCACGGCGGCGGGTTCGTCGGCACCGCCGTCCAGTGCGACTGGACCGGCAGCCACCTGGCGGCCCGGCTGCCCGCGCTCGTCGTCTCCGTCGAACACCGCCTGCTCGCGTCCGACACCCCGCTCGCGCACGCCGTCGACGACGCCTGGGACGTCCTGCGGCACATCCTCGGCGACGCGTCCTGGTGGGGCGTCGATCCCGCCCGCACCGCCGTCTTCGGCGAGAGCTACGGCGGCCTCGTCAGCGCCCTGGTGGCGCTGCGCGCCCGCGACGCCGGACTGCCGCTCGCCGCCCAGGTACTGGTCAACCCCGCCCTGGACGTCAGCGCGACGATGCTCGACCACCCCTCGGCCACCGAGCACGCCCGCACCCCGACCCTGACCACCGACCTGCTGCGCCTCGTCCGCCGCCTCGCCACCCCGCGGGGCGCGGACCCGCGCACCCTCTCCCCGCTCCACACCGCCGACCTCGGCGGCCTCCCCCCGGCGCTCCTGGTCATCCCCACCGACGACCCGCTCGCCGACCACGGTCGCGCCTACGCCACCCGCCTGCGCGCCGCCGGCACCCCCGCCCGCCTCAACGAACACCCCGGCGCACTCCACGCCTTCCTGACGCTCCCCGCCACCTTCCCCCAGGCGTACACCGCCCGCGCCGAGATCACCGGCTACCTCCGCACCGCGCTCGCGGCCTGAACGCCCCTCAGATCCGCTCCGCCAGCCGGTCCAGGAAGGCCGCCTGGGCCGTGACGACCAGCTCCCGGGCCGCGTCCAGCGCGAACCACGCGACCCGGTCCAGCTCGGGAAACTCCGCGGTACGGCCCGAGCCGCGCGGCCACTCCATCGTGAAGGTGCCGGGCACCACGTCGGCCGGGTCGAGGTCGCCCTCCACCGCCCACACCGTCACGTGCTTGCCACCCGACTGCACCACCTCGCCCAGCGGCAGCGGCTCACCCTCCGGGGCGGGCAGCCCCAACTCCTCCCGGAACTCCCGCCGGGCGGCGTCCCAGGGCTGCTCGCCCGCGCCGTACTCACCCTTCGGCACGCTCCACGCCCCGGCGTCCCTGCGCGCCCAGAACGGTCCGCCCATGTGCCCGAGCAGCACCTCCACCCCGCCGGGGGTGCGGCGGAAGAGGAGCAGCCCGGCGCTGCGTCTGATGTCGGCCATGGAGCCAGTGTGACCGCCCGGGGCGATGTACGGGCGGTGTACGGGGCGGGGCCGTACCGGCGCGTCCGGGCGGGGCCGCCCCGCCGTCAGCCCGCGGCGCCCGGCGGCGGGCGGTCCGCGTCCTCGACGGCCGCGGCCCGCAGCGCGGCGCCCACCCGGGCGACCGCGGCGCTCGGCGGCGGGTGCGGCAGGCGGGCCAGCAGCACCCGGCGCTGCTCCTGCGGGCCGCCGCGGACCGGCAGGATCCGCACACCGGGGGGCGCGGCGGCGGCGAACGCGGCCGGCGCCGTGGTCAGGCCGCAGCCCGCCGCGACGAGGTGCAGTTTGGCGAGCCAGTCGCGGGCCACATGGGCGATGTCGGGCCGCTCGTCCAGGCCGGGCCACACGCCCATCAGGTGGTCCTCGCCCGCGGACGACCCGGCGATCCAGCGCTGCCCGCGCAGATCGGCGACGTCGACGAAGTCGCCGCGGGCCAGCGGGTGGACGGCGGGCACGGCCAGGCACAGCGCCCGCTCGGCGAGCGTGCGCAGCACCAGCGGCGGCGATTCCGCGTCCGGCGGCCGGAAGGGCGGGGCCGAGGCGAGCACCGCGAGGTCGAGGCTGCCCGCCCGCAGCGCGCGGACCAGCGCGGGGGTGCTGGCGCCCTCCCGGCCGACGACGCGCAGCCCGGGGTCGGTGCGGCGCAGCGCGGCGAGCGCGCGCGGCACGAGCACGGCGCCCGCGCTCGGGTACCAGCCCAGCCGTACGGTCCCGGCCCGTTCGTCCAGCCCGGACAGCTCGCGGGCCGCCGCGTCGATCTCGTCCAGGACGGTCGTGGCCCGGCGCAGCACGACCCGCCCGGCGGCGGTGAGCCGTACGCCGTCGCGCCGCCGCTCCAGCAGCTCGGCGCCCGCGGCCCGCTCGATCGCGGCGATCTGCCGGGAGACCGCCGACTGGGTGTAGCCGAGCGAGGCCGCGGCCGCGGTGAAGGTGCCCTGCTCGGCGACGGCCCGCAGGACGCGTAGCGCGGTGAGTGAGACATCCCTGAAGTCCATGACGATCACGCATACTAGCCGTGCCGAAGTCTCGTTGGACGCATGGCGACGGGGTTCCTAGCGTGGAGGCATGAGCACTCCTGAGAACACCCCGCACGGCACCTCACCCAGCACCTCGCGCGTCGCCCTCGTCACGGGCGCCAACCAGGGACTCGGCCGCGCCCTCGCCGAAGGGCTCGCGGCCGGGTGGGCGCCCGGCGACCTCGTCCTCCTCACCGGTCGCGACCGCACCCGCGTCGAGACCGCGGCCCGCGAGGTCGGCGCACTGCCCGCCAGCCGTGCCCGCGTCGAGGGCCGGGTCCTGGACGTCAGCGACGCCGACGCCATCGCCCGCCTCGCCGAGGAACTGCGGGCCGAGCACGGCGGCGTGGACGTCGTCCTCTCCAACGCGGTCACCCGCATGCTGCCCGAGGACTCGCAGGCCGAGCGGGCGGACGAGGTCATCGACGTCTCCAACACCGCCACGCACGCGGTCCTGCGCTCCTTCGGCGCCGTCCTGCGCCCCGGCGGCCGGCTGCTCGTGGTCGCCAGCAGCCTGGGCACCCTCGGCCACCTCGACCCGCGGCTGCACCACCTCTTCGACGGCGCGACCCTGGAGCAGGTCGAATACGCCGTGGAGTCCTGGCGCACCGCGATCCACGACGGCACCGCGCGCGAGGCCGGCTGGCCCGTCTGGCTGAACGTCCCCTCGAAGGTCGCCCAGGTCGCCGCCGTCCGGGCGGTCGCCGCCGAGCGGCGCGAACGCGACCTCGCCACCGGCACGCTGGTCGCCTCGGTGTGCCCCGGCATGGTCGACACCGCGACCTCGCGCCCGTGGTTCACCGACTACAGCCACGCCCAGACCCCGGCGGCCGCCGCCGAGGCCGTCCTCGCCCTCGTCCTCGCCGAGGGTGTCGACCCGGCGCACTACGGCGAACTGGTCCGCTTCGGCAAGCCGCTGGACTGGCACGCGGGCGCCCCGCTGCTGGAACAGGACGCGATCGTCCGCCCGTGACCGCGCCCGCCGGTACGTGACGGGTGTTCCGGTGCGGAAACAGTCCCGTCACAGCCCGCCCCGCGGGCCGGGCGGCCACCGGCGCCGTTCAGTACGGTAATGACGCAGCGTCAGGCGTCGTACGGGACGGGTGGGGTGGGGCGGGTCATGGCACAGGAGACGCAGCCCGGCACGGTGGTCGGGGGCCGCTTCCGGCTCGACGAGGCGCTCGCCCGGGGCGGGTTCGGGATCGTGTGGCGGGCGCGCGACCTGCACCTCGGCCTCGACGTCGCCGTCAAGGAGCTGTACCTGCCCCCGGCGACCTCGCCCAAGGAGCACGCCGACCGCCTCGCCCGCGCCGAGCGCGAGCCGCGCAACGCCGCCAGGCTGCGCGACCACCCCAACATCGTCGCCGTGCACGACGTCGTCTTCGACGACGACAAGCCCTGGATGATCATGCGCCTGGTCAGCGGGCACTCGCTGCTGGAACACCTGGCGGAGCACGGCCCGCTCTCCGAGGCCGAGGCCACCCGCGCCGCCCGCAACCTGCTCGCGGCCCTGCTGGCCGCACACCGCGAGGAGGTCGTCCACCGGGACGTGAAGCCCGCCAACGTGATGGTGGCCGAGAACGGCGACTACCTCCTCACCGACTTCGGCATCGCGATCCACGCCAGTGACACCTCGCTCACCACCACCGGCGGCTTCGTCGGCTCCCTCGAATACGTCGCCCCCGAACGCGCCAACGGCATCGACGACCGCCCGGTCAGCGACCTGTTCTCGCTGGGCGCCACGCTCTACCAGGCCGTCGAGGGCGTCTCCCCCTTCCGCCGGGACAGCCAGACCGCGACGCTCACCGCCGTCCTGATCGAGCAGCCGGAACCGCCCCGGCGCGCGGGCGCGCTGGAACCCCTCATCACCGCGCTGCTGGAGAAGGACCCCGACGCGCGGCCCACCGCCGAGCAGGCGCTCGCACTCCTCGACGCCCCGCCGAAGGCGGCGGGCGGGACGGCGCGGACGAAGGTGATGGCGGGCGGGAGCGGGGCGTCGGGGACCTCCGGCGGGGGCGCCGGGCCGTCGTCCGGTCCCGGGTCGTCGTCCGGTCCCGGGCCGTCCCGGCAGAAGGCCGCCGACCGCAGCGGGATCTGGGTGGGCCTGGCCCTCTTGGTGGTCCTCGCGCTCGTCTTCGGGCCCAAGCTCGTCGACGCCGCCAAGAAGGACCACGCGTCGGGCGACGACACGCCCTCGACGTCCTCCTCCACCACCTACGACCCGCTGGTCGGCGACGTGTCGGGCGGCTCGGACCCGGCCACCGACGACCCGGCCACCGACGACCCGGCCGGGGAGGACACCGACACCGAGGAGCCCGACCCGACCCCGGACCCCGCCTGCCACACGGCGATCGACACCCTCCAGGCCCACCTCGACCTGATCCCCAACCCCGTCACCGACGACAACGTCGACTCGGCCGTGGCCACCTACGACGACCTGGCGACCCACCTGGACGGCACCGCCTCCGACGCGGACGACCCGGACGTGGAGACCGCCATCAGCGCCCTCGCCGCCGACGCCACGACGATGGGCGCCAGCCTGCGCGACTCGGGCAACGGCAGCTTCGACGCCGCCAAGAACGAGATGACCTCCGACATGGACGACCTGAGCACCGCCTGCAAGGACAGCGCGTCCTGACGGCGGCGGTTCAGGCGCCCCGCTGCCCCCGGTCGTAGTCCGCCTGGGCGGCGAGGAGTTCGTCGCCGTGCCGCCCGTACCAGCCGATCAGCTCGGTGAGCGGCCCGGCCAGGCTCGTCCCCAGCGCGGTGAGGCTGTACGTCACCTGGGGCGGCGTGGTCGGGGCGACCTCGCGGTGCACCAGCCCGGTGCGGACCAGCGCCTTGAGGTTCTGGGCGAGCATCTTCTGGCTGATGCCACCGACCCGGGTGTGCAGCTGCGCGAAGCGGTGCGGCCCGGTGATGAGCGCGGAGATGATGAGCGTCGCCCAGCGGCTGGTGGTCTGGTCCATGACCGGCCGGAGCAGGCACTTGGCGTCGAAGGTGTCATGGGCGAGCAGCCGGGTGGCCGTCGCGGTGGCGTCGTCCTGGAGCGTGGCGGCAGGCGTTTCGGTCATGGGAGCAGCTTACAAAAAGGTACGTACTTCCCTTGGGTGAGTGGGTTTCCTACGGTGAGTGGTGCGGGGAACGCCCCCGCACTTCCCGTCGGAGGAGCCACGGTGAGCAGCAGCAACAGCGGACGTACGGCGATCGTCACGGGCGCGTCGAAGGGCCTGGGTGCCGCTATGGCGCGGGCGCTGGCCGGGAGCGGCGCGTCGGTCGTCGTCAACTACCGGGAGGACGCGGAAGGCGCCGAGCGCGTCGCCGCCGACATCACCGCCGGGGGCGGCCAGGCCCTCGCCGTCCAGGCGGACGTCGCCTCGGGGCCCGACGTACGGTGGCTGTTCGCGCGGGCGCGCGAGGCCTACGGGCGGCCCGTCAGCATCCTGGTCAACAACGCGGGCGTGGCGACGTTCGGCCCCCTCGCGGACGTCACCGAGGAGCAGTTCCGCCGCGAACTCGACACCAACCTGCTGGGCACCGTCCTCACCACCCAGGCCCTGGCCGCGCAGGACGACCTCGACGGCGCCTCCGTCGTCAACATCTCGACCGCCGGGACCCTCACCCTGCCGCCCTACGGCGCCCTCTACATCGCCTCCAAGGCCGCCGTGAACGCCTTCACCGTCACCGCCGCCAAGGAACTGGGCCCGCGCGGCATCCGCGTCAACGCGATAGCCCCCGGCCCGACCGACACCGAGGGCGCCCGCGCACTCGGCTTCCCCGGCTCCGCCCAGGAAACCGCCTCCATCGCCGCCACCCCCCTCGGCCGCACCGGCCTCCCCGCCGACTACGCCCCCCTCGTCACCTTCCTGACCTCCGACGACGCCCGCTGGATCACCGGCGACGTCATCCTCGCCTCGGGCGGCCTGCGCTGAGCGCTCCCGCTTCGCGGACGCCCCCTCACCTGCCCGCGGCCACCGTGCGGGCGGGCGCGTTCGAAGGACTCCACGGGTCACGGTCGGGGCCGCTCACGTGGGGCGCGGGGTGAGGCCGTCCAGCAGGAGGTCCAGGAGGCGGGCGGCCTGGGGGGCGCGGGTGGGGCGCGGGGCCACGGTGAAGATGCCGATGAGGGACGCGGCGATGTCCTCGGCGGTGACGTCGGTGCGGAGGTCGCCCGTCGCGCGGCCCGCTTCGAGGATCGTGGTGATGGCCGTCAGGAGTTCGGTGCGGGTCCGGGCGTGGGAGATCTCGCCGGATTCGACCATCGCGAGCAGCGTGTCGAGCATGCCGCTCTTGGTGGCGATCCAGTCGCCGAAGAGGTCCGCCCAGCGGCGCATCGCCTCGGCCGGGGGGAGCCGGGTGAGCAGTTCGTGGGCGCCGGTCGTGAGCCGTACGACCTGGTCCTGGTAGACCGCGTCGACCAGCGATTCGCGGGTCGGGAAGTGCCGGTAGAGGGTGGCGATCCCGACCCCGGCCTCGCGGGCGATCGCGCGCATCGAGGGTTCGGCGTCAGCCGATATGAACACGCGGGTGGCCACCGCGAGCAGCTGGTCGCGGTTGCGGGCCGCGTCGGCGCGTGTCACGCGATTGCCCTCTCCGGCAGAAACGGATCGCGCTCCGTTTGTGTTACGGTCGTCCATGGAAACGGAGCGTAGTCCGTTTCCATGCGTTCCCTCGGCCCGAAGGAGACAGACGCACATGACGGCGCAGAGCAATTCCTCGCCCGCGGGCGGCAGCAGGGCGGTCCGGCTCGACGCGTTCGGCGGCCCCGAGGTCCTGGACGTCCGCGAGGTTCCCGCTCCGCAGGCCGGGCCGGGGCAGATCCGGGTGCGGGTCACGGCGGCCGGTCTGAACCCGATGGACTGGATCATCACCGCCGACGCGGACACCGCCGCCCGGTTCGGCCTCAGCCTGCCGACCGGGTTCGGGACCGACTACGCGGGAGTGGTCGACCAGGCCGGTGCCGGCGTGAGCGACTTCGCGCCCGGTGACCGGGTGTTCGGCGGCGCCCTGTCCTGCGCGGTCGCCGACTTCGTCGTGATCGACACGACCGGGGGAGCCGCGGCGAACGAAGCCCATCACACCCCCGACGGCGTCGACGACCGCACCGCCGCCACCCTCTCGATCGGCGGCCGTACGGCGGCCGCCGCCCTCGCGGCCGTCGACCTCGGCCCGGACAGCACCGTGCTGATCGGCGGCGCGGCGGGCGGGGTCGGGGTGTTCGCCGTCCAGCTGGCCCGGATCGCGGGAGCGCGCGTGATCGGAACGGGGTCGGCGGCGTCGGCCGACCACCTGCGCGCCCTCGGAGCCGAGCCGGTGACGTACGGCGACGGCCTGGCCGACCGGGTGCGGGCCCTCGCGCCCGGCGGCGTCACCGCCGCCATCGACCTGTACGGGACGGAGACGGTGCACGCCGCCAGGGAACTCGGCGTCCCGGACGACCGTATCCGCACCATCGCCGCGCAGGTCGACGGTGTGCGGCCGGCCAACGGCGCGGACGCGGCGCCCGGCGCCCTGGAGGAGATCGCCCGCCTGGCCGCGGCGGGCCGCATCCGGGTCCCCATCGCGGCGACCTTCCCGATCGAGCAGATCCGCGCGGCGGCCGAACTCCAGGCAGGCCGGCATGTGAAGGGCAAGATCGTCATCGACCTCTAGACGTCGTCCCCGGCGCCCTCCCGGCGCGGGCGTGGTGCCCGCAACGTGCCCCGCGTGACCACCGGGAGCGCGAGTGGTACGTCGAGCACGGCCTGCTGCCGTCCGGTGTCGAGACCGTCGTCGGCGCCGGCAGCGCGCTGAGCGCGACGGTCGACCGGATCCTCCGCGACACGGGGCTGACGGGGCCGCCCGGCGACACGGATCCGCCCGTGCGGACGGGGCCATCGGGGCAGTAGGGCTCCTGCCAACGGGCGACAGGGGGCCCGTCGGGCGCGGGGGCCGGGGCGGGGGCAACCGATCCTGGTGGCGGGACGGGGCCGCCGGTGGTGGCGGGCGGGGCCCGGCGCCCGTAGCCCGGAGGAGAACGATGAAGCTGCGCCCACCCGTCCGTACCGCGGCAGCCGCTCTGGCCCTCGCCGCGGCGGCCCTGCTCCCGTCCGCCGTCACTGCCGCCGCGGTGACGCCCGCCTCGTGGCCGGGGGATTCCGGCGGCGCCGTCTTCGTGCAGACCGACGCCCCCGACGCCAACGCGGTGGTCGCCTACCGGCGGGCCCCGGACGGTTCGCTCCACCGGCGGGGCACCTTCGCCACCGGCGGCAGGGGCGGCGTGCTCGGCGGCTCGGTCGTCGATCACCTCGCCTCGCAGGGGTCGCTCGCCTACGACCGCGTCCACCGGCTGCTGTTCGCGGTGAACGCCGGAAGCGACACCGTCACCGTCTTCTCGGTGCACGGTGAGTGGCTGGAGCGGGAGCAGGTCGTGCCGTCCGGCGGGGACTTCCCCGTCAGTGTCACCGTCCGTCGGGACACGGTCTACGTGCTCAACGCCCGTGACGGCGGTTCCGTCCAGGGCTACCGGATCACCGGCGGCGGGACGCTGGAGCCCGTCGTGGGCGGGCACCGGGAACTCGGGCTCGACACCGCGGCGGCGCCGGAGTTCACGCACACCCCCGGGCAGGTGTCGTTCACCCCGGACGGCTCCCGGCTGGTCGTCACGACGAAGGCGGGCGGGAGCAGCATCGAGGTCTTCCGGGTACGTCGCTCCGGGGCCCTCGTCGGCGGGCCCGCCGTCACCGCGATGGACGGGGCGGTGCCGTTCGGCTTCACCTTCGACGAGCGGGGGTTGCTGGTCGTCACGGACGCCGGCAGCAACTCCGTACTGACCTTCGCGATCCGCCACGACGGACACGCCGTCCCGCTCGGCGGTGCGCGGACCGGCCAGATGGCCACCTGCTGGATCGTCCGCGCGGGTGACCGTTTCTACGCCTCCAACGCGGGCAGCGGCACCCTCTCCGGTTTCCGCCGCACCGGCCTCGCCGGCCTCGCACCGCTCGGCACCACCGCGACCGGCGCGGGCACCACCGACTCGGCCGTCACACCCGACGAGCGCTTCCTCTACGTCCAGACGGGCGCCACCGGCGGGGTCGACGCTTTCCGGGTCGGGCGGGACGGCAGCCTTGCCCCGCTGGGTTCGGTGACCGTGCCCGACGCGGTCGGCGGCGAGGGCATCGTGGCTCTCTGACACCGTGGCCCGGACTACCGCACCGCGTGCCCCGCCCCCCGGTCCAGCAGGGCCAGGTCCTCCCGGGAGGGGAGGGATTCCCAGTCGCCGCGGCCGCCGACGCAGAAGGCGCCGGAGGTCGTGGCGCGGGCCAGGCGGTCCTTCGGGGGGAGGGCGTCGAGGGCGGCGGAGAGGTAGCCGGAGACGAAGGCGTCGCCCGCGCCGATGCTGTCCACCACCGTGACGGGGTGGGCGGGGCGGAAGTGGCTGCCCTCGGGGGTGTGGGCGTGGGCGCCGTCCGCGCCCGCCGTCACCACGACCTCGGCGACACCGCGGGCGAGGAGGTCGGGCACCGGGTCCTCCGCCGGGGTGAGGAGGGGGAGTTCGTCCTCGGACGCGAAGACGGTGTGGACGAACGGGAGCAGCTCGCGCAGCACCGGGGCGGCCTCCGCACGGGACCACAGGCGGGCGCGGTGGTTGACGTCGAACGTCACACGGACGCCCGCCGCGTGGGCGGACCGCGCCGCGGCGAGGGTGGCCGCGCGGGCGGTACGGGACAGGGCGGGGGTGATCCCGGTGAGGTGCAGCAGCACGGGGGAGGCGGCGGCGAGCGCGGCCTCGCACTCGGCCGGGGTGAGGGCCGACCCGGCCGACCCGGTGCGGTGGTAACTGACCCGGGTGATGTCGTGGGCGGGGCTGTCGAACGCGATGAAGCCGGTGAAGCGGTCCGGGTCGGTGCGGACGAAGCGCGTGCCCACGCCCTCCGCGCGCAGCGTTCTGCGGACGAGGGCGCCGGGCTCGTCGTCGCCCACCACCCCGGCCCACGCGACGTCGTGGCCGAGGCGCGCCAGGCCGATCGCCACGTTGCTCTCCGACCCCGCGACCGACAGCTGCGCCGCACCGCCGAGCCGCAGCGGGCCGGGGGTGCGGAGCGCGGCCATCGTCTCGCCGATCGTCAGGACGTCGGTCATGGGGGGCTGCTCCTGCCGAAGGCGGTGGGGAGGGGACGTTACGGGGTGGGCCGGTCGTGCGACACCGGCGCGTGGCGGTCGCCAACTGCCGGCACGGAAACGGGTGCGGGTGCGGGCACGGGCACGGGTGCGGGCACCCGCTCGTGCTCGCGCCCCGGCGGGGCCACCGCCGCCAGCAACTCCGCCGCCCGCGCGGCCAGCGCGCCGAGCGAACCCCCCGTACCCGCGTCGCCCAGCAGCGGCGAGCCGACGCCCACCGCGAGCGCGCCCGCCGCCAGGTACGCCGCCGCGCTCCGTGCGCCGATGCCGCCCACCGCGACGAGCGGCACGTCCGGCAGGGGGGCGCGCAGGGCCCGCAGGTAGCCGGGGCCGTGGACGTCGGCGGGGAAGACCTTGACCGCGGTCGCGCCGAGGTCGAGCGCGCCGGCGACCTCCGTGGGGGTGAGCGCCCCGCACAGCAGCGGCACCCCGAGCGCGACGGCGCGCCGGGCGCCGGGGGTGAGCGCCGGGGTGACGACGAAGTCCGCGCCCGCCTCGGCGGCGGCTTCCGCGTCCGCGGCCGTACGCACGGTCCCGGCTCCCACCAGCACCGGGGCGGGGAACTCCGCGCGGGCCCGGGCAACCGCGACGAGCGCGCCCGGCGTCGTCAGCGAGACCTCAAGTGCGGTGACCCCGGCGCCGATCAGCGCGTGGACGCAGGCGAGCGCGTGCTCGGGGCCGTCGGCGCGGACGATGGCGAGCAGCCTGCGCCGGGTCAGTTCTTCCAGCACGTTCACGGAAATCCTCCGTGGTGAGGGGCGGGGGCGCCGGGCCGGAGGGTCCGGAGAGCCGCGCGAGGGGCATCCGCTAGTGTGGATGGTGCTTGCAGAATGCGCAAACGGCATCTCATGATGCGAATGACTGATCCTGCGGCCCGGGGCCCGGGGCCCCGGGTCCGGAGTCTGGAGCCCCGGACCCGAACTCCCCGCCCAAGGCAGCCGACCGGCCCGAGAAGCCCGATCAACCCGACCAACCGAGAAGAGAGCGCGCGTGCGGATCACCCAGGTGACGACCTACGTCATCAAGCAGTCGGCCGAGTCGGCCTACCTCGGCAAGCTCGACGACGGCACCGCCCCCCGCCCCGAGGACGGCTACTTCGTCCGTCCCCCCTGGCGCAGCCTCTACTCCGCCCGCATGGAGACCCTGCTCGTCCGCGTCGTCACCGACGACGGTGCGGAGGGCTGGGGCGAGGCCCTGGCGCCGGTCGGGCCCGAGGTGGTCGCGGCCATCGTCGACCGCATGCTCGGCCCCTGGCTGCTGGGCCGCGACCCGCGTGCCGTACGCCCGCTGTGGGACGGCATGCGCGACCTCATGCGCGAGCGCGGCCACCTGGTGGGGCATCAGGCCGACGCGCTCGCCGCCCTCGACACCGCGCTGTGGGACCTGGCCGGGCGGATCGCGGGCCTGCCCGTCGCCCAGCTGCTCGGCGGCGCGTACCGCACGCACATCCCGGTGTACGTCTCCGGCCTGCCCGAGCCGACCGACGAGGGCCGCGCGCGGCTCGCCGCCGAGTGGGCCGCCAAGGGCGCGACGATGGTCAAGCTCGCGGCCGGTAAGGGTGTGGCGGCGGACCTCGCGACGTACGACGCGGTGGCCGCGGCCGCGCCCGGCGTGCGGATCGCGCTGGACGCGCACTGGGCGTACGGGCTGGCCGAGGCGCTGGAGCTGGGGCGCGAACTCGACCGCCGCCGGGCGCTGTTCCTCGAGGCGCCGCTCGCCCCCGAGGACACCGAGGGGCACCGCGACCTGGCCTCGCGCATCACCACGCCGGTCGCGGCGGGCGAGGCCATGCGCAACCGCTACGAGTTCCGCGATTGGCTGGCCCGCCGCGCCCTGGGCCTGGCGCAGCCGGACGTCGCCCGTACCGGCGTCACCGAGGCCATGACGATCGCGGCGCTCGCCGACGCCCACCACGTGCCGGTGGCCTGCCACCACTCGGTGGGGCTCGGCGTGGCGATGGCGGCGGGCCTGCACGTGTCGGCGGCGGTCCGGGACAGCCCCTTCTTCGAGTTCCAGCCCACGACCGTGCCCGTCGCCCAGCGCGTCCTGCGTACGCCGCTGGCCGCCGGGCCGGACGGCTTCACGCTGCCCGAGGGCCCGGGCCTGGGCATCGAGATCGACCGCGACACCGTAGAAGCCCTCGCCGCCCTCGCCAAGGAGAGCTGATGTCCCGCAACACCGCACCCACCGGCCTGATCCCCATCCTCGCCACGCCCTTCACCGACGACGGCCGCCTCGACGTCCCGTCGCTGCGCTCCCTGGTGGAATTCCAGCTCGGCTGCGGCGTGGACGGCGTCGCCGTCTTCGGCATGGCCGGCGAGGGCTTCGCGCTGACGGCCGACGAGCGCGCCGCGATCCTGCGCGCGGTGCGGGACGTCGCGGGCGCGGACCTCCCCGTCGTCGCGGGTGTCAACGGCACCAGCACCGTGCTGGCCGTCGAGCAGGCCCGGCAGGCGGCGGCGGGCGGCGCCGACCAGCTCATGGTGCTGCCGCCGTTCCTGGCCAAGCCGAACCGGCAGCAGACGATCGACTTCTACGCCGAGGTCGCGGCGTGCAGCGAGGCGACCGTCATGATCCAGGACGCGCCCGGCGCGACCGGCGTCGCCATCGACCCGGCGGCGGTCGCGACGCTCGCGGCGCAGGCCCCCGGCATCACGTCCGTCAAGGTGGAGGCGCCGCCGACCCCGCTGAAGGTCGCGGCGGTGACCGCCGCCGTCCCCGCCTCCTTCGCGGTGCTCGGCGGGCAGAACGCGGTGGCCGTCGTCGAGGAGTACGACAACGGGGCGGTCGGCACGATGCCCGCGTGCGAGTTCGCCGACCTGCTGCGGGGCGTGCTGGACGACCTCGCGGCGGGGCGCCGGGCGCAGGCCCGGGAGGCGTTCGGGCGGCTGCTGCCGCTCGTCCAGATCGGCATGCGGCCGGGGCAGGCGTGGGCGGTGCACAAGGAGGTGCTGCGCAGGCGCGGTGTCATCGCGTCCGGCGCCGTCCGGCTGCCCGCGCAGGAGCTGGACCCGCTGACGGCGAAGGCGCTGGACGAGATCCTCACCGAGCTGCCGCTCGGCGCGAAGGTCCCGGCATGAGCCGCGCCGTCCTGCTGATCGGCAGCACCTCACCGATCGGCCACGCGATCACCGAGGCCTTCGCCGACGCGGGCGACCGCGTCATGGGCGTCTCCGCGGGCGGCGCCGCCCACCGCGCCCTGACCGCCGACCTCGCGCTCGACGCGAGTACGGCGGCGGGCGCGGACGAGGCCGTCGCCCGTACGGTGGAGCGGCTCGGCGGCATCGACGTCCTGGTCCTCGCGGCCGCCGTGATGGCCCCCGCCCCGGCCCACCGGGCGACCCCCGACGACTGGCACCGCGCGATCACCAACACCCTGCACACCGCCTACTTCCCGGCCCGCGCCGCCCTCCCGGCGCTGCCCCGCGGCGGCAGCATCGTGGCCGTCAGCTCCGTCAACGCCACCCTCGCGGCCCCGTGGCTGCCCGGCTACTCCGCGGCCAAGTCCGGCGTGGAGGGCCTGATCCGGCAGCTCGCCCTCGACTACGGCCCGCGCGGCATCCGGGCCAACGCCGTCGCCCCCGGCATGATCGGCAACGCCGACCTCCCGCAGGTCACCGAGGGCTACCCCCTCGGCCGCGTCGGCACCCCCGCCGACGTCGCCGGAGCCGTCCTCTTCCTCGCCTCGGCCCCCTTCGTCACCGGCACCGTCCTCCCCGTCGACGGCGGCCTGTCCATCGCCTCCCCCGCCGCCTTCCTCCGCCCCGACCTGCGGGCGAGGCTCTACGACGACGAGCCGGATCCGGGGGCGGCATCAACTACGCTGGCATGACCCGCACCCCGCGTCCGTGACCCGGGTTCGAGGCCCCTGACCGCACCGGTGAGGTGCCCGGAGGAAGCCGTGACCGCCGACCTGCCCGACTGGATGATCCCGCCCAGGCCCAGCGGCTGGGAGGCGGACGACCTCGACCACCTCCCGCAGGCGCCGCGGCACACCGAACTCATCGACGGAGCACTGATCTTCATGATGTCGCCGCAGCGCTCCTGGCGCTCCCGGCTCGTGGAGAACCTGACCTTCGCCCTGCGCCAGGGGGCTCCCGCCGGGTTCGAGGCCGAGCGGGAGATGACCGTCCGGCTCGACAGGAAGAGCCGTCCCGAGCCGGACATCCTGGTGGCCGCCGCGCCGTACGATCCCGACCGGACCCGGTACGCGCCGCAGGACGTGGCTCTGGTCGTCGAGGTCGTGTCGGAGGAGTCGGCGGACCGGGACAGGTCGCTCAAGCCCTTCAAGTACGCGCAGGCCAGGATTCCGCACTTCTGGCGCATCGAGGACGAGGGCGGGCTGCCGGTTGTCCACACCTACGAACTCGACGTCATGACCGGCGCCTACGTGGCCACCGGTATCCACCGCGAGCGGCTGAAGCTCGCGGTCCCGTTCACGGTCGACATCGACCTCGGCGGCCTCGTGCCCTGAGGGCGCCGGGGCCGGTCATCTCCGTGGCTGGGCCATCACCGGGACGGTGTAGCCGAGGGAGGCGGAGAGTTCGTCGGCGGCCTCGATCACCGTGAGGGCCAGTTCCTGCTCGCGGGTGGGGAGGTCGAGGTCGGAGAGGGGGCCGCTCAGGGAGAGGGCGGCGACCACCGTGCCGCCGCGGGTGCGGAGGGGGGCGGCGACGCACGCGCGGCCGAAGGCGAGTTCCTCGACCTCGGTGGCGTAGCCGCGGCTGCGGATCTCGGCGAGGGCCGGTTCCATGGCGGCGGGGGTGGTGAGGGTGTGCGGGGTGTAGGCGTGGCCGAGGCCCGCGGAGAAGTAGGCGTAGAGGTATTCGGCGGGCTGGGCGGCGAGGACGGCCTTGCCCATGCCGGTGGCGTGCAGCGGGGCGGCGCGGCCGGCCATGGTGAAGGACTTGGCGGAGCGCGGGCCCTCGAAGTTGCAGAGGTAGAAGAGCCGGTCGTCGCGGAATTCGGCGAGGTTGACGCCGAGGCCGGTCGCGTGGGCGAGGCTCTGGGCGACGGGGCGGGCGGCGCGGAAGAGGGGGGAGCTGTTTAGCGCCACCGAGCCGAGGGTGACGGCCGCCGGGCCGAGGCGGTAGAGGCCGGTGCGGGCGTCGGGGACGACGAAGCCGAGGCGGTCGAGCGTCGACATCATCCGGGAGACGGTGGACTGCCCGAGGCCCGTGTGCGCGCACAGTTCGCTGACGCGCAGCTCGCTGTGCTCGTCGGTGAAGCACGTGAGCAGGGACAGGGCGCGCTCGACGGCCTGCGTGCCCGCGCCGGATTCGGCTGCCATGCTTCTCCCGTCCGGCCCGGGGGCCGCCCTATCCGTCATCCAGGATGTGCAAGGCTCTTGCACATCCTGGTAGACGGTAGCGCATCCCGGGGGCCGGCTCAGCCGACCGCCCCCAGCAGCTCCTCCGGGACGAAGCCCTCCGCCGCGAGCCGCCGCCACAGCTCGGCCGGGACCGGGCGGCGCAGCGCCTCCGCGTTCGCCGTCACCTCCTGCGCCGACCGGCAGCCGAGCACCACGGACGTGACGGCCGGGTGCAGGAACGGGAACTGCGCCGCCGCCGCCGTGAGCGGCACCTCGTACTGCGCGCACAGCTCCTGGCACCGCCGGGCCCGCGCCAGCTCCCCCGCCGGGACGGGGCGGTAGTGGAACATCGCGCCGTCCGACGGGTCGGCCAGCAGCCCGGTGTTGAAGACCCCGCCCACCACCACGGCCGTGCCGCGCTCCGCGCACAGCGGCAGCAGCCTCGTCATCGCGTCGTGGTCCAGCAGCGAGAAGCGGCCCGCGATCAGCACGACGTCCACCTCGTACGCCGCGACGTACGCGGCCAGCGGCGCGCTGTGGTTCATGCCGAAGCCGATCGCCTTGACCAGGCCCTCGTCCCGCAGCCGCCGCACCGCGTCGTAGGCCGTGGCCCGCACTTCCTCGGCGTACTCGTCGGCGTCGTGCAGGTAGAGGATGTCGACGGACGAGCGGCCGAGCCGCTCCAGGCTGGATTCCAGCGACGCGCGGATGCCGCGCTCGGTCCAGTCGGTGACGACGTCGGTGCCGGAGCCGTCCGCCCGGGGCCGCAGCAGCCACCCGGTCTTCGTCGAGATCACCGCGTCGGCCACCCCGGCGGGTTCCAGCAGGCGGCCGAGCCGCTCCTCGGCCTGGCCGTGGCCGTAGCGCGGCGCGGTGTCGAAGTAGCGGACGCCCTCGCGGGCCGCGGCCCGCAGCGTCGCGGCCGCGTCCTGCTCGGTGACCTCGGTGAAGAGCCCGCCGAGCGGCGCGGTGCCGAGCCCCACCGGGGGGAGGTCGAAGGACAGCCGGGACGGGGTCCGGCCGTGCAGGGCGAGGGTCATCGGGCGGCCTCCCAGGGGGTGGTGCGGGCGGGTTCGGCGCCGCGCAGCGTCATCGTCAGGGTCAGCCGCACGCGCGTGCCGCCGGGCAGGGCGACCGTGCACCAGCGGCCCTCGACCGGCCGCGGGGCGCCGTCGTCGGCGCTGACGGTGTGCAGGACGTGCTCGGCGAACGAGCCCGCCTGGACGACGACCGTGCGCGGTTCGCCGCCGAGGTTCACCAGCTCCACCACGGTGTGCTCGGGGCGGATGTCGCTGACCAGCGCCGCGACGTCCGCGGGCAGTCCGGGCCGCCGCGCCTCGGCGTCGTGGTAGCGGACGTGCAGCTGCGCCAGGCCGCCGTTGTAGAGGACCTGCGGGGAGCCGGTGGTGAGCTGGAGCAGCGCCTCGGTGACGACCGGGTTGAGGTTCTGCCAGTGGTGGATGCCGAGCGCGTCGGGGCCGGTGGCCGGGTCGGTGTCGTCGGCCTCGATCGCCGCGAGGCGCTCGGCGCAGACGTCCAGGGCGCTGGTGAGCATGCGCTCGGGGAAGCCGTCGTTGCGGCCGTGCAGGAACTCGTGCCAGGGCTCCTCGTGGCCGCACTCGTCCTTGGTGCGCTGGGTGTGCACGTCCGTCCAGTCCCAGCGCGAGCCCGCGCGCAGCCGCTCGACGCGCTCGGCGTCGGCCGCCTCCCGGCTGAAGTGCCACAGGGACAGGGGCAGTTGCGTCGGCATGACGGTGAAGTCGAACCAGCCGGAGTCGTTGTGCCGCTGCGGCACCATGAGCGTGCGCTGCCCCGGGATCGTGGCCAGGTGCGGGCGCCACCGCTTGCCGAGGGTCCCCATCTCGTCGGCGGTGCGCTGCTCGGCGTGCGCGAGGACGGCGTCCAGCGGGTTGCGGGCCAGGTCCAGGAAGCCCCGGTCGCCGGTCACCAGGCTCGCGTTGACGGCGCCGACGAGCGCGGCCGACGCCACCGACGACAGCCCGTGCGGCCAGGACCAGCCGTAGTGGCCGCCGTACCAGCGGCCCTCCAGGTACTCGCCGACCCCGCCGCCGAGCCCGGCGTTGTCGGGCAGCACCTCGCGGCCCGCGAGCCGCTCCTGCCAGGCGCCGGTGTACTCCGCGACCCAGTCGGCGTACCGCTGCTCGCCGCCGAGCAGCCACGCGTTGGTGGCCAGCGTGGTGGAGGCGAGGTTGACCAGGGTGTCGCCGCGGCCCATCCGCTGCCACATGACCTGGCCGTAGGCCCGCGCCTTCGCCGGGTCGGCGGCCAGCTCGTCGAAGGAGCTGACGCCGGTGCCCCAGTCGAGCGGGAGGCCGTAGGGGCGCAGGGCCAGGCTCCACGGGAAGTACGTGTCGTGGTCGCTGAAGCCGGGGCGGGGGCCGCCCGAGCCGTTGTGGGGGGCGGTGAGGACGCGGTGCGCGGGGTCGTAGTTGGGGCCGCCGGGCAGGTAGACGTCGGCGAAGCGGGCGGCGAGCCGCCGCAGTTCGGGGTCGCCGGGGTCGGCCAGGCACAGGCCGTAGAAGAGCAGCATGCCCTCGCCCTGGTGGAACCAGTCGTAGCCGCGCTCCAGGCCGTCCACGACCAGGCCCATCTCGGTGAGCTGGGCGGTCACCCCGCGCCAGTGGCGGCGGGCGGCGGCGAGCAGGTCGGTGCTGCCGCCGAGCAGGTAGAGGGTGGGCCAGTTGAAGAACGGCTCGTAGAAGTCGTCCACGCCGTCGCGGTCGTCCAGGCCCTGGCCGAGGGAGTCGCGGAAGACCAGGCGGCCGTCGCCCTCGGTGTAGCGGTCGGCGAAGGTCCGCCAGGCCGCGTCCTGGCGGGCGAACAGCTCGCGCTCCAGCGCGGCCCACCGCGGCGCCTCGGTGAAGCGGCGGGTGGCGGTCAGCGCCGCCGCGGGTTCAGCGGTCCCGGCGGTCCCGGCGGGTGCGGGTCCGGCGGCCGTCACCGGGCGGCCCCGCTCGCCGCCGCGGGTCTGTCGTCGATTCGTTCCACCCCGAGCATCGGGAACACACCCGACCCTTCTTCATCGCCCATTGATAATCGATTGCTAGCCTTCAGTGCGCCGACAGCCGTGTCAAGAGCCGCCCGCACCCCGGAAAGCGCGCGGGGCGGCCGGGAGAAGGGGAGTCCGCCGTGATCGACTGCCATGCCCACCTGTGGGATCCGCGTACGGGTTTCCCCTGGATACGGCCGGACTCCCCGCACCACCGCGCCTTCACCGCCGACGACCTCGCGGCCGCGGGCGAGGGCACGGGCGTGACCGGCACCGTCCTGGTCGAGGCATCCCGGGGCGACGCGGGGGAGACCGCGGCCCTGCGTGAGCTGCGGCGGCAAAGACCCGATGTCGTCGCCGGATACGTCGGCAACCTCCACGTCCACGGGGACGCGGGCCCCGGCCCCTTCGCCGCGCTGCTGGACGCCTTCGGCGACACCGCGCCCAACGGCATGCGGCTGGGCGGCGCGACCTGGGCGGACACCCCCGAGGCGGCCCGCGCGCTGATCCCCGTGCTCGCGCGGACCGGCACCGCGCTCGAACTCAACCTGTACCGTGGCGCCTTGCGGGCCGCGGCCGACACCGCCGCCCGCCACCCCGGTCTCACCGTCGTCGTCGACCACCTCGGCAACCCGCCGAACCTCGGGGAAAACCTCGGGAACTGGCGCGCCGACATGGAATCTGCCGCCACACTGCCGAACGTGAACATGAAAATCTCCGGTCTGCTCACCCAGCAGCACGGCGTCCCGGACGACCGGGTCGCGGCGCTGGTACGGGAGGTGCTGGACGCCTTCGGGCCGGACCGCTGCCTGCTCGGCTCGGACTGGCCGATCTGCCTGCCGCGCGGCTCCCGCGCCCGCGCGCTGGCGGTCGCGGCCCGCGGGGCCGACCACCTCCCGGCGGCGCAGCGGCGGCAGGTCACGTCCGGCACGGCCGTGCGCGTCTACCGGTTGCGGGGCCGCTGAGCGGGCCGGCGATGTCCGAAAGGAGTCGGTCAGCTATCGATAGACGATAAAAGTGCGTACCATGGAGCGGAACCACCCCACACAGCAGGATTGGGAGTCATGGCAACCAACCCGTCGGCCGAGTTCGTCTCCACGCTGGCCACCAACAAGGACCGGTTCCGCAAGACCCTGATCTCGGACCAGGTCTACGGGCTCCTCCGCCAATCGATCGTCGACGGTGAGCTCGGTCCCAACGACCGGGTGGTCGAGTCGGAGATCGCCCGCCGACTGGGCGTCAGCCAGGCCCCCGTGCGCGAAGCGGTCAAGCAGCTCGCCCGTGAGGGCCTGCTCATGCACATCCCGCGGCGCGGCCACTTCGTCGTCGAGATCTCCTCCCAGGACGCCGAGTACGCCCGCCAGGTCCGCGAACCGCTGGAGCGGCTCGCCGCCCGGCTCGCCACCGAGCACATCACCGAGGAGCAGCTGGAGATGCTCGACCACCTGGTCGCGCACATGCACGACGCCGTCGCCACCAACGACGTCAGCCGCTTCCGGGACGCCGACATCGAATTCCACACGCTCATCAGCCAGAGCGCCGGCAACCCGTTCCTGGAGCGCATGTGGGAGGTCATCGAGCCCTCCCTGCGCACCCTGCGGGCCATCTCCGACCCGCTCTTCCAGGGCGACTGGCACGCGATGGCCGACGAGCACGGCCGCCTGGTGAGCCTGCTGCGCTCCGGTGACGCCGAGCAGGCCGCCGACGCCTTCGCCGACCACGCCGCGGGCCGCGGCCCGGTGCCCGACGCCCGCGCGGCGAAGAACAAGCGCGGCTGACGCGGGCGCCGCACGCACCGTGTACCCGGGCCGGAGATCCGGCCCGGGTACACGCGGTTCAGCCCCCATGGATCACCGGCGGGCGCCGGCCGTCCACTGCGGTGCCCCGTACTGGTAGGCGCCCAGGCTCGGCACCGTGTCCGTCGAGCCGTCGTTGACGCCCGCGAGCGGGATCGCCGCGTTGCGGGCGGGCGAGGCGGCGGTCAGCCGGTAGTCGTGGTGGGCGGCGTCCACGAACAGCGGGTCCACGGCCGGGTCCAGGTTGTCGGACATCACCAGGCCGCCGTCGGTGGCCCCGTCCGCGCCCACGATCTGGCCGATGTTGTTGTAGATCTTCGTGCCCGTCGACTGGTCGGCGCCCTTGACGTAGAAGAGCGTCAGCCCGCCGGTGTTGTTGTAGACACCGTTGTTGTGCGAGCCCGTCCCCAGGCCGTTGAGCATGACCGTGCCCTGGAGGTTGTTCCAGCCCACGTTGTTCGCGATGACCAGGTCGCTCTGCCCGTTGTCGGCGTAGACACCCGCCACCGCGAAGGGCGTGACCCCCGGTGTCGGCGTGCCGTCGTGCAGCAGGTTGTGGTCGACGGAGGAGCCCATCATGTCCGCGCTGCAGCAGGTGTAGATGCCCGCGGTGTCCAGGCTCAGGCGCGCGTACTGCGAGATGTCGTTGTACGCGATCTTGTCCGGGCCCGCCGTCAGGCCCGTGGTCGTCCCCCACTGGAGGTTGATGCCGCTGCGGCCGACGCGGTAGATCGTGTTGTTCATGACCGTCTGGGAGTTGCCCATGACGGCGATGCCCGCCGCGTACGTGCCCAGGTAATCCACATCGTGGATGATGTTGTCGGTGGCCGTGTTGTTCTGCCCGGCCAGCGCGATGCCGTTGCCCGCGCTCAGCGACAGGTCGCTGTTGACGACGGTGTTGTACGTCCCGTTGACCACGATGCCGGTGTCGGAGACCCCGCGCGTCACGCTGGAGCCGCAGTCGGTGGCGCCGCGCGTGATGTCGCTGTAGTGCGACAGGTAGGTGCCGGTGAGCGTGTCCAGGGTGTTGTGGGTGCTGGACGAGCCCATGGTGATCGTCGAGGCGAAGAGGTCGAGCCCGACGACCGAGGTCCAGGAGGTGTTCGTCAGGTCGAACGCCAGCTGCCGCTGCTTGGCCTCGACCGTGTGCTGCGCCGGGCTGTCGGTGCTGTAGACGTACAGCTTGTGCGCGGCCGGGTCGTAGAACCACTCACCGGGGTTGGCGAGTTCGCCGATCTTGCCGGACAGCGCGTAGCGGGTGTCGGTGGGCACGACCTTGTGCACGCACGGCGGGGCCACCGCCAGCGTCACCGAACCGGGCGCCGAGGAGGCGACCGTCGTCGTGGCCGACACGTACCAGTAGCCGGTCAGCGCGCGGGCGCCGTCCCAGTAGCCCGCGGGCCGGGTCAGCGAGGCGTCGGCGATCACCGCGTCGGCGCTGCCCGCACCGGCGTGCTCGATCGCCGGGTTCAGCAGGTCCAGGCCCGGGTAGGGCCACTGCGCCTCGATGTCCATGGCCTTGTCGGTGAAGACCTGCACCGTGCCCGGGTCGCTGCCCAGGTCCACGCTGGTGCTCCACACATGGCCGGCGGCCACCGCGTCGCTGAAGAGCGAGTCCACCGCGTACGGGTCGCTCGCGCCGATCGCCGTCACGTCCGCGCCCGTCACCTGCGACCAGCCCGTGACGGGCGAGGTCCCGCTGACCGTCACCTGCGCCCCGGGGGCCGCCCGGTAGGTGATGGGCAGGCCCGAGCTGCCCGAGTGCGCCGGGACGACCGTCTCGGGGTAGGTGCCCGACATGATCTCGCAGGTGTCGCCCGCGACCATGACGTCCGCGCACTTCTGTATGTGCTGGAAGGGCTTGCCGGTGCTGAGACCGTCGAAGGTGTCCTTGCCGGTGGGCGACACGTAGTACGTCGTCGCGCCCTCCGCCTGGCGCCCGTGCTTCTTGCCGCACGCGGCGCTCGCGGGCGCGGCCGCGACAAGGGACAGGACCGCGACCGCGGCGGTGGCCGCGGTCAGCAGCCCCCTCGGCCTGCGCACCTGCGGTCTGTTCGACATGCGGGGCATTTTCACGTTCCCTCTTTCCTGACCAGGGGAAATGAGAACCGCCGGCGCGGGGTCATCCCTTGACCGCGCCGACGGTGAGACCGCTGATGATGTGGCGCTGCATGTAGATGAAGAAGATGACGACGGGCGCCACGGCCAGCAGCAGGTTCGGGAAGACCTTCGTGAGGTCGGTGGAGTACTGGCTGATGCCGGCGTAGATCGCCGTCGTCACCGTGTAGTGCCCGGAGGACGGGCTGAGCAGGATCTGCGGGCTGATGAAGTCGTTCCAGATGCCGATCGAGTTGAGGATCAGCACGGTCACGACCGCGGGGCGCATCAGCGGGAAGATGATCGTCCAGAACGTGCGGTAGCGGCCCGCTCCGTCGATGGTCGCCGCGTGGTCGATGTCGACCGGGATCGTGCGGATGAAGCCGACGAACAGGAAGATGCTCACCGGCAGGGTCGAGGCCACGTCGTGCGCGACCAGGCCGGTCACGGTGTTCGCGAGCCCGAGGTCGCGCAGCACGTAGATCACCGGGATGATCACCGCCGCGCCGGGGATGAAGGTGCCCGCGAGGAAGTACAGCATCACCAGCTGGTTGCGTCGCTTCATGCCGCGCGCGATCACGTACGCCGCCGGTCCGGCGAAGGCGATGCACAGCACGTCCACGGCCACGACGAGGAAGAACGTGAAGCCGTAGCCGCCGATGACGTTGTACTGCGGGCTGTGGATCGCCGCCGACAGGTGCGCGAACGTCAGCCGCCCGGGCACCAGCGAGAACGGGTTGTTCGAGATGTCCTCCTGCGACTTGAAGCTGTTGACCAGCAGCAGGTACATCGGTACGACCATCACCACGAACAGCACGCCGAGCAGCAGCCAGCGCACCGGCCCGCCCGACTCGCGCCGCTTCCCGGGCGCGGGGCCGCCGCTCCCGGCGGCCGGTTTCCTGGTCTTCTTCTGCGGCTCCGCCGCGAGTACGGCCATCACCGCCTCCTAACTCGTCGCTGCTTGGTCCTGGCGGTTGCGCAGTGCGGTCACCGCGAGTGCCAGGACGGCGGACACGACCATCAGGAACACCGCCTGCGCGGTGGCGTAGCCGACCTTGGTGCCCTCGAAGGAGCGGGCCAGGATGAGGTACGAGAAGGTCTGCGTGGATCCGGCGGGACCGCCGCCGGTGAGGCTCACGATGATGTCGTAGGCGCGGATCAGCCCGACGAGGTTCAGCACCGTCGCGATGGTCACCACCGGCGCGATCATCGGGATGACGACCTTGAGGTTGGTCTGCCGCCTGCTGGCGCCGTCGATCGCGGCGGCCTCCAGCAGCTCGGCGGGCACCGTCTGCAGGGCGGCGACGAACAGCACCACGTTGAAGCCGAACCCGGCCCACACGATGACGGCGATCAGCGAGTAGAGCGCCATGTTCTCGTCGAAGAGGAAGCCGATCGGCTCGACGCCGAACTTCGCGAGGGTGTTGTTGATCGCGCCGTTGGTGCCGAGGATCGCCGCCCACAGGTAGCCGAGCACCAGCGCGCTGATGACGTGCGGGAAGTAGGCGACGGCCCGGAAGAAGGAGTTGCCGCGCGAACGCCCCTTGAGGATCAGCGCGTACACCAGGCCGAGCCCGACCTCGAAGACCGTGCCGAGGACGGCGATGAGGGCCGTCACGTACCACGAGTCGGTCGAGCTGGGGTCGTCGAACAGGTGCCGGTAGTTGTCCAGGCCGATGAAGTGGACCGACGAGAAGCCGTTCCAGTCCGTGAGGCTCAGGTAGACGGCGACACCGACGGGAACGACGGTCAGCACCGTGTACAGGATCAGGGCCGGGCCCATCATGGCCAGCGAGACCGCGGCCTCGCGGATCCGGATCGCCCGCCGGCTCGGCGCGGGCCGGGCCGCCGGGCCGGGGGCCGCGCCGGAGCGCGGCCCCCGCCGTGTCAGCTCTGCGAGTTCCACCACTTGTCCAATCCGGACGCCGCGCTCTTGGCGGACGTGCCCGAGTACAGCGACTGGACCGTCGTGTTGAGCTGGTCGCTGTAGCCGGCGATCGGCTGCCGCGGACCGGCCTTGACGATCACCGAGGGGGCCTTGTCGAGGATCTGCTGGACCTGCGTGCCCAGGCTCGACATCGGGTAGCTGAAGCCCTGCCGCAGGTTGCCGTCGGCGGCGAGCTGGCTCTTGACCGCCTCGGGGTCGGTGACCAGCCACTTCACGAAGTCGATGGCCGCGGCCTTGTGCTTGGAGCGGTTGACGACGACGTACGGGTCGGCGATGTTGCCGAACTGGCCGGACGGGTAGGCGCCGTCGGTCGGCATCGAGAAGACGCCGATGCCGTCGCTCTTCTTGGCCTGGTCGGCGGAGGGCACGAAGAAGGAACCCATGATGTACATCGCCGACTTGCCGTTGAGGAAGTCCGTCTGGCCGTCCGCGTACGTCAGGCCGAGCGCGCTCTTCTTCAGGTAGCCCTTGTCGATCCAGTCCTTGTAGTGCTGCAGGTAGGCCGCGTAGCCGCTGTCGGCGAAGGAGACCTTGCCGTCCTTGCGCTTGATCGTCCAGTCCGGGTCGGCGGTCATCACGCCGGCGTCGGCCATCATCGAGAACTGACCGCCGGTCACCCACTGGCCGGCCGTCTGGAGCGGGGTGTAGCCCGCGTCCTTGAGCTTGCCCATGGCGTCGGTGAACTGCGCCATCGTCGTGATGGCCGAGGCGTCGAGCCCGGCCTTGGTGAAGGCGGCCTTGTCGTAGAAGACGAGCGACTGGATCTGCTCGCCGACACCCACCAGATAGCGCTTGCCGTCGATCGCGTACTGGTCGGCGAGCGGCGTCTTGGCCGTCCACGCCTGGTCGGTGAGGTCGGTGAAGAGGTCCACGGTGTCCGCGGTGGGGGTGATCTGCTGCGCGACGTCCGGCGGGTCGCCCGCGGCCAGGTCCTGGGTGAGCTTGGCGTTCGCGGAGATCGTGCCGGTCAGCTCCAGCTTGACCGTCGTACCCGGGTGGGCCTTCTCGTACCGGTCGAAGAGGGTGTTCCAGTACTGCTCGGTCAGGTTCGGCGTGATGTTGACGATGACGCGCAGGGTCGTGCTGCCGCCCCCGGCGGAACTCCCGGAGTCGTCGCCGCCGCACGCCGCGGCCGTTGCCATTACCAGGGGGGCCGCGGCAAGAGCGCAGGTGCGGCGCCAGGTCTTTCTCATTCGGGACACGCTCCGTTGCGTAGTCGTGAACACAGACGGCCGAGGTCGACCCGACTGCATGGGTTCGGTGTGCTCGAAGGTCGAGCCAGCTGTGGAAACCGCTTGCTGTACGGCTCCCGTGGAGCCACCGCCCCGCGCTGCTGCGGGGCGGTGGCGAGTGGTGCGGGGTCACCGCGACGGGGGGAGGACCGCCTGCGCTAACCGGGCCGTGGTGGGCCGCGGGGTGACGGTGCGCTGTCCCACGGGTGTCACGTACCGTTCACCTCCAAGAATTATCGTCTATCGATTAATGATGCTAGGTGTGCTGCCGCGCATGTTCAAGAGCCGTGCGCCAAGCCCTTGCGTTCAGTGCGCGCGCTTCCAACGCACCGCGACGCGGCCGGAGTCGGCGGGCTCCACGGCCTCCAGCGTCAGCCGGGTCAGCCGCCCGCCCCAGCTCTCCCGCAGCAGCGCGTCGTCCAGCTCGCGCACCTCGACCACCGCCCGCGCGGTCCGCGGGTCCCACTCCGCCCGCAGCCCCGCCCCGCCCGGCACCGTCACCGCCGCCCACCCCGGCCCCGACGTGACGTGCCCGGCCAGCACATGACGCAGCAGCACCGGCCCGCCGCGCCGCCCCGCCCAGCGGTCCTCGACGACCACCGCGGCCGCGTCCCCCGCCCCGCCCGCGCGCTCCAGCCGCACCTCCCGCTCCCAGCGGGCCACCGCCCCCGGCGGGTAGGCGCCCGCGAGGTCGGCGCGCAGCGCGCCGACCCGCCCGCCGAGCGTCACCTCCACCGCGCGGGCCCCGTGCGCGGCGCCCGGCTGCTGCCCGGCGCCGGGCTCGGGCACGTTGTGCCAGTCGCTGCGGAAGGGCCAGGCGGCGTACCGGTCGGGGCCGAAGGTCCGCGCGGTGTACGCGGGCCGCCCGGCGTCGACGACGAGCGGGCGGCCGTCCACCGCGACCCAATACGAGCCGACGTCCAGGTGGTTGTGGTGCTCGCCGTTGTGCCCGGCCTTCACCGCGAGCGTCAGACCCGCCGCGCTGCCCGCCGCCTCGCGCGCCACCAGGATCTGCAGCCGCGGCAGCCAGCTCTCCCGGGCCAGCCACGGCGTTTCCAACGGAACCGGCGGGGGCGCGGTGACGGCCCGGCACCACGCTGCGTCCGCGAGCGCGGCCAGCGAGCGGCCGAGGCCCCCGGCGTCCGCGATCCCGCCCGCCGCGCGGGCCGCGGCCACCGCGTGCGCGGCGGTCTCGGGCTGCCCGAGCAGCCCGGCCCAGCGGAAGACCACCTGCCAGGGCCGCCCGCCGCCCAGCCGGGCGGGCGCGTCACCGACGTTGACGTAGGTGTCGCCGCCCAGGTGCATGCGCTGCGGGTAGCGCAGCAGTTCGGCGAGCACGGGCAGGTCGCGGGCGTCGAGCGCGGGGCCCCCGGCGTCGGCGAGCAGGTCCAGCAGTTCCAGCACGCGGCCCGCCCCGGCGAACCAGTAGGCGATGCCCTCGTCGATGCCGCCGTCGTCGGGCAGCACGGCGAGGTAGTGGTCGAGGTCGCGCACGGCCCGGACGACCAGCCGGGCCCGCCGCTCGCCCTGGTCCTCCCTGTCGCTGCCGTCGCACAGCAGCAGCGCGCAGGTGACGACGGCGCTGGTGATCCACGGGTTCCAGTTGTTGGCGGTGCCGTCCGCGCCGATCCAGTGCCAGTCGCGGACCCGCTCGTACGGGGTGAGCACCCGCAGCTCCACCTCGCGGCGCAGCCTGCGGCGCAGGCCCGGCACCCGTACGTCCAGGTGCGGGCCGAGCGCGCGGTCGGCCCACGCGAAGAGCGAGGCCGCCTCGGCGGCGCCCAGGTCGAGGAAGGGGTCGTCCGGGTCGGGCAGCAGGTCGCCGCGCCCGGCGGTGTGGCGGTCGTGCGGGGCCCAGCACCAGGTGCTGGCCTCGGCGAGGGCGACCAGCCCGTCGGCGGCGGCGTCCAGGTGCGGGCAGCCGCCGGGTTCGTCCGCGGCGGCGACCTCGCCGGTGAGCACGGCGGCCAGCACCAGCAGCGTGACGCGCTCGCGCAGGGCGCGCACCCGCCCCTCGTGGCTGCCGCGTTCGCCGTCGCGGAAGGTCCTGGCCCAGTCGGAGGCGAGCAGCGGGGGTGCGGGGCGGGTGAGTTCGGCGGCGGCGCGGTCGAGGACGTCGGTGCGTATGGGTTCGGGCACCGCGTCCCACACGTCCCGCGCGGTGACGTCGGGGACACCGCGCCGGGTGCCCGGCGGCAGCGTCGTGAGCGCGTCCAGGGCGGGGGCCAGACGCGCGGTCAGGGGACCGGCCACGGCGGTCAGGCCTCCCCGGCGGGCTCACCCGCGGGCTCGGCGGCGGATGCGCCCGCGGGCTCGTCGAGGAACAGTTCGATCACCGGGAGCAGCACGTCGGGGCGGGCGACCGGCACCGTCAGGGTGAGGGTGCCGGCGCTGCGGCCGGGGGGCGCGAGGTTGTTGTGCTCGTGCTGGGTGCCGTCGAGCTGCCGGAAGCGGATCTCGGATCCGTCGTGCAGGAACTGCGCGTAGCGCACCTTCCCGGCGAGGCCGGGCAGGTGGATGTGCTTGAGCGGCCAGGCGAGCAGGTGCAGGTAGAGCCTGTTTCCGGCCTGCGTGTAGAGGGCGTTGGCGGGGGCGCGGTGGGCGCTCGGCCCGGCGCCGTGCACGGAGCGGGCGTGCGGCGCCGTCCACCCGCCGATCGCCGCGAGCGTCGCGCGGGCCCGCGGGTCGAGCGCGCCGCGCCCGGTCGGGCCGACGTTGAGCAGCATGTTCCCGCCGCAGGCCACCGACTGGACGAGCATCCGCACCAGCAGGCCGGGGTCCTTGTAGTCGTGGTTGTCGCGGTCGTAGCCCCAGGAGCCGTTGAGGGTGTGGCAGGCCTCCCACATCACCGGCACGCCGTCGCGCTCCAGCGGCTCGTCCGGCTGGTACTGCTCGGGCGTCACGTAGTCGCCGGGGACGCCGAGCCGGTCGTTGACGACGATGTCCGGCTGCAGTTCGCGCACGGTCCGCAGCAGTTCGTCGGCGCCCCACTGCTCCGGGCCCATGCCGGGGTAGCTGAAGTCGAAGAAGAGGTCGTCGATGCGCCCGTAGCCGGTGAGCAGTTCGCGTACCTGTGCGTGCAGATAGGCGCGGTAGCGGGCCAGGTCGCGGGGCTCGCGTTCGGCGTCGGTGCCGCGCAGCGGGTGGTGGCGGTCGACGGGGAAGTCGGGGTGGTGCCAGTCGAGCAGTGAGTAGTAGAGGCCGACCCGCAGGCCCTCCGCGCGCATGGCGTCGGCGAATTCGGCCACCAGGTCGCGTCCGGCGGCCTTGACGGAGGTGTAGTCGGTGAGCGCGGAGTCGAAGAGGCAGAAGCCGTCGTGGTGCTTGGTGGTCAGGACGGCGTAGCGCATCCCGGCCGCGCGCGCGGCCCGTGCGAGTTCGCGCGCGTCGAAGAGGTCGGGGTCGAAGCGCTCCAGGTAGCGGTCGTAGTCCTGCGCGGACATGGCCTCCCGGCTGCGCACCCACTCGTGCCGCGCCGCGAGGCTGTAGAGGCCGAAGTGGACGAACAGCCCAAAGCGTGCGGCCCTGAACCACTCGATGGGTGCCGTGGGTTCCGTGCGTTCGGTGGGCGCCGTGGGCACTGAAGTCTCCTGCCGTGGTTGACAGCTGTTGCCGGTCGGCTGTTATCTACCATCGATAGGCGATAATGTCACTGATGGTTGCGTGCCGAGGTGTGCGCGGAAAGGCGTGGCGGATGAGCCCGACAGGGGATCAGGGAGCGCCGGCGGCGGGGGACATGCACACGTACGAGTCGATGCGGGCGCCGGTCCACACCGCTTCCTACGTCCGGCCGACCGAGCGCATGCTGACGGCGCTTCAGGGGGTGAGCGCCGCGACCGCCTGCGCCAAGCTGCACCAGACGGGCATCACCCGGACGTTCATCGACGGCCCCGTGCCGCTGCACCGCGAGCCGGACGTCTCGGTCGTCGGCGGCGCGGTGACGCTCCAGTTCCTGCCGCAGCGCGAGGACGTCTTCTCCGGCGCCGCGCAGGAGGACGCCGAGCGCAAGACCGCGCTGTGGGGTGTGCTGGAGTCCATCCGCCCCGGTGACGTGCTGGTCGTGTCCGCGTTCGGCAGCCACTTCACCGGCTGCCTCGGCGACATGCTGGTGCGCTACTTCAAGCTGCGCGGCGGCGCGGGCATCGTCGTCGACGGCCGGGTGCGGGACGCGGCGCGCATCCGCGCGCTCGGCGTGCCCGTGTGGTGCACGGGTGTGACCCCGCACTACGCCTCGCAGACGGAGCTGTTCCCGTCGGCGTTCAACGTGCCGGTGGGCGTCGGCGGTGTCCTCGTCACGCCGGGGGATCTGATCGTCGCCGACGAGGACGGCGCCGTGGTCGTCCCCCAGGACCAGGCCGTCCCGCTGAGCGAGGACTCGCTGGCCCACCAGGACCGCGAGGCCTTCGCGCGCCGCCGGCTCGACGAGGGCGGGCGGCTGTCCGACTACTACCCGCTCACCGGCGCCGGGATGGCGGAGTACCTGGCGGCGCAGGAGCAGGCGGCGGGCTGAGCCGCACGGGGCGGCTCGCGGAGGTCCGCGCGCCGCCCCCTTCAGGACGGGGTGCCTGCCGGTGGGCGCCCTCGGACGGGCCGGGGCGTCGGCTCCCCGGCCCGTCCGGCCGCGTCCTGCCCCGGCGGCGCAGCACGGCGCCGGGGCGGGGACGCGCAGCGGGCCGGGCGGACCTCAGGGGTGAGGTCGGCGGGCCCGGCGATCTCAGGGGGTGACGGCGGCGGGCGCGCCGACCAGCTCCAGCCAGGCCGCGGCCAGGCACGCGTGCCCCGCGGGCGTCAGGTGCACGCCGTCCCGGGCGATCGCGGCGGCGCTCCCGGCTTCCCGCGCCGCCTGGTTGAGCAGCCCGTCGGCCGCGAGCAGCGCCGCGTCGAAGTCGGCGGCGAGGCGGCGCACGGCGTGGATCCGCGGGTCCAGGTCCTCGCGCCACGCCCACTGCGTGTCGTCGACCGGTACGAGGAAGGGTTCGACGAGCACCAGCCGGGCACCGGCGTCCCGGGCCTGGCCGAGGATGACGCGGTAGTCCTGCGCGTACTCCTCGACCGTCGTGACGTCGCCCGCGTCGTAGCGGCGCCAGGTGTCGTTGATGCCGACCATGACGGACAGCAGGTCGGGCGCGAGGTCGAGGGTGTCCTGCTGCCAGCGGGCCCGCAGGTCGGCGACGCGGTTTCCGGCGATCCCCCGGTTGAGGACGCGGCGGGCGGGATTCGCAGCCGCCAGGCTTTCGGCGATCAGGCTCACATAGCCGTTGCCCAGGCTGGAATCGTCGTCGCGGTCCCGGCCCGCGTCCGTGATGCTGTCGCCCTGGAACAGCACGCGGACGGAATTGCCAAGCGTTACGGACATCGTCTCTCCTCGGGAGGTCTCTCACACCGAACGGGCCCGCCCGCTGCGCCTTCCAGGCAGGTCAGGGGTGGTACGGATACGGCGGCGCCGTGTCCTGCACCGAATTCCCCCGCCCGGCGCGGAATGCACGGGAGGCCGGATTGATGCTACACCGGCCACGGTCGGGCGAACAGTAATTCCCTTCCCCGGAAAGCGAGTTCGAGACCTCTCGGAATGCCGCGGGCCATTTCCGACCGGGGCTGATTTCGGCGTGCCGGTATTACGGTGCGGGCCGTCGGGAGAGCGCGGTGGTGAGCCAGGCGTGGGCGGCCCCCGGGGTGGGCCGGTCCGGGCCGGTGATGCGGGCGACCAGCTCCCAGTAGTGGTCGATCCGCGGGTCGGAGGCGAGGACGGCGCCGAGCCGGCGCCGGAAGGCGGACGTGTCCGGCACCTGTTGCGAGGTCGCGTACGCGGCGACGAAGCAGTCCAGCGCCTCACCCGCGTACGGTGCCCGCCCGGCGCGCAGGTGCGGGGCCGCCAGCGCGTAGGCCTCGTCGAGGCCCTGGTAGAGGACGGCGGGCCGGTGCCCCGCGTCCGCGCGGTGCGCGGCGGGCTGGCCGCTGCCGCTGCGGCCCGAGCAGTCGCCGGACACGAAGGCGTGCAGTCGCGCGAAGGCCAGCGCCTGCTCGGGCGTCGGGTCGTCCGGCGGCTGCGGCACGGACAGGTCGAGGACGCGCGCGACGGTACGGGCCGGCATCCGCGGCGGCAGCCAGCGCCGCCAGAAGCGGGCCATCGCCGCGGTGCTGGGCGGCGCCGCGCTCGCGCACACCGCGCCCAGCAGCCGCAGCCGTTCGGCCCGCTCCTCGGGCCCGCAGTCGTGCAGCAGCCGCAGCGCGGTCTCCTGCCAGCGCAGCGCGGCCAGCCGCGGGCCCAGGTCACGCAGCCGCCCGGCGACCGCGTCCTCCAGCGCGCCTCCGGTCCGTATCGCGCCGCCGTCCCCGCCGCCGTCCTCTCCCTCGTCGCGCAGCACGCGGGCGACCTCCGGCACGCCCATGCCCAGCGCCCGCAGCGAGCGGATCGTGCGCAGCCGCTCCAAGGCGTCCGGCCCGTAGCGCCGGTGCCCGCCCGCGCTGCGCGCCGCTTCGGGCAGCAGCCCGCCGTCCGAGTAGAACCGCACCGCCTTGACGGTGACACCGGCCCGCGCCGCCAGCTCGCCGATGGTCCACAACTGCCCGGCCGCCATCGCTTGAACCTCCCTCAGGGGGAGTTCCTACGGTACCGGCGGGCCCGGCGGCCGACCGCGGGGCCGGACGACGTACGCGCGAGGCGTACCCGAGGCGGGAGGAGACGGCGATGGCGGCGACGACCGCGTTCGTCCTGGTGCCGGGACTGCACACCGGCGGCTGGATCTGGCAGGACGTGGCACGACGGCTGCGGGAGGCGGGCGCGTGGGCGCTGCCGCTGACGCTGACCGGCATGGACGGGAACGGGACAGGGCAGGACGCCGACCTCGACACCCATGTCGCGGACGTGCTGCGCGCGGTGGAGGCGGCGGACGCCGAACACGTCGTGCTGGTCGGCCACGGCTACGGCGTCCACCCGGTGATCGCCGCGGCGGACCGCCTCCCCGCCCGCGTCACCCGTGTCGTCCTCCTCGACACCCCGATGCCCCAGGACGGCGACCCCCCGGCGGCCCTCGTCCCCGACCAGGGCCTGCGCGACCGGCTGCTGCGCCGGATCGCGCAGTCGGCGGAGGGCACACCGGCGGAGGCCGGCGCCGGGCCGGGCGCGGCGGACGGAGCAGCGGCGACCGGACCCGCGGAGGAGGCCGCCCCCGTACCGCCGCCCCCGTCCGTGGCGGCGTGGAGTGCGCTCGGGAGTCCGGCCGGGGTCGGGGCGGAGCAGCGGGAGGAGCTGCACCGGCGGGCGGTCGCGCAGCCGTGGGGCACGCTCGCGCGGCCGCTGCGGCTGGGCGGCAACGCCGGGGCGACCGGCACCGTGCCGGTGACCGGCGTGCTGTGCGCGGGGAACGGGTCGAGCCTCGCGATGGTCGAGGGGGCGCTCGCGCTCGGCGGCCCCCGGTTCGCGTACCTGGCCGCGCCGCACCTGAGCTACCTGGAGATGCCCACCGGTCACTGGCCGATGCTCGCCGACCCGGACGCCACCGCCGAGGTGCTGCTGCGCGCGGCCGCGGGCGAGGGTGTCGTCCCGCGGCGGGCGGAGACGGCCGAACGCCCCTCCCATCTGCGGCCGTTCCTGCTGGACGTGGCCGAGCGGCCGCGCGCGCGGCACGGCCGGGTGGATCTGCACCTGCCGGACGGCGACGGGCCGCACCCCGCGGTGGTCCTCGTGCACGGCGGCCCCGTCCCGCAGGGCGCGGAGCCGACCCCGCGGGAGTGGCCGGGCTTCGTCGGCTACGCCCGGCTCCTCGCGGGCGGGGGCGCGGTCGGCGCCGTCGTGGACCACCGGCTGCACGGGCTGGGGGACTTCGCGCGTGCGGCCGGTGACGTCGCGGAGGCGGTCGAGGCGGTACGCGCCCACCCCCGGGTGGACGCCGACCGGGTGGCGCTGTGGTTCTTCTCCGTCGGCGGTCTGCTGTCGGCGGAGTGGCTCGCCGCCCCGCCGCCGTGGCTGCGCTGCGTCGCGCTGACCTACCCGCTGCTCGCCCCGCCCCCCGCCTGGGGCCTGCCCGCCCCGCGCTTCCGGCCCGCCGAGGCCGTACGGGCGGCGGGCCGGCTGCCCGTCGTGCTCACCCGGGTGGGCCGTGAGCGCCCCGAGTTCGCCGCGACGGTCGAGGACTTCCGCGCCGCGGCCCGCGCCGCCGGGGCGGACGTCCACCTGATCGACGTCCCGTCCGCCGTGCACGGTTTCGAGACCCCCGACCACTCCGGCGAGGCCCGCGCCGCGGTACGCGCTGCCACCCGGGCCGTCCTCGCCCGCCTCACGCGCCTCACCCACCTCGCCTGACCGCCGCGCTCTCCGGCGTGCAACTGCCGCGCCGCCCCCGTGCGTCCTCCCGCGAAACGGGGGGACGTACGGGGGTGGGGCCGTGGGGGAGCGGGGTCCGCTGGAGCGGTGGCTGCGTGGGGAGGACCGGCGGCCGCGCGGGATCAGCCCGGACGGGCCGAAGCCGTGGGTACGGACGCAGCCGCCCGGTACCTGCCCGGTGCCGGAGCGGCAGCGGGCCTGGACCGAGCGCTGGCTGGACTGGTGCGAGGGGGAGTTCGGGCCCGCGGTGCCGCGCCGCGAGGTCGCCGCGCCGGGGTTCGCGCCCGCGGGCTTCACCGGCACGCAGGAGGAGGCCGAGGAACTGGTGCGGCTGGTCGGCGCGGTGATGGGCGCGGACGTCTCCGGCATCCACGTCCTGCTGGTGGAGTCCCCGGAGCGCGAGCAGCACCGGCGCCATCGGGTCGGGCAGTACCGCAAGGTGCTGGGCCGGGCGGTGATCGAGCTGGACACCCGGGTCGCCGACCGGCCGGACTCCTTCGCCGGGCTCGTCGCGCACGAGCTGGCGCACGCCCGGCTGATCGGCGAGGGGCGCGTCGCCGCGCTGCGGCTGGCCTCCGCCGAGGAGGAGCGGCTCACCGACCTGGTGACCGTCCACCTCGGCATGGGCGTGCTGACGGCCCGCGCCGCCGAGGACTACGACCGCGCCGCCGGCTTTTCCGTCACCGCGGTCGGCGACCTCACCGACCGGATGCTGACCGCCCGCCGCTTCGAGATGCACCAGATGGGCTATCTGGGCCCCGCCGAATACGGCTACGCCCTCGCCTGCTGGGCGCTGCTGCGCGGCGAGGCAGGCGTGCCGCCCTGGGGCCGGCACCTCCCGGGCGGTGTGCGCGACGCCCTCCGGCAGGGGCTGGCGTACCGGGCGGCCCGCGGCGCCTGACGCGGCCGGGAGGCTCCGCGGGGCCGGAGCCGGAGCCGGAGCCGGGGTCAGGGCCGGGGTCAGGGCCAGGGCCAGGGCCAGGGCCAGGACCTCAGGCGTCCTCGCCGAGACCGAGGTCGGGCTTGGACATGTCCCCGGTGCGCGGCACACCCTCGCCGACCCCGTACTGGAGGAAGACCGTGCCCTTGGGGCTCGTGGCGGGCGCTTCGAGGAGCGTGAGGTTGGTGGGCACGGTGCCCGCGTCGAAGACCTTCTTGCCCGCGCCGAGCACGAGCGGGTGCACCCACAGGTCGAGGCGGTCGAAGAGCTTCTCCCGCAGCAGCGTCTGCACCAGGTCCACACTGCCGACGACGGTGACGTGCTCGTGCCGCTCGCGGATCTCCCGCACCGCGGCGGGCAGGTCGGGGCCGAGCTGCGTGGACCCCTCCCACGACAGGTCGGGCGTGCCGCGCGAGGCCACGTACTTCGGGATGCTGTTGAAGAGCGCGGCGAAACCGGCGTCCGGTCCGTCCTCCTGGTGCGGCCAGTAGGCGGCGAAGATGTCGTACGTGCGCCGCCCGAGCAGCAGCGCGTCCGTCCCCTCGTAGGCGGCGCCGATCTGCGCCCCCATCTCCTCGTCGATCAGCGGCGCCTGCCAGCCGCCGTACGCGAACCGCCCGGAGAGGTCCTCCTCGGGACCGCCGGGCGCCTGCGCGACGAGGTCGAGGGTGGTGAACAGTTCGATCTGGACGCGGCCCATGGCGTGCTCCCCTGACGGTGGTTTCGTGGATCTCCGGTTCAGGGGGTAGACCGGGGCCGTCCCCGGAACTCATCGGTCGCCGCCCGCGGACCGCCCTCGGGCCCGGCCGCCCGCAGGTCGGCGAGCAGCTCGGCCTGTCCGGCCAGGACGCCGGACAGGATCGTCCGGGCCACCCGCAGCAGCTCCGCGACATGCGGGCTGGTGAGCGAGTAGTGGACGTTCGAGCCCTCCTTGCGGGTGACGACGAGGTTCGCCCGCCGCAGCACCGCGAGCTGCTGGGAGAGGTGGGACGGCTCGATGCCGACCTCGGGCAGCATCTCCGCCACCGAGTGCTCCCGCTCGCTCAGCAGTTCCAGCACCCGGATGCGCACCGGGTGCCCGAGGGTTTTGAAGAACTCCGCCTTGAGCTGGTAGAGCGGCGTGCTCACCGCACCGCCCCCCTGCCCGCCAGTCGTCGCATGCGCACAGCTTCCGTCAGCACTCCCGTCACCATTTTCCGTCGGCACGCCGCCATCCTCGCGTCCCGCGGGGGACCGGCGGCCGCAGGGCTTTCCCGTGCGGGTAATTTCTCACGCCCGCGCCCCGGCGGGGGTGCCCGGTGACCCCACGGGCCGGTCAGCAGGCACGCCACCTGCGCAGTTGCGTAATTCGTCAATTGCTCAGATGATGCATTGGTCGTATCCGGACACGCCGCAGCGCCCCGAACGGAAGCCCGCCATGCCCGACGCACCGTCCCCCGCGCCCCCGCCGGCCCCCGGGGAGAGCCCGCTGCCGCGGGACCCCGGCGCGGGCAGCGAGCGGTACAAGGCCCGCGGTGTCGCCCTGCGGGTCTTCGTGTACGTGATCGCCGGGCACGCCTTCGCGGCCTTCCTGTGGCTGCTCTTCTACGTGGGCGCGCACTCCCACAAGTAGCCTCGGCCTCTCCACCCGGCGGACGCCGGAACCCGAACGCGGGCATCGGCGGACAGCAGGTGACCCTGCCCGACGTCCGAGGGAAGCCCATGAGTTCTGTCCGAGGCGAGAAGTGACGGCCACCCCGTGGACCGGCGACCTGCGCCGCGTCCCGGCACCGGACGAGCAGCCCGTGTCCGACGCGACGGTCATCGAGAGCTCCTGGACCGAACCCGAGGCCTTCGCCGTGCTGTTCGACCGCTACGCCGCCGACATCCACCGGTACGCGGCCCGCCGCATCGGTACCGAGGCCGCCGACGACCTGGTGGCCGACGCCTTCGTCGTCGCCTTCCAGCGCCGCCGCCGCTACGACGTGTCGAAGCCGCACGCCCGCCCGTGGCTGTACGGCATCGCCACCAACCTCGTCGGCGCCCACCGGCGCGGCGAGGTGCGCCGGCTGCGCGCGATGGCGCGGGCCGCCGGGACCGTACCCGACGAGCGGACCGGCGACGCCGAGCCGCTCGCCGAACGGGTGGCCGCCCGGGTCGCCGCGCAGAGCACCCGGGCCGCGCTCGCGGGCGCGCTGGCGAAGCTGCCCGCGCGCTACCGGGACGTGCTCCTGGTCGTCGCCTGGGGCGACCTCGACTACGCGGAGGCCGCCGACGCGCTCGGCATACCGGTGGGCACCGTGCGCTCACGGCTGCACCGGGCGCGCACCAGGCTGCGCGACGCCCTGGGCGGGTCGGACCCGACAACCGTGCGCGAGGGCGACGGCCGATGACCGCCGGACGGCGACGGCCGACGCCCCCCGACCGCCAGAAGACGACGAGGAGTTCCATCGTGGACGATCTCCGTGCCCTGCAGGAACTGGCCGCCGACCCGCCCCCGCTGACCGCGGCCGCCCGCGCGGCCGCCCGCGAGCGGCTGCAGGAGGCCGTCGAGGGCGAGAGCCGCGCCGGTGCCGGCGCCTTCCTGCGCGCGACGACCCGGCGGACGGCCTTCCGCCTCGCGGTCGCGGCGACCGTGGCCGCCGCGGTGGCGGGCACCGCCGTCGTCACGTCCGGCGGCGGGTCGTCGCCCGGCTCGCCCGGCACCTCCCGGATGGCGAACGTCAGCGCCGCGCAGGTGCTGCACCAGGCCGCGGGCCGCACCCTCGCGGGCGCCCCGCTGCCGATCCCGCGCGACGACCAGTACTTCTACGTCAGGACGCGCACCACCCACACACCCGTCGGCGGCGGGAAGACCCGCGCCTGGACCGACGAGAGCTGGCTCTCGGTGGACGGCTCCCGGCCCTCCCGGCGCCAGGAGCTGGGCACCGTCCACAACGACCCGCCGCTGGAGAAGAACCAGGTGGTCACCCCGCCCACCCAGTACGCGGCGCTGCAGAAGTGGCCGACCGACCCCGCCACGCTGTTCACGTGGCTCGGCGGCGACCAGGACAACTCGGCGGTCACGGCGGTGAACGGCGGCGCGCAGGCCGCCCTCGACCCCGGCCGGGAGGTCTACACGCAGGCCTGCCTGCTCATCAAGGGCCCGCGCGTCATGCCCCCGGGCCTCCAGGCGGCCACCTTCGAGGTGCTCGCGAAACTCCCGAAGATCAGGATCGACGACGACGGGGTGGACGCGCTCGGCCGCCACGGCATCGCCGTCTCCTACCCCGGTACGTCCTTCAGCGTCGTCTTCGACCGCACGACGTACGACTACCTGGGCCTGCGCCAGACCGGCACCACCCCCAAGCGCGTGAAGGGGGAGTGGGTGGACGGCGACAAGTACACAGAGATGACGGCCCAGGTGGAGGTGGGCGTGGTCGACAGCATCGGCCGCCGCCCGTGACCCGGGGGGTCGGTGGGAGAGGGTCCGCGGCGGGCGGGCGCCGGTGCGGTTGAAGGCGTGGACGGTCGACGGGAGCCCGTTGCCGCTCGGGGAAGCAGCCGCCGCGCACCGGACCGGGTACGGCGACGGCCGCCCGGTCCGGGGTGTCCCGGGCCGGGCGGCCGTCGGTTCGCGCTGAGTCAGCCGTGATCAGCTGTGATCAGCCGCGTGTCAGCTGTGGTTGCCGGTGCGGCGGCGGCGGGTGAAGTAGACCGCTGCTCCGCCGACGACGAGGAGGGCGGCGGCTCCGCCGATGAGGGCGGTGTTCTGGGAGCTGTTGCTGCCGGTCTCGGCGAGGTTGCCGGTGCCGGTGCCGTTGCTGCTGCCGGTGGCCGGGGGCACCGAGGGGGTGCCGGTCGGCGCGGCGGTGCTGGTCGGGCCGGTCGCGGTCGGGGAGGGCGAGGAGGTGTCACTCACGCTCGGCGACGGGCTCGGGCTGTCCGTGGTCTCGCTCGGCGAGGGGCTCGGCGAGTCGGTGGTCTCGCTCGGCGACGGGCTCGGGGAGTCCGTGGTCTCGCTCGGGGACGGCGACGGCGACGTCTCGCACTTGTGCCCGCCGTTCCACGCCGTGATCAGGTCGGTCGGGGTGGCCGAGTCCGGGAAGTGCGGCAGGGCACCGTGGCCCTCACCCGTACCGCCGTCGTACTGGGTGCCGTTGCCGTAGAGGTCGACCTGGCCGAAGCAGTCCGGGACGTGCCCGCTGATGTCGAGCGTCGCGGAGTCGTGCTTGCTGTCCAGGGTGGCGGTGTCCCAGCCGAGGAAGTCCTGGTGGCCGGAGTTCTCCCAGGCCGGGCCCTCAGCGCTGTAGGAGGCCAGCGACACCGTGTAGGAGCAGTTCTTGCCCGGGGTGGACGTCAGCTTGACGGTGATCTTCCCCGGGGCGGTGTCCCCGTCGATCCGCCCGGCCGTCGTCCAGCGGCCGCCGTCCACCTTGTACGTCACGCCGAGCGGGGCGCAGTTGCTGTGCCCGCCGCCGTTGTTCCCGCCGTTGTTGCCGCCGCCGTTGTGGCCGCCGTTGGCGGAGGCGGTACCGATCCCGCCGACCGTCAGGGCGATCGTCGCCCCGGCGACAGCGGCAACGGCTCGTCTGGATATCGCATGCACTGTGAGGATGCTCCCTGAATGCTGGTCGGGCAGCCAGGTGCAGGCAGACAGGGGCCGCTGCTCGACACCAAAACGGCGGGAGACGAACCCGATGGCCTGCGAGGCGTCTCGCCGCCGAAAGTCTTCTGATCTGTAGCCAGTTGGCTCAGGCGGCCGATTATGCCCCGCAAACCCGCTTTCTGTACAGTCGCAAAAGTCCACTGTGCACGCTGTGGATGTTTACGCCGTGAATGACCTGGGCACCGCCTCATTCACCCGTAATACACAGACCGTCAGCAAGCCCCGCCCGGCCCGCCCGCCACCTCCCCCACCAGCACGGGATTGCCCGCGGCGGCTGCCACCACATACGGATCCGGGTCCGCCGCGCCCCCGTCGAGCAGCGCGCGAGCGCGGCATCAGGCCGTCACGCGGGATCGACGTCCGCGGCCGCGAGCCGATCCCTGGTACGCGCGCTCGGTCGCGATCCCGTCGGCCGGGCGTCCCGCGGGGTGTTGCCCGAGTGGTGCCGGGGGAGGTGTTGCGGGCGGCAACGGTGTTGCGGGGGGACAGGCTTGGGGGGTCGGGCCGGTCGGCGCGGCGGTCGTTGCGGTGGGGGTCGGCGCGGGTGTCTCGGGGCGCGGCCCGCTGTCGCGGGAAGAGGTCGGCAGTGCGTACTCCGTTGTTGTCCGTCAGGGCGGCGCTCGTTCTCACGCTGGCGCTGCTCACGGGGCTGGGCGCCGCGGTGGTGTCGGCGGTGGGCGGGACCGCGGCTCCGCAGTGCGTCCTGTGCGGGGCCGGGGCCTTCGGGCTGGCGGTGCCGTTCTTCGACCGGCTCATCGGCGGAAGCGGGTCCGGGTGAGTTCCGGCAGCCCCATGCTTGACCCCGGGCGCGGGCCGTACCGGCGAGCGCCCCGACCGACCGGAGGACACAGCCCGATGGGCGAATTGCGGCCGCTGGCCGACGAGTTGAACGACGACTGCCGGGCGTTCGCGCAGGCGCTGCGCACCCTCTTCGGAGGGCTCGGTGTGTCGGTGCGCCGGTACGCGGCCCGGCGCTACCGGGACGCCGGGACGGTCTCCCGCTACCTCGGCGGCACCCGGGTGCCGCCGTGGGAGTTCGTCGTCGACCTCTTCGCGGACCTCGCCGCCGACCACGGCGCGGCGGCCACCCCGCTGGCCCTGGACCACGTGCGCGAGCTGCACCGCCGGGCGCTCCAGGCCGCCGCCCCCACGGCGGACGGGGTGCACCTGCTCCAGCAGCAGCTGGCCGACGCCGACCGCGAGGCGCGCCGCGCCACCGCCCAGGAGGATCTGATCGGCGACGCGCTGCTGGACCGGCAGCACCGGCTGGCCGACCTGGAAGTGCGCTTCGGCCTGCTGGAGGCCCGCTGGACGGCCGAGCGCGCCGCCACCGCGGCCGCCACCACCGGTGTGCCGCCGGACGCGCCGGCCGGGGCCGGTGACCTGCTCGCCGAGCGCGGCCGGCTGGAGGACCAGGTCAAGGCGCTGGAGGCGGAGCTGGAGGAGACCCGGTTACGGGTGATGCTCGCCGAATCCCGGTGCGAGGTGCTGGAGCGGCAGCTCGCCATCGCGGAGGGCCCGCTGCCCGCCCTCCAGCCGCCCGGCCCGGAACCCGCCGCGGGGACGGCGCTGTGCGGTCCGGCGCGCATCCTGGCCGTCGACGACAAGCAGCCCAACCTGCTCGCGCTGACGGCGGTCCTGGCGGGTCTCGGCCACGAGGTCGTCACGGCCGACTCGGGGCAGGCCGCCCTCAAGGCGCTGCTGGACGGCACGGGTTTCGCCGTCATCCTGCTCGACGTGCAGATGCCGGACATGGACGGCTACGAGACCGCCCTGCACATCAAGCGGCGCGCCCGTACCCGCAACATCCCGATCATCTTCCTCACGGCGATGGACCACGACCCCTCGCACATGTTCCGCGGCTACACCGCGGGCGCGGTCGACTACCTGGTCAAGCCGTACGACCCGTGGATCATCCGGGCCAAGGTCGAGGCCTTCGTGCAGATGCACCTGGAGGCACGCGCCGGGCAGTGACGATCGGACAGTGACAGCCGGGCGGTGACAGCCGGGCAGTGACAGCCGGGCGGTGACAGGGGCATGACCGACATGGGGGGAGTACGCTCATGGGAGCTGCTTCGTGCTCCTTCGTCCCGTTTGCGGTCGGGCCCGGCCCCGGCGGCGGCCGGGGCCCCGCGGCGGTTGGGACGCCCGCGCGCGGGCAGGAGCGCGGGCACGGATCGGAACGGCAGTCACCCGCGTCGGTGGCGCGACGGAGGTGACGTCAAGCGTGCGAGTCAGCGACCGCGCCCGCACGTGGCTGCGCCGCGCCCGCCGGGCGTTGGTGGCCGTCGTCGCGCTCGTCCTCCTCAGCGGTGTGTCGATCTGGCTCGCCGTCCAGCTCACCCCCATGCAGTCGGTGTCGGCGGCCGGGCAGACGGTGTCGGTGGGCGCCGCGCAGCCGGGCCGGAGCATGTCGGGGCCGGGGGAGCTGGATCTGTTCGGCGAGGCCATCGCCACCCGGCCGCACTTCGACGGGCCGATCCGGCCGCGTCTGAAGCTCACCCACATCGACCTGGGCTCGGAGGTCGGCGACGCGGGCACGCTGCTGCCCGACCTGAGCCGCGAGCTGGGCTCGGGGTGGCTGCGGTACTGCCTGTGGGAGTCGCTCGTCGCCGCCGGGTGCGCCGCGGTCATCGCGGTGGCCGTCGCGGGGGTCCGGCGGGCGTCGCGGCGGACCATGCTCACGATGGTGGCGGCGGGCGTGGTGTCCGTGTGCGCGGTCAACGCGGTGGGGATCTACCTGCTGGCGTCCGGCACGCCCCGCGTGCTGCGCGAGGTCCGCTCGCTGGACGACCTGGTGGGCCGTACGCCCGCGCAGCCGGTGCCCGCGGCCAAGGGCCCCGCGCTGCCGGACGTCAACGCCGTCGTGCTCGGCGACTCCACGGCGGCGGGCATCGGCAACCGGCTGGTCGACAACCCCAGCGCCGCCGACAAGGCGTGCGGCCGCAGCGCCGACTCCTTCGCCGCCGACCTCGCCTCCGCCAACGGCTGGAACGTGCTCAACCTCGCCTGCCAGGGCGCCACCGTCACCGACGGCGTCCTCGGCGTGCAGACCCGCGGCGACGTCGTCGTCCCGCCCCAGCTGGCCGTCGCCCAGCGGGCCACCAGCGCGTCCACCGTCATCGTCAGCATCGGCGCCAACGACATGAACTGGTCCGCGCTGACCGCGCTGTGCGCCAAGTCACCGGTGTGCGACGACAAGGCCTCCACCGCGTACTTCACCGAGCGGCTCGCCGCCTTCACGCAGAACTACCTCGACCTGCTCCAGCAGCTCGCCGCCCTGCCGCACCACCCGCACGTGTTGATCAACGCGTACTACGACCCCTTCGGGCCCGACACCACGTGCCTGGAGAAGGACGGCCTGACCGCGCAGAAGATCCAGGTCCTGGACTCCCGCCTGGCCGACATCAACGACGTGCTGGAGAGCGGCGCGCAGACCCTGCACTTCACCAGCGTGCGACCGGACTTCTCCGGCCACACGCTGTGCACCGACCAGCCCTTCGTCCAGGGCACCGCGGACAAGGCCCCGCTGCACCCGACGGCGGCCGGCGAGCTGGCCGTCGCACTCGCCGACCAGCAGGCCCTGACCACGCTCCAGCGCGCGACCCCGACCCCCTGACGGGCGCCGGTCAGGCCTGCCCGCGCATCACCGCGGTGATCCCGGCGGCAAGGTCCGGGCCCAGTTCGCCCCAGCCGTCCTTGTAGCCGTAGACCCCGGCCAGGGTGCGGGCGTCGTAGTCGCCGTTCATGATCTCGATGTCGGTGGCGGAGATGAGGCCCGGGTGCGCGACGCCGAGCGCCCCGGAGATCTTCGTCAGCTCCTTGCGCAGGGTGCGCAGGTACGCGGCCGCGCGCTCCGCCTTCGAGGCGGGGTCCACACCGCGCGACAGCCACGGGTTCTGGGTGGCGATACCGGTGGGGCAGCGGTCGGTGTGGCACTTCTGCGACTGGATGCAGCCGATCGACAGCATCGCCTCACGCGCCACGTTGACCATGTCCGCGCCGAGCGCGAAGGCCACCGCGGCGTTCTCCGGCAGGCCCAGCTTGCCGGAGCCGATGAAGGTCAGCTCGTCGGTCAGACCCTGCTCGGCGAAGGTGCCGTAGACCCGGGAGAAGCCCATCCGGAAGGGCAGCGACACCGAGTCGGTGAAGGTCAGCGGCGCCGCGCCGGTGCCGCCCTCGCCGCCGTCCACGGTCACGAAGTCGACCCCGCGGTCGCCGCGCGCCATGAGCGCGGCCAGCTCCTGCCAGAAGTCCCGCTCGCCCACCGCGCTCTTGATGCCGACCGGAAGACCGGTCTCGGCGGCGACCAGTTCGACGAAGTCCAGCATCGAGTCGACGTCCCCGAAGGCGCTGTGCCGGGAGGGCGAGGCGCAGTCCCGGCCGACCGGGATACCGCGGATCTCCGCGATCTCCGGGGTCACCTTGGCGCCCGGCAGCATCCCGCCCAGCCCCGGCTTCGCGCCCTGCGAGAGCTTGATCTCGATCGCCCGGACCGGCCCGGAGGCGACGACGTCCTTGAGCCGGGCGAGGTCGAAGCGGCCCTCGGCGTCGCGGCAGCCGAAGTAGGCGGTGCCGATCTGGAGCACCAGGTCACCGCCGCCGCGGTGGTACGGGGAGAGGCCGCCCTCGCCCGTGTTGTGCATCGCGCCCGCGAGCGCGGCGCCCTTGTTGAGCGCGGTGACGGCCGCGCCGGACAGCGACCCGAAGCTCATCGCCGATATGTTCACCACGCTCGCCGGGCGGAAGGCCTTCGCCCGCCCGCGCGGCCCGCCCAGCACCTTGGCCGAGGGCAGCGGCGCCTGCGGGTCCTGCGAGGCGGGCAGCCCGGGGGCGAAGGTGCGCTGCTTGAGGTAGGCGTGCCCCTGCATGTGCTCGACGTCGGCGTCGGTGCCGAAGCCGAAGTAGTTGTTCTCGCCCTTCGACGAGGCGTAGACCCAGGTGCGCTGGTCGCGCGTGAAGGGCCGCTCCTCCTCGTTGGAGGTCACGATGTACTGCCGCAGCTCCGGCCCGAGCCGCTCCAGCAGATACCGCGCGTGCCCGACCACCGGGTAGTTCCGCAGCAGGGCGTGCTTCTTCTGCACGAGGTCTCGCGCGGCCACCAGCGCCAGTGCTGCTGCGGTGGCCGCGCCGGCTGTCCGGGCGCGCATGAACGTTCCTCTCCTCGCGGGCCGGCTCCGTCGCCGGCCCGGATCCGACCCTAGAGGACGGCCCCCCGCGCCCCGCCCGCCCCCCGCGGCGCCCTCGCGGGCGGCGCGGTCACGGCAGTACGGGCGCGGCGGCGCTGTTCGGCGGGCCGGGACCGTCGTCGTCGAGGAAGCCGCCCGACTGGTGGTGCCACAGCTTCGCGTAGGCGCCCTCGCGGTCCAGCAGCTCCTGGTGGGTGCCCTGCTCGACGATCCGGCCGCGGTCGAGGACGACGAGCCGGTCCATGCCGGCCACCGTGCTCAGCCGGTGCGCCACCACCAGCGCGGTGCGGCCCTCCATCAGCCGCCACAGCGCCTCCTGGACGAGGATCTCGCTCTCCGAGTCCAGCGCGCTGGTCGCCTCGTCCAGCAGCAGGATCGGGGCGTCCCGCAGGATCGCCCGGGCCAGCGCGACCCGCTGCCGCTGCCCGCCGGACAGCTTCACCCCGCGCTCGCCGACCATCGTGCCGAAGCCGTCCGGCAGCGCGTCGGCGAACTCCGTGACGTGCGCGGCCTCGGCGGCCCGCCGGATCTCCGCGTCGGTGGCGTCCGGCCGCGCGAAGGCGATGTTGTCGCGCAGCGTGCGGTGGAACATCGCCGGGTCCTGCGGCACGTACGAGATCAGGCCGCGCAGGTCGCGCTGCCCGATCCGGCTGATGTCCTGGCCGCCGACGGTGATCCGCCCGCCGTCGATGTCCGTCATCCGCAGCAGCAGCCGGGCCAGCGTCGTCTTCCCGCCGCCCGACCGTCCGACCAGCCCGACCCGAGCACCGCCGGGCACGGCCAGGTCGAGCTTCTCGAACAGCGGCGCCGCGCCCCCGCGGGGCCCGCCGTGCGTGAAGGTCACGTGCTCGAAGCGGACGGCGGCGCCGCGGTTGGCCAGCGGCTCAGGCTCGGCCGGGTCGAGCACGGTGGGGTCGGCGAGCAGCAGCTCGGTGAACTGCGCGGCCTCCGTCATCGAGCTCTCCAGCCGCCGGTAGATCTGGTTGAACTCGAACATGATCCGGGTGGCGTTGCTGAAGTACGTGAACGCCACCACGACCGCCTCCACGCCGTGCCGCCCGCCGCCGAGCGTCACGGCGAGCAGCAGGCCGAGCGCGTTGGTGAGCACCGACAGCGGCGCGACGACCGTGTCGATGCGCAGGTTGCCGTAGTCCCACGAGCGCAGTGACAGCCGCCGCGAGTACGCCACGCGCGACCGGTGCTCGGCCGCCTCGCGCTCCTCGGCGCCGAACGCCCGGACGGTGTCCATGTTCATCAGGACGTCGGAGACATGCCCCGACACCCGCGCGATGGCCGCCTCCCGCTCGTCGACGAGTCTTTGCCGGTGCCGGATGAGCGGCGCCACGGCCACCGCCGTCAGCACGATGAGCGACAGCAGCGCGACGACGAGCAGCGGCTCGTACCGCCACAGCACGACCGAGCCGAACAGCAGCGGTACGAAGCTGCCCACGACCGAGAACGTCAGCGTGTCCGCGAACTCCTCGAAGCGGGCGGCGAAACTGAGGACGCGCTTGGTCAGCGCGCCGGCGAAGTTGTCGTGGAAGAAGACCGCGTCCTTCGCGAACAGCTCGTCCATGCCCGTGACGTACAGGTGCTCGATGCCGCCCGCGTCCAGCCGGTTGAGGCAGTGCACCCCGATGCGCCAGCACCCCTCCGAGGCCAGCAGCACCCCGGCGAACGCCAGCACGTACGGCACCGCGGGCCCGACCGCCCCGCCCGCGTCGGCGGAGATGTTCCCCACCAGCACGGCCACGACCAGCGGCGCCACGTAGTTGATCCCGATGTTCCCCACCGCGGGCAGCAGCATCGCCGGCACGGTCAGCCACCGCAGCCGCACCAGCTCCCGCCCGTAGTACCGCAGCGCCAGCCGCACCGAGCCCCGCCCCGGCGTGCCGTCCTCACGTGTGTCAGGCGTTTCCATGACCGCCCCGCGTCGTCGTCCTGCGCCGACCGGCCGCCCCGGCAGCCCACCTGCCCGGCCGCGGCCGTTCCTCCCGGCAGACCGCCGGAGAGCCGGACCGCCGACGGCCCGAACCGGCAGTCTGCCGAGTCCCGTTCCCCGCAGTCCAAGCGTTTTCCGCCCGCCGCGCCCCCCGCCGAAAGGATCCGGACACGGCGGCCCCCGGCTCCCGCGCGGCTGCTGGCAGACTGCCGGGAGGTGTCCGTACGAGCACGGTCACGGTAAGGAAAGCCATGCGTATCGGCATCGTCGGCACCGAGAGCAGTCACGTCGACCAGTTCGTCGACCTCCTCAACATCAAGGGCGCGGGCGGGGGCGCCCGGGTGGTGGCGCTGAGCGGTGGGGCCTCGGAGCGCAACGAAGTGCTGCGTGCCAGGGGGGCGGTGGAGCACGTCGTGGGCGGGCCCGGCGAGATGGTGGGGCTGGTCGACGCGGTGGTCGTCGCCGACCGGGACGGGGGGCTGCACCGCGAGCACGCCGTGCCGTTCCTCGCGGCGGGGCTGCCGGTGCTGGTGGACAAGCCGCTGGCCCGCACGGTCGCGGACGCCGAGGCGATCGTCGCGGCCGCCCGCGCGTACGGCGCCCCGCTCACCTCGTACTCGGCTCTGCGCCTGCTGCCGGCCACCGACGCCCTCGTGGCCGAGGCGGCGGGTCTCGGCGCGGCCCAGGTCGTCGTCGCCTCGGGTCCGGCCGATCCCGAAGGCCCGTACGGCGGGGTCTTCTTCTACGGCATCCACCCGGTGGACGTGGCCCTGCGGCTGGCGCCGGGCCCGCTCGGCGACGTCCGGGTGGAGCGCTGCGCCGACACCGTCACGGCGACGGCCGTGGCGGGCGCCACCCGCGTGGTGGTCAACCTGGTGCGGCCCACCGCGACGGCGCAGGTCCCCTTCCACGTCCTGGTCGTCGCCCGGGAGGGCGTCGCGCAGCGCACCCTGGATCTCGGCGCGGACTACCTCCTCCCGGCCCTCACCGCCTTCCTCGCCATGGCCCGCACCGGCCGCCCGCCCGTGCCGTACGAGGACCTGCTCCGTCCGGTGCGCCTGCTCCAGGAGATCGACGCGGCGCTGCGCGGCTGAATCCGGCCCGGCGGCTCGTCCCGCACGGGAGCCTCTTGCGCAACACGGCCACCTGGCCGCACACTTCGGGTCTGTTGCTGATGTGACATGCACGCGTCAGGAACAACCGGCGGCGACGGGCCGGCGCCCGCCGGGGTCGAAACCCCCGATCGACCACTACCCAAGGAGAGTCCTATGCAACTGCGCTCACGCGCACGGCTGCTGCGTACGGGCATCGCGGCCCTGGCGGCGATCCCGCTCACCGTCCTCGGCCCCGCCGTGGCCTCGGACGCGGCATCCGGCTCCGCCCACGCGACGGCGCGCTCCTGCGCCACCGCCGTGGCGGGGCACGCCTCGTGCCAGGCCCTCGTCCGCACCGACATGGTCGCCGCGCAGCGCGTCGCACCCGACGCCACGCCGTCCGGCTTCGGCCCGTCGAGCCTCCAGTCCGCGTACAACCTGCCGTCGGCGACGGCGGGTTCCGGCCGCACCGTCGCGATCGTCGACGCGTACGACGACCCGACGGCCGAGGCCGATCTCGGCGTCTACCGCGCCCAGTTCGGGCTTCCCGCCTGCACGACGGCCAACGGCTGCTTCAAGAAGATCGACCAGAACGGCGGCACCAGCTACCCGAGCAAGGACGGCGGCTGGGCGCAGGAGATCTCGCTCGACATCGACATGGTCTCGGCCATATGTCCCAACTGCCACATCCTGCTGGTCGAGGCGAAGACCTCCAGCTTCGCCAACCTCGGCGCCGCGGTGAACCGCGCCGCGGCCACCGCCGGCGTCGTCGCGATCAGCAACAGCTACGGCGGCTCCGACGCCTCCGACGCCAGCTACGGCTCGTACTACAACCACCCGGGCATCGCGGTGACCGCCAGCTCCGGCGACTCCGGCTACGGCGCGAGCTACCCGGCGTCCTCGCACTACGTCACTGCCGTCGGCGGCACCTCGCTGAGCACCGCGTCCAACAGCCGCGGCTGGAGCGAGACCGCGTGGAGCGGCGCCGGCAGCGGCTGCTCCGCGTACAACACCGCGCTCAGCGGCGCCGCGTCCTTCGCCACCGGCTGCTCCAAGCGGGCCGAGGCCGACGTCTCCGCGGTCGCCAACCCCTCCACCGGTGTCGCGGTCTACGACAGCACCGCCTACCAGGGCTCCTCCGGCTGGATGGTCTTCGGGGGCACCAGCGTGTCCTCCCCGATCATCGCGTCGGTCTACGGGCTGGCCGGCAACACCGGCTCGATCGACAACAACTACCCGTACGCGCACGCCTCGTCGCTGAACGACGTCACGTCCGGCAGCAACGGCAGCTGCTCCACGTCGCAGTGGTGCAAGGCCCGCACCGGCTGGGACGGCCCCACCGGGCTCGGCACGCCGAACGGCATCGGCGCCTTCTGACCCGACAGGGCCCGCGGGCCGGGAGGGGCTCTCCCCCTCCCGGCCCGCGGGCCGCCGGGGCTACGGGCGTGCGATCGCGCCGAGCCACTCCTCGACGGTGAGGACGTCGCCCCACAGCGGGAAGAGGTTCCCGGTGAGGACGCGGTGCAGTTCCGGGTCGGTGTCGAGGCAGGCGTCCGACAGGACGGTGAGGCCGAGGTCGAGGTCGATGGCGCGGCACGCGGTGGACAGCACGACGGCGCTGGTGGCGATGCCGGCCAGGACGAGGCTGTCGATGTCGCGGGCCCGCAGCACCAGATCCAGGTCGCTGCCCGAGAACGCGCTCGCCCGGCGCTTGGCCACCACGACGTCGTCCGGTCCGGGCGCCACGTCGGGGTGGATCTCCGTACCGCGGGCCCCCTCGGCGAACAGCCCGGCCCGCAGCACGGTGGCCATCACCTTGCTGCGGCCGCTCGCCCGCGGTTCGTCCGCGGGCAGCCGCATGACCACGTAGATCACCGGGACGCCCGCCGCGCGGGCACCCTCGATCGCCCGCCGCAGCCGCCCGAGGTACCCCGATCCGTCGTCGGCGATGTCCACGACGTCCCGCTGGACGTCCATCACGAGCAGCGCGCTGCCGGCCATGTCCGAGACCCCTCCCCCGGGGAAGCCCCGAAGTCCTCGCGTCCTGCGATTCGTTGCCCAGTATGGACCGGCGCCCGCGTGCCCGCGCGGGCGTTTCGTGCCGCCTACGGGCGGACCATCGCCTGTTCCAGCAGGCCCTGCAGGGTCCGCTGCTGCTCGGGGCTGAGTCCGGCGAGCGGCGAGTCCTGGACGAGGAGATCGAGCAGCCGCTCGCGCAGGCCGGTGCCCTCGGGGGTGAGGACCAGCAGCTTGGCGCGGCGGTCGGTGGGGTGCGGGCGGCGCTCCACCAGGCCCTGCTTCTCCAGCTTGTCGATGACGAAGGTGGCGTTGGACGGCTCGCAGCTCATGCGCTCGGCGAGCTCGCGCATCGTCATCGGCCCCGTCATCTCGCGCAGCGCCGTCGCCTGGGCGGCCGTGAGGCCCAGCGGGACGGCGCGCTCGCGCACGTGCTGGGCGATCTGCTGCGCCATGCCGTTGAGCAGACCGCACAACTCCCGCTCGGCGATGGCGTGCGGCTGCGAGGACGTCGTCATGGGTCCCATCCTAGCAAGTCCATCAAGTGAGAATATTTCAAGCTTGCATGATTCTAACTTGACTCATATTGTGGCGCCGTCGCCGCCGAACCGCGCGGCGACGGCGACCCCGGCCCGCCCGGTGACCACGAGCGGCCCGCAGGAAGGCGATGAGGACCATGGCGTACCCCACCACCGAACAGCCGCCCCGGCCGACCGGCGTGCGCTCGCTGCTGCTGGGCGACACGAAGGTGTCCTACGTACCGGACGGGGAGGTACGGCTCAGGCCGCGCGAGATGTTCCCCGACGCCACCGACGCGGCATGGGCCGCCCACCCCGGGCTCCTGGACGCCTCCGGCAGCCTGGTGGCGAGCATCGGCGGCCTGCTGGTGGAGAAGGACGGCCGCGCGCTGCTGATCGACGCGGGCTTCGGGCCGCGGTCGCTGCCGCCCGCCCCGGACGGACCCCGCGGCGCGATCCACGGCGGCGCCCTCCTCGACCACCTCGCCCGGCTCGGCCGCAGGCCCGAGGACATCGAGGCGGTGGCCGTCACCCACCTGCACCCCGACCACACCGGCTGGGCCTGGCACCCGGCCCCGGGCCTCGGCCGCCCCGCGTTCGCACACGCCGACCACCTCGTGTCCGAGCCGGAATGGGCCGCGCACCGCACGCAGACGGAGCCGCCCGAGACCGCGGGCCCGGCGCCGCGCGTGCGCACCGTCACCGACGGGCAGGAGATCTTCCCCGGCGTCCGGGTACGGGTCGCCGCCGGACACACGCTCGGGCACACCGAGTTCGTCGTCAGCGCGGGCGGCAGGCGGCTGATCGCCTTCGGCGACGCGCTGCACTCGCCGATCCAGGTCGCCCACCCGGAATGGTCCTCGGCCTTCGACCACGACCCAGTGCGTGCGGCCGACCACCGCCGCCGTCTCGTCGCCGAACTCGCGGAGCCCGGCACGGTCGGTTTCGGCATCCACTTCGCCGACGCGGTGTTCGGCCGCGCCGTGCCCGACGGCGACCACCTCACCTGGCGCCCGACGGCCGCCTGACACCGCGGTACCGCCGGAGCGGCGGCTCCACCGAAAAGGGGGAACGAACCCATGGACATCGCTTCACTCCCGTCACCCGCGCTGCCTGCGCCGCCCGTATCCCGCCCCGCGCCCCGCACCGGCCGCCGCAACGCCGTGGTCCTGGTCGGCTTCACCGCCGCGACCAACCTCGCCGACGGCGTGACGAAGATGGCGCTCCCGGTCCTCGCCGCCCGGCTCACCGGCTCACCGGTCCAGGTCACCGCGGTGTCCCTGACCCTCACGCTGCCCTGGCTGCTCGTCGCCCTGCACGTCGGCGTGCTCGTCGACCGCTTCGACCGCCGGCGGCTGCTGTGGGCCGCCAACGGGGCACGGCTTCCGGCCATGGGCGTACTCACCGTCTCCGCCGCGACCGGCGGCCTCGGCCTCGGCCTGCTCTGTGCGACCGGCGCGGTCCTCGGTGTCGCCGACGTCCTCGCGTCCACCTCCGCGTCCGCGCTGGTCCCGGCCGCGGTGCCGCCCGCGGGGCGGGAGAGGGTGAACACCTGGATGGTGGGGGCCGAGACCGTGGGCCAGGAGTTCGCCGGCCCCTTCGTCGGCGGCCTGCTGCTGGCCGCCGGGACGGCGTTCGCGCTCGGCGTCGTCGGCGCCTCCTACGCGGCCGCGGCGCTCGTCCTGCTGGTGCTGGTGGGCCGCTTCCGCGCCGAGCGGCCCGCCCCCGGCGCCGCGGCCGCCCCGCCCGTCTCCGTCAACAGCCGGATCGCCGAGGGAGTGCGCTTCCTCTGGCACGAACGGGTGCTGCGGACCCTGTCGGTGGTGGTCGCCGTGCTCTCCGCCGCATGGGGCGCCTGGCTGGCCCTGATGCCGCTCTACGCCGAGCAGGTCATGCGGCTGGGGCCGCGTCGGTACGGCATCGTACTCAGCGCCCTCGGCATCGGGGGCCTGGTCGGCGCGGTCGCCGTGACCTGGGTCAACCGCGTGCTCGGCGCGCGCCGGGCGATGCTCGCCGACCTCATCGGCACCGGAGCGATGGTGGCCCTCCCCGCCCTGACCACCAGCGTCCACGCGGTGGCGGCGGGCGCCTTCCTCGGCGGCATGGGCGGCACCCTCTGGTCGGTCAACGCCCGCACCCTCACCCAGCACCTGGTCCCGGACGAGATGCTCGGCCGCTACGGCGCCGCGGCCCGCCTGTTCACCTTCGGCGCCATGCCCCTGGGCGCGGCCCTGGTGGGCCTGCTCGCCGAACTGTGCGGCATGCGCCTCGCCTTCGCGGCATTCGCCCTCGCCACCGCCGCGACCCCCTTCCTCTTCCTCCGCACGGTGCCCGCGTCGTCCCTGCGCCCGCCCCCCTGACACCGCCCCGGCCGGGGGGGGGCGGTACGGGGCGGCGGATGCCCTGCGACCGTCGGTGCGGGCTGTTAGCGTCGACCGCACAGAGGTTCGAAGACCTGGGGGTGGGGATCGTGAAGCTCAGACATGTGCGGCCGTGCGGCAGACCCGGAGCGCGGTTCAGGGCGTGGCCCGCCGCGGTGGCCGCGGGCCTGCTGCTCGCGGCGCTGCCGATGACGGCGGCGAGCGCGCAGGCCGCGGGGAAGCCGGACGTCCCGAAACCGACGGTGCCGACCGCGCAGGGCTTCGCGTCGTCGCCGACCCCGGCCTGCTCGACGGACAGGGCCGCGCCGACCCTGCTCGGCGACACCACACCGCAGCTCACCGCGGTGGTGCACGTCGCCGCGGGGAGCACCCGACCCGACTACCTGCGCGGGCACTTCGACATCCAGGCACGCCAGGCCCCGCGGACGTGGACGGAGGCGGCGAGCGAGTCGGCCCCCTCCGCCTCCAGCACGGTGCGGGACGGCACACCGGTGACGACGTCGGTCAAGGAACCGCTGTCCGTGGGCACCCTCTACCGCATGGCCGCCTCCACCTGGTCGTACACCGGTGACGACACCCAGTACCTCGCCTCGCCCCGCACCGCCTGGTGCTACTTCACGATCGACCCGACGGCCCCGCTCGCGCCGACGGTGACCTTCGGCGGCCCGTACACCGAGTGCCTGCCCAACGACTGCGCTCCGCACGGCGGTCCCGACGTCCCCGGCACCTTCACCTTCGCCCCCGGCGCGGGCGACACGGGCGTGGTGGCGTACGAGTACCAGCTCACCGACAGCACCTGGGCCGTCGTCCAGGGCTCGCCCGCGACCGTGACGCTCACGACGCAGCGGTCCGGCACGGCCGTGCTCACGGTACGGGCGCAGGACCGGGCGGGCCGCTGGGGCTCGGCGACCCAGGTGCTGTACAACGTCGCGCCGCCCGCCGCCTCGGTCGGCCGGTGGCACTTCGACGACGCACCGCCCGGCGACACCACGGCGCCCGCCGCCGACACGGCCACGGGCGCGGGCGACCGGCACCCGGCGGCGCTGTCCGCGACGGGCGCGGACCGGGCGGCGACGGGCCGCCGCGGCGCGGGCGACGGCGCCCTCGCCCTGGACGGCGTCACGGGCTACGCCGCCACCGGCGGCCAGGTCCTCGACCCGGCCTCCTCCTTCGCCGTGTCCGCGCACGTCTTCGCCGCCGACCTGGCCCAGGACCGCACCGCCTTGTCCCAGACCGGCGCCGACGGGTCGGGCTTCGCCCTGCGGTACGACGCCGGGGACGAGGCGTGGCAGTTCTCCTACGCCTGGAACGACGGCGGCTCGCGGCACGTCGCCTACGCCGAGGCGCCCGCGGGCGCGGAACGGGTGTGGACGCAGCTCGCCGGATCCTACGACGCCGCCGCCCACACCCTGACGCTGTACGTCGACGGCCGTCAGCAGGGCGCGCCCGTCACCCTCCCCGCCACGGCGTCCGCCGCAGCCGCCTCCGGTGACCTGGAGTTCGGCCGGGACGCGGTCGCAGGCGCACCCGGGAGCTACGGCGCCTACTGGGACGGCTTCCTGGACGAGGCGCAGGCCTGGCCGCGGAAGCTGTCGGCCGGCGACGCGGCGCCGGAAGCCGAGCTGACGGACCAGAACGGGTGGCCCGCCCTCGCGGAGGTCGCCGCGTGGAACGCGTCCGGCGCGAGCGGCACAGCCCTGACCGACACCACGACCGGCTACGGACGCACCCTCACCACCGAGAACGGCGCCCAGCTGGACGGCACCGCGCTCGTCCTCGACGGCGTCGACGACGCGGCCACCACGCCCGGCCCCGTCGTCGACGAGAACGGGTCCTTCACCGTCAGCGCGGTGGTCCAGCCCGACATGTCGGTGATCAGCGGCAAGCCCGCCGGGTGGACGGGCCAGGTCGTCGGGAGGCGCGCGGCGGACGGCTCGGCGTGGGGCATCGCGTACACCCTCGTCGGGTACGACGAGATCCCCGACCCGGACTCCGACGGCTATCTCCCCGTGCCCGTCACCCAGTGGACCTTCGGGCGCTTCGCCGCCGACGGGACGTTCACCGGTGTGGTTGCCGCGGACATCACGGAGTGGCTGCCCGGGACCGCGAACGACCCCGTCCGGGTGACCGGTGTCGTCGACGCGCAGAGCGGCACCGCCACGCTCTTCCTCGGCTCGACCGAGGAGGGGACCGCCCCCTTCACCCCCGCCTCCGGAGCCGGTGAGCTGACGGTCGGCAGGGCCTGGGCCGACGGCGGGTGGACCGACTGCTTCCCGGGCCGCGTCACCTCGCTGAGCATGTGGGCGGGCGCCGTGATCGGACCCCAGCTCGGCACCGTGACCGCAGGCTGACCGACCGCACCGGCACGGGCGGCCCGGAGCACCGGGCCGCCCGTCACCCGCGGCGGGCCGCCCCGTCAGCTCGTGCTCACCGTGATCCGCACGGCGTAGGCGCGTTCGCCCGTCAGGACGAGGGTGCCGTCGTGGTAGCCGATCGCCGTGGGGAGCGGGCAGGGGAAGTGCGTGGCGTCGGTCGGCGTCGTGGCCTTGCAGCCCGTGGGGCCGGAGTCCTCCTCGGTCGCGCCGGAGGCGATCAGTTCGGCCTTTCCACCGTGCAGGTGGAGGACGTAGTCGCCGACCGGTGAGCCGGGGGTCACGCGCAGCGCGTGCACGTAGACGCCTCCCGTGGTGTCGGACGCCGTCCACGCGGGGGACAGGGTGGCCAAGGGGCCCGTCACGCCGGGCAGTGTCGCCGGGAGTCTCAGCGTCGTCGCGCTGCCCGACGGCGACACCACCTGGACGTGGGCCAGGTCGAAGCCCGTGCTGCCGCTGGGGGGCAGCAGGTACACCGTGCCGTCCGGCGCCACCGCCGCCCCGGCGGCGGAGAGGGTGACCTGCCGTCCTGCGGCGGCGGCCGGGCGCTGGAAGAGCCGGGTCAGCCGGCCCCCGGACAGCGACCACAGCGTCCGGCCGTCCGCGATCACCACCGCGCCCGCGCGGGTCACCCCGACCGGTCCCGCCTGCTGCGTCAGCCGCGCGGTGGCGGCGGGCTCGGCGGCGTCGGTGGGCGCGCCGTCCGCGCGCCCGGCGCCGCCGCGTCCCGCCACGACCACCGTTCCGCGCCGGTCGTCGTAGCGCTTGATCGCGCCGTCGTGGCCCCAGTACACCGAGCCGTCCGGACCCACGGCGACGCCTGCGGGCTCGGCTCCCTCGAAGTCGGCCGCGGCGGCGGCGATCTCCGAGACCTTCCCCGCGGTCGTCACCCGCGCCAGCGTGGGGTGTTCGAGTACGTAGCCGGAGCCGTCGGGTCCGGTCGCGAAGCCCACGGGTCCGCCGACGCCCTCGCGCAGCGCCCGCTGCGCCGGGGCGCCGCCGGTGAAGTCGCCGAAGGCGGCGGCCTGCCCGGCCTTCGGGGCGGCCGGGGCCCCGTGGCCGCCGCACGCGGCCGGCGCGGCCAGCGCGAGCAGCACGCAGCAGGCCGCCCACCCGCGCCGGTGCCCGCGTCCGCGTCCTCGCCCGCGTCCTCGCCCGCCTCCGGGTCCATGTCCTGCGGTCATGTCCGACCAGCCCTTCGCCTCTGCTCGCCTCCGGGCGTCGCCGACGGCGTCCCGCGGTCCGGTGTCATTCGACGGCGGCCGTGCTCGGCGTCCGCCACATGGTCCCGTCGTCGTAGCCCGCGCTCGAATCGGACGTGAGGTTCCGCAGGAGGGAGCGCTGCTGGTCGGTGAGTTTGCTCTTGGTCCACATGTCGAACTGGGTCCAGTCCTCGCTGGTCCGCAGGGTCACCTTGCCGTCGTGGTACCAGGAGTAGCCTTCCGGCTTCTCCTTGATCTGCCCGGACGCCAGCAGCCCGTTGACCACGGGCACCGACAGGTACTTGTCCTCGGCGAGGTCCCGTTTCTGCGTCGCGTCCGCGACGTCCGAGGCGTGAGTGGTCGAGAACTGGTACGAGAGCCAGGCGCTGCCACCGCCGTTGACCACGCTGAGGCCCTTGTAGACGCCCGTCACCAGGGCCCCCGCCCCGTCCGGTGCGGCGATGAACGGGCTCATCACGCCGCCCGCGATCCACGCGTACATGGCGTCGTGGTTGGCCTGCTCGTCGGCCTTCTGCGCCGGCTTGTACTTCAGGTCGCTCGTGGTGTTGTCGATGGCGCCGTCGAGCCAGCCGAGGTTCGTCAGATAGGCCCTGGCCCGGGGGTCGTCGATGGCGTCGGGCCCGGCGCCGTGGTAGATGCGCACGACGTTGGTCATGTTGGCGTGGACGGCCGCCTTGAAGCTGCCCGCCGCCTCGGGGTTGTCGTTCATGAAGCTGTGGAAGAGCTGGTTCATCGCCGACGGGTCGGTCTCGATCTCCGGCTGCCCGTCGTGGTTGACGAAGACGTTGAACCCCGGGTCGGTCGTCGTCGAGCCGTTGGGGGCCGAGTCCGCGAAATCCGGCACATAGGCGCCGGCGACGTCGGCGAGGGCGACCCCGAGCGTCTTCGGCAGCGGCTTCTTGCCGTGCGCGTACTCGTTGGCACCCGCCTGGAAGACGTTCGACGCGGCTGTCGCGGCGGCCGTGTCGACGGCCTTGTCGCCGCTGCCGCGCTGGGTGGCCTGCAGGATGACCCGGCTGGGGAACATCGAGTCGTCGCCGATGCCGGGCGTCGTCCAGTTGCTGTTGACGAGCTGCTCGGCGACGAACCGGTTCTCCTTCGCGTCCGGGCCGGCGAGCAGGTCGCGGCTGGCCTGCTGGTTGTCCGAGAGCCTGGACAGCACCGCGAGGCTGGGGTCGTTGGCGGCGATGCCCTGCGCGATGGCCGTCTGCTGGTCGATGTTCTGGTTGGCGTTGTGCTCGCTCAGGCCGAGTTCCCCGTACCAGGGGTCCTTCGGGTCGACCCAGCTGTCGACGAGGCCGAGGCTCATGTCCCCCGAGGAGAAGCCCGGCCGCAGGTTGTCCTTCTGCGCGGCCCGCCAGTGCAGGGCGGCGTCGCCCATGGACGTCAGGAACGTGTGGTCCCACTGGCTGCCGGGCGGGCCGTACTTGAGGAGCATGCTCGCCGCCCACATGTCCTGGGGGGAGGTGAAGGCGGTGGCGCCGAACTGCGGGAGGTCGCCCTTGGCGTTGAGGGTGGTCGCCGCCGCGAGGTTGTCGCCGAACTTGCCGAGGATCCTGGTGGAGTCGGGGCTGAGGACGGTGCCGCCGTGGGTGCCGTCCATGGCGTGCAGCTCCAGGGCGAGCTGCGCTTCGAGGTCGGCGCCGCCGTTGCCGTAGTAGCCCTGCATGAAGCCGGTGTCGTTCTTGCCCGCCTCGGCCTGGTCGGCGACGGAGGCGATGGCGGGGCGGGTGGCGGGCCACGAGGGGTCGGCGCTCTCGGCGAGCCGCAGCAGCGAGGCGGCCTGGTCGCCGGTCTGCTGCGGGGTGGCGCCGGCGGGGGCGCCGAAGGTGGTGAAGGTGGTGGTGATGAAGTCCTGGTAGTCGCTCTGCTTGGCGTGGGCGCCGGTGAGGGCGCTCATCGCGGCGGTGGCGAAGGTGGTCTCGGCGCCGGTGTGCAGGACGGGGGCGTAGTACGAGCCGTAGGGGCCCTGCGTGGAGCGGTTGCCCGCACCGGCGTTGAGGGTGGTCTGGAAGGCGGCGGTCAGCCGCGGGTCGTGCCGGTCGGCGGCGTAGCCGGCGAGGGTTTTGAGGTTGCCGTTCAGGTCGGTCTTGCCGGGGCCCTGGCCCATGGTCGCGAAGGCCTGCTGGGTGGCGTCCTCGTTGGAGCCCAGCGCCTGGAGGTCGAGGGTCACGGTGTCCTGCGGCAGTCCGAGGGCCTGGGCGGTGAAGGAGTCGCCGAGCGGCGGCCGCTGCGGGTTCTCGGCGAAGCGGTCGAGGCCGTTGGCCTTGGTCGCCTTGGCCAGGAAGTCCGACGGGAAGGTGCCGTACTGGAGCATCGCGGCCCGGTTCCAGGCGGCGCCGTCGGGGGCGTTCGGCTGGGGCTCGGTGTAGTACGAGACGACCTTGTCGAAGCCCGGCGCGGGGTAGGTGGCGTCGGTCGCGGTGGCGAGCGCGTGGCTGAAGACCACCAGGTCGCTGCCCGCGGTGCTGCTGTTGGTCGCGGCGAGCAGCGAGGGGAGCGTCGAGGCCTCGGACGGGGTGAGGTTGGCGTAGAAGGCCGAGCAGAAGTCCGGGTCGTCCTGGTGCGCCAGCAACTCCTGGGCGAGGGCGTGGTACTGGTCGCCCGCCTTGCTGTCGCCGCCGTGGTTCGCGTTGAACTCCAGGGCCAGCTTCTTGCCGTCCGCCTGGGCCTGCGCGGACGTCTCGGCGACCGGTTCGGGGATCTGCACCATGTGCGTCCCCGGCCCTGCCCCGGCGTCCATCGCGGCCGCCAGGTTCTCCCGCCGCTTGAGCTTGGGCGACTCGTCGTCCAGCCACCCGCAGATGCCCAGCAGTTCGCCGAACGGCTGGGTGTCCATCCCCCACTGGGCGAACTGCCCCTTCCAGTACGAGACGCGGTCCCGTAAATGCGTCCGGTCGCCGTCGAAGGAGGCGATCATCTTCTTCAGCGCGGCCGGGTCGATACCCGAGAAATCCCCCATGACGTCCCCCCGAACCTCCTCGGCCGCCGGTCGGCGCCCACGCCCACTCTTGCGCCCACCCCCCTCGAGCACCCTTTTCATGGGCGAAGCTTGACGTCTTCTGTACGCTCCCCGGCCTGCGGGACCCGGGTCTTTCCACGGTCCGAGCGGGCGGGTCCCGAGGAGGAGTCGGACGCGCTGTACGAGCGGTGGACCGTCCCCGAGGCCGTCACCCTCGCCACGCTCAAGCACTACCGGCACTCCGAGGCCGTCACCGACTTCCCGTCCTTCCCCGGGCGCGGGCACTCGCTGACGACCGACGGCGGCCGGTGCGAGGTCGCGGACGAAACGCTGGCCTGGCCGCGGCGGCAGGACCTCGGGGCGTCGCGACGACCGGGCCCGCCTTCGACCACGGCGTGGCCGGTCAGCGGGCCGTGGTCACCGGCGCCGGCCGGGGTGTCGGCCTGGCGGACCGACGGCTTCCTGGCCGTGACGGACGCGGACTGGGAGCGGACGCTCACGGCCGACCTCGGCAGGCCGCAGGACCAGGCACGGAACATCACCGGCAGCGACCTCACGATCGACGGCGGCTTCGTCCCCACCTGGTGACCGGCGGGCGGTGACCCGCGAACCCGCGACCGGAGGGGCCCGGCACCCGGACACCCCTTTCCGGAACGGATTCGTGCGGGGCGATGCATGGCATGTGCAAAGCGGGGAAGCCGGTCCCTTGGAGGTTGATAATCATGGGACCGTTGCTCGTTGTTCTTCTGCTGGCACTTCTTCTGTTCGGTGGGGGATTCGCCCTGCATCTTCTGTGGTGGGTCGCGGTGGTCGTCCTCGTCGTGTGGGCGCTCGGTTTTGTCATGCGGGGCACGCACTCCGGCGGAGGCCGGAACCGCTGGTACCGCTGGTAGGCGAAGCCGCAGGTCGCACTACGGGCGCGGGCGCCATCCGATGACGGGTGGCGCCCGCCCGCGTGCGTACCCGAGCCCGTCCGGTGTACCGAAACCGGTCCGGCCGAAGAGGGATGACGGGGCATTTCCGGGACAGGAGTTCACTGCCGGGAGGTTTCCTCCCGGCGACCGGAATCACCAGCTGTTTCCGCGGAATCCGGCCGCTTTTCCGCACGGTCGGCCCCCGAAACGGCCGGAGAATCGAATCGAGTCAAGGAGCCTTCGATGGACGCCGGCGACAAGTTCGAAGCCAGGACCGACCAGGCCAAGGGTGAGGTCAAGGAAACCGTCGGCAGGGCGGTCGGCAACGAGAGCCTGGAAGCCGAAGGCCGTGGCGACCAGGCCAAGGGTGACGCGCGTGAGGGCGTGGAGAAGATCAAGGACGCCGTGAAGGACGTCTTCCACCGCAAGCACTGACTGCGGCACCGTGGGGCCGTGCGGCCAGGTGGCCGTGGGGCCGTGTGGCCGCGGGGCCCGGGACCGTACGGTCCCGGGCCCCGCACCCTCGGGCGGCGGGACCGCCGCCCGGGCGCGACGTGCGGGAGACGGGGAGGCGGAGGACACGGTGAAGATCGGATTCGCACTGCCGCAGTTCCACCGGCAGGCCTTCGAGGTCGCGCGGGTGGCGCAGTTCGCGCGGGAGATCGAGTCGAGGGGCGGCGCCAGCCTGTGGGTGGGCGACCGCAACCTCGCCGCGGTCCATCCGCGGATCGGCTACGGAGGCCGGGGCAACACCATTCCCGCGGAGCTGAACCCGGCGGCCGACCCCTTCGTGCTGCTGGGCGTGGCGGCGAGCGCCACCCGCCAAGTCGCCCTCGGCACACATGTGCTGGTGGCTCCGCTCTACCCTCCGGTCCAGCTGGCCCGTTCGCTGACGACGGTCGACCTGATCAGCGGCGGCCGCCTGCTGCCGGGCTTCGGCGTGGGCTGGTCACCGGAGGAGTACGAGGCCGCCGGGCTGGACTTCACCCGGCGCGGTGCCCGGCTGGACGAACTCCTCGACGCCCTCGAAGCGATCTGGACGAAGGACCCCGCCGCCTACGAGGGAACCCTGCTGTCCGTCCCCCTGCACCATGCGCCGCTCAAGCCCGCCCGCGCGCCCCGCCCGCCCCTCTACCTGGGCGGCAGTTCGGAGCGTGCGCTGCGGCGCGTCGGCGAACGCGCCGACGGATGGCTGCCCTTCTGCGTCGTCCCGAGCTGGCTCGACATCGACGGCCTCAACCGTCAGCGGGCCGTGGTCGACGCAGCGGCACGCGAGGCGGGGCGCGCCCCCGCGGCCGTCGACAGCATCCTGCGCGTCAACATCGCCGCCGGCACGTCCTCGGACGAGGTGTCCACGGCCATCAAGAGCGTGCGGGAGGGGACCGGCATCGACCACGTGATGGTCGACACGACCTACAGCGACGAGAGCGTGGACCAGGCGCTCCGGCGCGCGTCCGAGATCCTCGACGGCTTCCACGAGAGCTGACGGCCACGGCCACGTCTGCGCCCCCGGCCATGACCAGAGCTTGACGCAGCGGGCGGGCGTGCGGGCGCGTTCCGCGGATAGGCGCCTGAGGTGACGAGATTCGGTGCGGTGATCCTGACCCTTCTCCTGGCTGCGACGGCGGTCGTCGCGGCCCTGGGCACCTCGGCCTGGTGGTGGGCGGCCGCGGTGCCGCTCGCCCTCCTCGGGCTGCTGGGCACGTACGACCTGCTCCAACGGCGCCACTCGGTGCTGCGCAACTACCCGGTGATCGGCCACGCCCGCTTCCTGCTGGAGAAGATCCGTCCGGAGCTTCAGCAGTACTTCGTGGAGCGCAACTTCGACGGCCGGCCGTTCGACCGCGACACCCGGAGCATCGTCTACGAGCGAGCCAAGGGCACCGACGCCGAGGAGCCCTACGGCACCGAACGCGACGTCTACCGCCCGGGCCACGAGTTCCTCGTGCCGTCGATGGCGCCGCGGCCGGTGCCCGACACGCCGCCACGGGTGCGCATCGGCGGCGCGGAGTGCACCCAGCCGTACGACATGGCGCTGCTCAACGTGTCCGCGATGAGCTTCGGCTCGCTGTCCGCGCAGGCGGTGCTGGCCCTGAACAAGGGCGCCGCGGGTGGCGGTTTCGCGCACGACACCGGGGAGGGCGGCCTGTCGGAGTACCACCTGCGGCACGGCGGCGACATCGTCTGGGAGATCGGCACCGGCTACTTCGGCTGCCGTACCCGTGACGGGGACTTCGACCCCGGCGAGTTCGCGGACAAGGCCGCGCACGACAGCGTCAAATGCGTCTCGCTGAAGCTGTCGCAGGGCGCCAAGCCCGGTATCGGCGGCGTGCTGCCCGGCCCGAAGGTGAACGCGGAGATCGCCCGCGTACGGGACGTCCCGCAGGGGCGGACCGTCGTGTCGCCGCCCTACCACCGGGTGTTCGGCACACCCCGCGAACTGGTGCGCTTCATCGCCCGGATGCGGGAGCTGGCGGGCGGGAAGCCGGCCGGCTTCAAGCTGTGCGTCGGCTCGCGCAGCCAGTTCCTGGCGGTGTGCAAGGCGATGATCGAGGAGGACACCACACCCGACTTCATCATCGTCGACGGCGCCGAGGGCGGTACGGGCGCGGCGCCGCTGGAGTTCGCCGACCATGTCGGCACGCCCCTCACCGAGGGCCTGATCACCGTGCACAACGCCCTCGTCGGCGCGGGCCTGCGCGACCGCGTCCGGATCGGCGCGAGCGGCAAGATCGCCACCGGCAGCGACCTCGTCAAGCGCATGGTCCAGGGCGCGGACTACGGGAACGCCGCGCGCGCCATGATGTTCGCCGTCGGCTGCATCCAGGCGCAGCGGTGCCACACCAACACGTGCCCGACGGGTGTCACCACCCAGGATCCGCGCCGCGCCCGAGCCCTCGACGTCGGCGACAAGTCCGCCCGGGTGCAGCGGCTCCAGGAGGCGACGGTGGCCAGCGCCCTCCAGATCATGGCGTCCATGGGCGTCACCGACCCGGCGCAGTTGCGCCCGCACATGCTGCGGCGGCGGATCGACCCGTACACGGTCCGCTCCTACGACGAACTGTACGAGTGGCTGTCGCCGGGCCAGTTGCGGGCCGAGCCGCCCGCCTCGTGGGCGGCCGACTGGTCCGCCGCCGATCCCGACCGCTTCACCGTCTGAGCCCGCATCACCGCCTGAGCCCGCCTGAGCGCGCTGAGATCGCTGGGCCCGCTGAGACCCGTACGTCCTGCCCCTGAGCTGGAGGAACCGTGACCCGTACCGTTGCCCGTGTCATCGTGGACGCCCTGGCCGAACTCGGCGTCGGCCAGGTCTTCGGGGTGGTCGGCGACGCCCTGAACCCGCTGACCGACGCGATCCGCACCACCGACGGCGTGGAGTGGGTGGGCTGCCGGCACGAGGAGGCGGCGGCGTTCGCCGCGAGCGCGCAGTCCCAGCTCACCGGCGGACTCGGCGTCTGCATGGGGACGGTCGGTCCCGGCTCGGTGCACCTGCTCAACGGCCTCTACGACGCGGCCAAGAGCCGCACTCCGGTGCTGGCCATCGCGGGCCAGGTGCCGCTGCCCGAGCTGGGCAGCGACTACTTCCAGGAGGTCGACAACGACGCCCTGTTCGCCGACGTCGCCGTCTTCCGCGCCACCGTGACCTCACCGGAACAGCTGCCGCAACTGCTGGAGACCGCGGTCCGCACCGCGCTCGGGCGCAAGGGCGTCGCCGTGCTGTCCGTCCCCGGCGACCTCGGGGACAAGGAACTGGAGGCGGACCGGCGGACCCGGTTCTCGCTCACCACGCCCACGACCCGCCCCGACGCCGACGCCGTCCGCGCCGCGGCCGCCCTGCTCGACCGGTCCGAGCGCGTCACCCTGCTCGTCGGCCGCGGCGCCCGGGACGCCCGCGACCAGGTCCTGGCCCTCGCCGAACGGCTGGCGGCGCCCATGGTCCTCACCCTGAAGGCCAAGGAGGGCTTCGAGGGCGACAACCCCTTCCAGGTCGGCCAGACCGGCCTGATCGGCAACCCCGCCGCCGCGGCCGGCCTCCAGGAGGCCGACACCCTGCTGCTGCTCGGCACCGACTTCCCCTACCGCGACTGGTACCCCGAGGACGCGACCGTCGTCCAGGTGGACACCGAACCGACCCACATCGGCCGCCGGGTCCCCGTCGAGATCGGCCTGGTCGGAGACGTGGGCGCGACCGTCCGGGACCTGCTGGCCGAGCTGTCCGCGACGCCGCCCGGTGACGGGCAGGGCCGTGACCGCGGGCACCTGGAGAAGGCGGTCGCGCACTTCGCGTCCTGGCGCGAGGGGCAGGCCAGGCTGGCCGCCCCCGACCACGACAAGGGCCTCATCGGCCGGGTCCGCTCGGCGCTGGACAACCACGAGCACGGCATCCGCCCCGAGGCCCTGGCCGCCGCGGTCGACCGGCACGCCGCCGACGACGCCGTCTTCACCTCCGACACCGGCATGGCGACCGTCTGGCTGTCCCGCTTCGTCGAGATGCGCGGCACCCGCCGGCTGCTCGGCTCGTACAACCTCGGCTCCATGGCCAACGCCATGCCGCACGCCCTGGGCGCGCAGATGCTGGACCGTGACCGCCAGGTCGTGGCCTTCTGCGGCGACGGTGGCCTGAGCATGCTGCTCGGTGACCTGATGACGCTCAGGACGTACGACCTGCCGGTCACGCTGGTCGTCTTCGACAACCGCAGGCTGGGCATGGTCAAGCTGGAGCAGGAGCAGTCGGGCCTCCCGGAGTTCGGCACCGTGCTGGACAACCCCGACTTCGCCGCCGTCGCGACAGCCCTCGGCCTCACCGGCATCCGCGTCACCGACCCCGCGGACCTCGACGACGCCGTCCGCACCGCCCTGGCCACCCCCGGCCCCGTCCTCCTCGACGTCCTCACCAACCCCGACGAGATCGCCGTCCCCGCCAAGCCCACCGTCCAGCAGGGCTGGGGCTTCGCCGTCGCCAAGCTGAAGGAGATCGTCCGCAGCCACGGCGACGACTCCTCACCTGCCTGAGCCCCCGCCCCCCCCGAGACGGCCCCGCCCTGCGGCGGGGCCGTCGTCGTACACCGCGGGAACCGCGCCGCCTGCGACGCCTGTCAGAACAGCCGGATATTGTGCGGCTGTGGTCCCGCGGCGGCCACGACCAGGTCGTACTCCACGCGCGCGTCCTGGTGCAGAACAGTTGCCGGCGCGATCATCGCGGCCACGAATTGCAGGGCCGGTGTGCCGTCGGTCGGCATGATCGTTCCGGTCAGCGCGACCGGGTTGAAATTCTCGACGATCCCTGTCGGCATGGCGTCCCCCCACATGGTGATCCAAGGCCACGCCCCCGGTGGGCGCGGCAGCGAATTCCTGCCCAGCGGCACGCCTCCCGAACCCCGTATGTCGTGACTTGGGCGGACGGATCACGCCACTCCCGGCGGAGCCGATCATTTCCGGCCACCCCTCGGTGTGCACCGGGGCCGGTCCCGTCCTCGCCTCCCTTCGGAGCGTGTCCGTGACCCGATCTCAGACGTGCCCTCAGAAATCAGGCACTCCTGTGCCCTCCCCACCCTGCTCGTGGGCGTGAAGTGAGAGGGCGGGGTGATCCCACATCTCCGGCGGTGACGGGTTGCTGGGCAACGGGCCCAGCTTCTCGGTGTGCCCTTCGGGCCCGGAGCAGAACGCGAAGGGACCGGTGAGCGGATGCATCAGCACGGTGAGATGGGGGTCGGCGTGGTGCAGCCACCAGTTGGACATGCCGAGGGACGCGTCGACCCGCAGGTACTCGAAGGCGCGCCACATCGCGCTGATCCGGACGAGCGCCTCCGGATGCCTCCACCAGTCCGGGCACCAGGCCAGATGAACTCCGTCCACACGGCGCTGCACGATCTGGGAGAGGTAGTCGTCGTAGAACTTGTCCAGCGAGGTGAAGACCAGACCGGAGTCGTCCTCGGCCTCCGGCGGCGCCGCTCCCGTCGACGCGACAGCGCCCCCGCCGACGGGGGCGTCCTGTTCCTCCTGCGGGTCCGGCATGTCGTCCTCTCCTGTCGAAGTGCATGATCACGTCTGTTCCGCCGGCCGGCGGTGCCCGTCCGTCAGGCCTGCGGCAGCCCGTACCGGCGGCGTACGTCCAGCGCCTCGGACCTGCGCCCGCAGTCCTCCAGCAACTGCGCCCAGCGGGTCGCCGCTTCCGTCACGTCATCGTCCGGGTGAGGACCTCGCCCCGACGCACGGACGTAGTGTTCGGTGGCTTCGCGGGCCAGGGGCAGGCCCCGCAGCAGAGCGCGCATTCCTCCGGCCGCGGCGGCGTAGTTGGCGAGTTGCAGCAGATTCGACGCAAGCCGTCTGCGCGCTTGGCCGGAGTACCGCGCCTGCGGACGCAGCAGCGCGACGGCCCGCTTCCTGAGCGGGACGGGATCGCCTCCCGCGCCGGTGGTCTCACTCAGCCAGGCCATGAGGGCCAGCCCGCTCGCGTAGGGCAGGGCCTCCTTGTCGGGCGCCTCCCTCCAGCGCCGCTCGTACAGCTCCAGCGCTTCGTCGGCCGCCCGCAGCGCGTCCTCGGGTCTGCCGTGGTCCGCCAGGGCTATGGACTGGTCGTGCAGCGCCTCGGCCAGACCGGCCTCGTTCGGTGCCGGGTGGAGACGGACGAGTTCGCGCCGGACGCCGATCTCCTCCTCGATGAGGGAGATCGCCTCCTCCCGGCGTCCGGCGCCCTGGTGGAACTGGGCGGCCTTGAGCAGGTCGTTGGCCAGATTCCCGCCATGGGTCACCGGGTTGTCCCGGTACAGCGACCGACCGTACCGGAGCGCCTCGCGGACCGTGTCCACGGCCTCGTCCGTGCGGCCCATGTCGTTCAGTACCCAGGATCGGTTGCTGAACAGGAGCCGCATGTGGGAGCTGTACTCCGCGGGGGCGATGTCGCGCGTGAGGTCGTACAGCTCCCGCGCCTCGGCCAGCGTCTCCAGCGCCTGCTCGTTCGGTTGCTCGGTGGCCAGGTTCACCAGGGACAGTGCCAGGTCCTTGTTGTAGGTGTCCGGATTGTCGGCGGCGAGCCGCCTTCGCAAGGTGACCGCTTCTTGAAGGGTGGCGTGCATGCCCACCGGGCTGACGCCTTCCCGCCAGTAGTGCCAGGACACCCTGTTCAGCGTGTGGGCCAGGCCGTTCGCGTGGGCGTCCGGGTTCTCCGTGGCCAGCCTGCGCTCGATGGCCAGGGCCTGCTCCACGATGATCCGGCCCTCCCTGAGGAGCCCGGAGCTCGTCCGGCAGACGGCGAGGGTGCGCAGGGACACGGCGTGTGCGGCAGAGCGGAACGGGTCACGCCCGGCGAGTTCCCGGCGGATGGCGACCGATTCCTCGGCCATGGCCACCGCCTCCGGCAGACGGACCTCCTCCTCGTAACTCACCGCCAGCGAGTTCAGGGCCTTGGCCAGCAGCTCCCGGTCCGTGTCGTGACCGCTCCGCGACAGCCCGCGGCACAGCTCCACAGCCTCCTCGGCAAGAGCGAGCGACGTCCGACGGGAACCCGCGTTCCACTGGTCGGAGGACTGCTGGATCAGCACACCGGCCAGCACCCGCTTCTCCGCGGGGGACCCGTCGGCGGCCCGGGCACGCGCGATCACCAGCGCCTCCGCGCCCGCCGCCACGGCCGTACGCCAGTCGCCCGTCCGCGCCTTGCGCCTCGCCCATTCCCCCAGGGCCCAGACGAGCCCGTCCCGGTCGGCGCCCCGCCCCGCGGACTCGCGGTAGCGCTCGACCAGCCGCTGGGTGAGGCGGACAGCGAACCGGGTGAGCGCATCGGAGGCCTCCGGAAGCGCGGCCGCAGCGGCGCGCAGTACCTCCGCCGCCAGGTCCTGCTGCTCCAGCAGCACGTCGAGCCGCGCGAGGACGACATCGCGCTGCCGGGTGCGGGCGCCGTTGGCATGGGCCACCACGGACCGGCTCAGCACCGTCAGCGCCTGCACCTGCTGGGTGGCCGTCCCGCCCGCCATCAGGGCAGGCAGCAGCGCCGGCACCTCCGCCACCATGAGCGAAGCCTGGAACTCCGCCACCCGGTCGGGCTGCAGCATCCCCCAGTAGGCGTCCCCGGCCCCGGGGTACAGCCGGCGGAGCGCCACGGCGACCTCCCATTCCCGCCCCCGGCCGAGGGCCGGCACCCGGGCCACGACCTCCATCGCCTCGTCCTCGTCGGCGGCACCGCACAGCGTCGCCGCGGCGACGACCCGGCGCATCAGGGACATCGGCAGCTGGCGCTCCCCGTCGGTGGCGAGCGTGCGCGCCCAGTAGCGCTCCTCGTGGCGCAGCAGCGTCGCCTCGACCGCTTCGCCGGGCACGACGTCAAGGGGGGCGGGGCCCGCCTGGAGGAGGGCGACCAGCGCTTCCATCTGGACGTTCAGGGCAGTGGCGTAGCGGCGCCCCGACATGTCCGACGGGATACTCAGCCCGCCGGCCAGGGCAGCCCAGTCGTGCTCGGCGTAGCCGTCGAGGCGCTTCAGCTGCTCGGCAAGTCCGCGCAGCGCCGCGGCGAACGCCTCCCGGCGGTCGCCCGATGTCACGTCCAGCGGGCCGAGTTCGGTGGTCGGGGCGGAGGCGAGGATCTCGTGGGTGGCAACGCCCGTGCCGTACGGGTCGGACTGCCATCCGCCGGACGAGCGGGCCACGAGCAGCACGCGGACGGTCCGTCCGGTCGCGGCCGCCGCGCGGGACCGGTCGATCAGCCGCCGTATCCAGTGCGGCCTGGACTCCGCGTAGTCGACGACCAGGAGCAGGTCGCGGACGCAGTCGCCGAGGATATGTAGCGCCGAGGCGGGTGTTCCGTCGGACGGCGGGGTACCGTCGCCGCGCAGGTCCTCGTCGGAGAGATCGCTGCGGAGCAGGCCCGCGGTCCAGCCAGGCTCCGCGCGCACGGCCTCCACGAGCCGCCGCACCAGACGGCTCTTTCCCTGACCACCGGGTCCGGTGAGGACCCGGACCGTCAGCACCCCGCCCGGTGGCCCGGGACGCGGGCGCCTTTCTTGCGGGGCAAGGCACCAGTCCCGCAGCTTCTCCCACTCCTGGACGCGGCCTCGGAACGGGGTGGCCTCCACGTCGGCGCGCAACAGCATCGCCGGGGACCGCAGGTCGCGTTCGGGCGCGGCCGGGTCGAGCAGCGGGGCCAGTTCGGCCGGCTCGACGACCGGTGAGCGCCACCCGCGCGCCACCCGGGTGCGCAGGGCGGCGCGGAAGCCTTCGTCGGCGACGATCTCGCTGCTGCGGGTGGCGGTGAGCCGGGTGCCGGCCTCGGCGCGCCGGTCCTTCCGGACCACGCCGAGGAGCAGATCGCCGCTGAACACCGGGGCGCCGGACATGCCCGCCCAGCCCTGGCCCTGCCGGTCCGTGGGGGGCAGCGGGTCGTTGCTCAGGAGTTCCCAGCGGTGCGCCGATCCGCCGGTGCCGGGGCTGACGCGGCCGGCGAACTGCTCCTCCGTACGGGCCGGGCCGGTGGTGCCCCCCACTGGTATTCGCTGGTAGCGCGGATAGCCGTACGAGACCACCGGATGGGATGCGGAGCGGGTGACGAGGTCGCCCCACCGCTGAGGTTCCGGACCCGCGGCCCGGGTCGCCGCCGGGCCGTCCACCGCGAGCAGGGCCGCGTCCACACCCGTGTCGTAGCGCAACCAGAGCACCCGGGCGTCCCAGGGACCAGGTTCACCGTCGGCCGGAATGGTGACGGTGGCCGTGCGGACCATGCCCCCCTCGGTGCGCAAGAGGTGCGCGGCGGTCAGGACGAGGCCGGGCGCGATCACGTAGCCGGTCCCGAACGACCCGGGACCCGAGCTGTCCCGCCCGCGCACCTGCACCACCCGCTCGAACCGCACCGCCACCCCCTGAGCCGGATCCGTGCACCCGGGACACCGTGCCCTCAGTCGTCGCTGTCGCCGATCTCCACGTCGCCGCCGGAAGCGGACCGGGGATGCAGCGTGAGCTGGATGCGGTGGGTGGTGCTCTCGGCGCGCTCCCGCTTGCCGTCCACGCCGACGACGCCGAACCGCAAGGTGCCGCCGCCGGAACCGGTACGGGTCAGCTGCATGGCGAATTCGACGGTCACATCCCCGACCCGGAACCTGACGTCCGACCCGTCAGCCTCGCGCTGGGCGGCGGCCAGCTGCCGGCGCAGCAGCCCGATCGCGTCGGTCAGATCGAGCCCGTCGCCCTCGCCCACACACGCCCCCTCATGTCGCACAAGTGGTCACAGGGTGACACAGCGGCACCCGGATACCCAGGGGAGCGCCCCGATCAGCGTGATTGCGAGAGCAGTTGACCCGGATCGGGACCCCCGAGGGCTGACTGTCGTCGCGGATGTCCCGCCGGATCCGCAGGCGCCGGAAGCCGTCGATCCAGCGGACGATTCCCCGAATTGAACCGTGGGGTACTCCGCGGCGGGCGATGACCGGTTTGATGTCGCGCTTCCGCAGCCGGCAGCGGTATTTGTGGTCTTCATGCGGGCGAAGACGTGCTCGACGCGGGTTCGGACCTGCTTGTGGGACTTGTTGTGTTCCTCTTTCCAAGCCTGTAGCTCGGTCTGGCCGCGCTCCCGGCGGTGAGGGATGACGAGTCCGGTGCCCGGGTAGCCGCCGTTCGCGATCGTGAGGGTCTTGCCGACGGCGGCCTTGGCGCCTGACTCCTCCCACGCCTTGCAGTCGTTGCGGTTCCCGGCGAGAGGCCGGCCGACCACGACGAGCAGGCGGGTGTCGGCGTCGATGACGACTTGGTGGTTGGTGGAGTACCGGTAGTTCTTCGACCGCTCGGCGATGGAGTGGTCCCGGGTGGGGACCAGGGTGCCGTCCACGATGAGCACCGTGCCCTTGGCGAACCGCTTGCGCGGCTGGAGCGCGGGCATCGGCCCGAGGTGATCGATGATCCGGTGCGCCGCCGACTTGGACACTCCGAACAGCGGGGCGAGCTGCCACAGCGTCAGATTTATGCGCCAGTACGCTGCAACCAGCAGCGCCCGGTCCTCCAGCGGAAGGCTCCACGGACGGCCCTTGCGGACCGAGTCCGCGCCCTCGCGCCGTAGGGCGGTCAGAAGCCTGCCGAAGTTGCGCGGGTTCAGCCCGGCGAACGGAAGTATCCAAGACGGTTCCGACGCCGTGATCACACCAACCACCGCCGGATCATCTCAGTTGCAGACGTCGCTGGTCCCGACCGATCCTTTGCCTATTCGACGATCCGAGGGAGAACGACGTGGGCCTGACTCTGTTCCCGGGAGACGGAGAAACCAGTAGCCCCGACGTCGGCTGGTCCTACAGCGGCTTCGCCGCGTTCCGGCGGCACCTGGCGCGAGCCGAGGGCTTTGATCTCGACAAGATGTGGGGCTTCGGCGGGGAACGCCCCTGGAGCGATGTCTCCACCTCGCTCGAACCACTCCTTGACCGCCCAGACGATGGCGGAGGCGAGCTCTCGCCCACTGAATGCGCTGCGCTCCTGCCCCGCCTCGAGGCGATCGTCGACCAGTGGCGGAATGAGGTCGACGTCCCTCGGACACACACCGACGCGGCCCGACAGCTGACGGTCGTTCTGCGGCTCTGCGTCGCGAAGGACGTCGAGCTTCTCTTCCTCTGATGTCCGCGAAGCCGGGGCAGGCCCTCGCACTCCCGCAGTTACGGGACAGCCCTTAGACCACCAAGGCGCTCAAGCCCGTCTGCGCGGCGCCGAACGGCACAGCCGCCGCCGAGCGGTTCGGCGAGTTACAGGAAGCCTTCGGAAAAAGTACCCGGCTGTTGTCCGGCTCTGGGAGGACGTCTGGGTCGAGTTTGTGTCCTTCTTTCCTTCGTAGATCGAGATCCGCAAGGTCATCTGCTCGACGAACGCGGTCGAGTCGGTCGGCGCCCGTATCCGCAAAGCCGTTCGCTTCTGCAGGCGCTGCCCCTATGAGGTGCCGTCCTCAAATATGTCTACATAGCGCTGATTCGCTGGACCCGACCGACAAGGGAGCCGCAAGCGGTGGAGGCACTCTATGAGGCGCGGGAGTTGTGGCTCGTGCGGGCGGAGGAGTAGGTAGCGCAATGCCGGGCGGAGAAGCGGCTGGGTGGCGGGCTGTGGTGAACCCTCGACCACGCTGGCCGCACAGCCGGTGGGGTCGCCCAGCGCATCCACATCGATGGCCTGGACGTGGTCGTCATCGGCGGGCTGGGTCACCTGCTGTCGGACGTCGGTATCCGGCCCAGGGTCACTCAGGTCTGCTCTGACCAGGAGACGCTGACCTGGATAACCGGCGTGAAACGCCGACTTGTGCAGGATCGAGCAAGTACCGGCAGCGCGGGCTTTCGGGGGGTCTTGGCGCCCGCAGGTCGCCCGCCGGAGGAGTCCCGCAAGGCCGGCCGCGTACACGGAAACCCCCGACCGGCGGCACATGACGCCACCACGGGCTGGACACACAAAGGAGGCTCCCACTGCTTCGCGTCGAGTCGAGCGCCGAGGAATGTTGATGGCCGGCATGGCTATCAACCAGGCAGGAAGCCCAGTCGCGGTGATCGTGTGTCGTCACTACGGGGGTCCGGAGACAGCCCGGGCAACAGCAGAAGCCCCGGGCCGCCGGCCCGAGGCTTCTGCGTGAAGTACCTTACGTGCGTCCGTCTAGGACAGCATGTCTGGTTCTCCCGAATCTTTCATAGGGAAGCGAAAGAGGTGGTTCGGGCCCGGTTTCCTGAGAGCCGGTACACCGTAATTGACGAAGGCTTTTGCAATAGTGCGCTGCTGGCCGGTGCATGTGTTGTTCCATGCCGTCGCGAAAAGGTGCATGACCTGGATGGCCGATTGCATGCCCCTCACGGGCGAGCGATTTCCCTTTTCGGTATTTTCTCCGCCGAGGAAGTAGTTGCGCAGTACCAGTCCCGGGTCGCGTCGCTGGAAATTCTCCCCGGTGCCCAGCTGAGCGTACCACTGGTCCGGGACCTCGGGAGATCCGCACGCCTGGGTGGCCAGATAGTGAACGAGAGTGGTCGCACGTGCCGACGCGCGCGGGATCGGCTTTCCCCGCTTCACCGAGTGTCGGATTCCCGGGTGACGGTCCAGTACTGCCTTGAGCTGGTCATCCGACACCGGATACCGGTTCTTCCACTTCTCGAGCGGGTGGTTTTCCCACATCCAGAGCAGGCGCAGAGCCGCGGACAGGTTGAAGGCGTCCTTCTCTCCGGCGGCTGCGAACGTGTACGAGCTGCTGCGCATCTTCCCACGGTCGACCACATTGAAGGTGTCGCCCTCGATGCCACGCGCCACGCTATAGCGCAGCGTGATCCCCACGATCACCTGAGCGGCCAGCCTGTGCTGTCCGTCGTACAGCATCCCCTGCTGGTCGCTCGCCAGCCCCTGATGGGTGGTTCTCCACTCATTGCGGCGCATCGCGCCCGCCCATTCCTCGACCTTGCGGTCCTCCATGGTGCGTTGGTACCACGGGATTCGGAGCAGCAGCTCGCACGCATCCATCGGAGAGACGTCCTCGAACGACAATGAGGGAGCGCCGGACCAGAGGCGGGGCGCGGGGCGCCAATTCATTTTGTAGAGCTTTTGCGTGAATTCTAAATACTGAGTGCCGGTCACCACCTCGGATACGAAGAAAGATTTCGATGAGCTTTCCGTTCGGATCTCCCACTTGTCGCCATGCCGGCTCATTGAGAATCCCGGACACGAGCAGACGGTTTCCACGAATCTGGCCATGCTGTACAGGGGTGCGGCGGGTTCTTCGTTCTCACTGTTTTGCGGGGAGGTCATTGTGTCCTTCCTCGGGGGCTTCGCAAGGCAGATAGTCACTCTTTTCGGTGCGGGGGTCAAGCGAGTCGATGAGGCTGTTGGCTGGGGGAACAAAGAATGGGCGATTTCGTGTAAAATTATTATCGAACATCGATTGAACGTTCGATCTTCGGGCCAGTCTTGCCGAGCGACTTCGTTGGTGGCTGACGTCATCACGGATAGAGGTCCGGCTCCGTGATGCCGGACCTGAGCGGCGCGCGCCTCACGTGCCGACTTGACCGCAGGTCGCCACTGGCGCCTCGGACGCCGCCGACCTGGGCCCTCGTCGGAGAGGCGATGGTGGGGAACTATAAGCGTGCTTCGAGCTTGGAAACGTGGATCCCGCACTGGTGCGCTTTGCCTTGCAGGAGCACGGTGTGCGTCTGTCTCTGCGAGTCTGCACCTGAGAATCTGTCTACGGTCGCTCAGCGGCGAGTGGTCGAGCAAGCTGGCGCGGTTGTGGTGCGAGCCCCCGTCGTGTGCGGTGGGCACGGACATGGTTCGTACGGTGGGGGACGTGACCGCGGGTCGCATGCGGGTTCGTCGAGGGGCGTCAAGAGCCCGCCCCGCGCGGGCCGCGGTGTCCCGGTGGGTCAGCGCGACCGCACCAATGCCGCACTCGGCCGCCTGAGCCGCGCCCTACCGGATCGGGAAACCGCCGGCGGTGTGCAGGTGCGGGTATCTGCCCACGGACTCGCACCTCCCGCACCCCTACCGCCCCGTTCCGCCTGTCCACCTGAACCGCATCACCGAACCCAGGCCCGAAGAACGGCGCGGCGCCCGGGCCGGGCGTGAGGGGGCGCAACGCCTTTCACCCGACAGGCACCCAACTGCCGCGCATCGCACCGGCGGCGCGGTGCGGTGCGGCGTACGATGCCGATTCCCGGCACCGAAAACGCTGCCGGGCACAGCGCATCGCACTCTTAGGGGGGGTACGTGCGTTTCTCCGTACGCGCTTTCATCACCGCCGCGGCCGTGGGCGCGGGCCTGCTGACCGCAGCGGGCCCGGCCCACGCCGCCACCGGCTACGACCGCTGCACCTGGGGCCAGTTCTGCGCCTTCGACGGCGCCCGCGGCACCGGCGCCATGACCGTGATCACCGGCGACCGGGCAACCCTCGGCAGCTGGGACAACCGGATCACCTCGATCGCGAACTACACCGACAGCGGTGTGTGCCTGTACTCCGAGCCGAACTACCAGTGGTGGGAGGGCGACCAGACCCTCCTCTACGACGGCACGTACTCGCTGGACGAAAGCCCGACGCCCCAACTCGACAACGCCATCAGCTCGCTGGAGTTCTCCGAGAACGGCAGCGACTGCAGCACCGACCGCTTCGCCACCTACTGGGGCAGCGTCCAGGAGAAGCGGCCGGCCGGTCTTCCGGCCGCTGCGCAGTTCGGCGACCTCGACAACGACGGCTACGCCGACCAGATGTCGCGCAACGAGGACGGCCTGCTCTACTTCGAGCCGGGACAGTCCCTCGCCCCGCAGCGCATCGGCGGCGGCTGGAACGCCATGACGAAGCTGCTGCGGCACGGTGACTACAACGGCGACAGCCTGGAGGACGTCTTCGCCCGCGACAGCACCGGCGTGCTCTGGTTCTACCCGGGCAACGGCAAGGGATCGCTCGCCGCGCGGACCCGGGTCGGTGCGGGCTGGAACTCCATGCGGCAGATGGCGGCGACCGGCGACCTCAACGGCGACGGCCGCCGCGACCTGGTCGCCGCCGACACCGCGGGCGCCCTGTGGCTCTACCCCGGCAACGGCAAGGGCCTGTTCGGTACCCGCGTCAAGATCGGGACGAGCGGCTGGAACGCCATGAACGCCCTCGTCGGCGCCGGCGACCTCAACGGTGACAGCAGGAGCGACCTGCTGGCCCGCGACACCGCCGGCCGGCTGTGGCTCTACCCCGGCAACGGCAAGGGTGCCTTCGGCGCACGGACCCTGATCGGCAAGAGCGGCTGGAACGCCATGCAGGAGATCTACGGCGCCGGCGACGTCGACGGCGACGGCCGCTCCGACATCGTCGCCCACGACACCGTCAACGACGTGTGGGTCTACCGCGGTACGGGCGCCGGCACCCTCAAGGGGCAGGTCTACGGCGGCTGGGCCCGCGACGCCCAGTACGTCTTCTGAGCGTGCCGCCCCGCGAACCGCGGCCCCGGGGCCGCACCTCGACTCTTTCCTCCCCGACCGCGACCGCCGCGCCCTGCGGCCCGCCCGCGGTCCCGCCCGAACCGGAGTAACCCGATGCTGATCACCTCCCTCGCGCGGCGGCTCAGCCGCTCGACCCGCGCCGCGACCCGCGTACGCCCTCGCCGCAGGACCGCGTCCGCGCTCGGGGCCGTCGCCCTGCTGGCGGCCACCGCCGCACTCGCCGGGGCGCCCTCGGCGAGCGCGTCCGCCGACCCCTCCTCCCGCTGCCCCGCCGGGAAGTTCTGCGTCTTCAAGGACGGCAACTTCGGCGGCGCCATGACCACGTACTCCACGAGCCAGGCCACCCTCGGCTCCTGGGACAACTCGATCTCGTCGCTGGTCAACAACACCGGCCTGTACATCAGCATGTGCGACGGCCCCAACTACACCGTTTCCGGCACCGGCGGCCTCGGGGCGCTGTACGTCAGCCCGCACAACGGCCCCATCGACCTCACGCAGATCTTCGACGGCAAGCTCAACAACGTCTACAGCTCCATCCGCATCGCCTACTCCGACTTCGAACTCAGCTACGGCACGCAGTACATGAGCTGGGACCGCCTGTGGATGCGGCCGGCGACGCTGCCGGCTGACGCGCAGTTCGGCGACCTCGACAACAACCGCCGCCCCGACCTGCTGGAGCGCGCCTACGGCGGCAAGCTCTGGTATCTGCCCGGCGACGGCACCGGCAAGCTCATCGGCTCCGGCTGGAACGCGATGACGAAACTGGTCCGCCACGGCGACTACACCGGCGACGGCCGAGAGGACCTCTACGCCCGCGACACCACCGGCGTGCTGTGGCTCTACCCCGGCAACGGCAAGGGCGCGTTCGGCACGCGGGTCCGGGTCGGTGCGGGCTGGAACTCCATGCGGCAGATCGTGGCCGCCGGCGACCTCAACGGCGACGGCCGCCGCGACCTGGTCGCCGCCGACACGACCGGCGTGCTGTGGCTCTACCCCGGCAACGGCAAGGGCCTGTTCAACACCCGCGTCAAGATCGGCAACGGCGGCTGGAACGCCATGAACAGCCTGGTCGCCGTCGGCGACGTCAACGGCGACGGCAAGAGCGACATGCTCGCCCGCGACACCTCCCGCGGCCTGTGGCTCTACCCCGGCAATGGCAAGAACTCCTTCGGCACCCGCACCAAGTTCAGCGCGAGCTGGCCCTCCGACCAGCAGATTTTCGCCACCGGTGACATCGACGGCGACGGCCGCAACGACTTCGGCCGCGGCTTCCCCGGCCAGATGTACTACTACGCCGGCAAGGGCGACGGCACCTTCCAGAACCCGACGGCCGACATGCCCTGGGACAGCGCCTCGTACGTCTACGTGCTCTGATCCTCCTCGCCCCCCCGCCCTGTCGTCCGCCTCCCCTCCCGCTCCGGGGGGCGGACGACGCGGCTCCCGGCGATGCTGCCCGCGTCGCTCCGTTGCTGTCGGGACGAGACTGTGACGAACTTGGACCGATTCCTCGGAACGCGGGGAAGCGGCGGGCGGTAGCGTTCGGGACGCTCCAGGCGCGGGCCGTGCCCGCGTGAGGCCTGGAACAACTCATCTAGGGGGATCATTTGTGAATACGCGTCAGTTGCACCCCACGCGCATCGGCCGTCGCGTCACGGCCAAAATCCTGACCGTCGCCGCCGGTTCGCTGGCCCTCGCGCTCGGCGCCTCGGTCACGGCCAATGCCAGCCAGGGGGCGGCGGGCAAGGCGGAAGCCGCCCAGCGTACGCACTCGGCCGTGACGGCGTTCACCGCCGCGCCGCCGGAGGACACCTGGTCGTTCAGCATCGACGGCCGCGACTCGGCGGGCGACATCTGGAGCTACGCGCCCAAGAGCGGCGGCGGCTTCCAGACCCGGGTCAAGGTCGGCTCCGGCATGGGCAGCGCGAGCGCACTGTTCAAGAACGACCCCGCGGGCGACGGGACGGTCTACCCGTACGCCCTGATCGGTACCCAGCTGCGCGTCTACAAGAGCGCGACGAGCGGCACAGGCACCTTGGTCGGCAGTGGCTGGGACGTCTACAACACCTTCGTGACGCCGGGCAACATCGGTGGCTCGGCGAGCCCCGACCTGCTGGCCCGTGACAAGAGCGGCGTGCTGTGGGAGTACCTGTCGAACACCAGCGGCACCTTCGCCGCGCGCATCAAGGTCGGTTCCGGCTGGGGCGCCTACTCGCAGATCGCCGGACGCGACGACCTCACCGGTGACGGCAAGGCCGACATCGTCGCCCGCGACACGACCGGCACGCTGTGGCTCTACAAGGGCACCGGCAACTCCGCGGCCCCGTTCGCCGCCCGCACCAAGATCGGCACCGGCTGGAACACCTACAACAAGCTGATCGGGCTCGGCGACACCAACGCCGACGGCCACAACGACCTCATCGCCCGTGACACCAAGGGCGTGCTGTGGCTGTACCAGGGCACCGGCGACCCCAGCGCCCCCTACCAGGGCCGGGTGCAGATCGGGACCAGCTGGAACTCGTACAACTACCTGTTCTGACACGGGTTCCGCGCACGGCACACCGGCCGGGAGACACTCCCCGGCCGGCGTGCCGGGCGGGTCATGGTGCTCACCGTCACTCATGAGGGCTTCGTGCTCCTGGACGGCGCCTCCACCTCCTGCCGACCTTCGTCGGCGTCGATCCCGACGAGACCACGCCAGGAGCCGGTGCGGGCCGGCTGCGCCGAACGGCTGAAGGCCACGGACGCGACGACCGTCGCAAAGAGCCATCGCCTGCTCCAAGGACCGCCACGGACGACGAGTTGATCCGCCACATCCCCTGCCGGACCGAGGACGCGGGCAAGGAGCAGGCCGACGCGGTCGCCGAGACCGTGAGTCCGCTTTTCGTCGGCGAGCGCGGTGCGCCCTTGCGCCGGTCGACCTTCGGCCGTAAACGGCGCAAAGCCCGTACGAAGGTCGGCCTGCCCGACAATTGCCCCTTCTACGACCTCCGCCACACCGGAACACCCTCGTCACCCAGCCGGGCCGCACCCTCAAGGACGCCATGCTCAGCGCCGAGCGCGGCGACGCGGGCGGCGACGACCCATCCGATGCGCAAGCGGGGCGCGACTGGGGAATTGCTCCGGACAACAAACAAGCCCCAGACCAATGGCCTGGGGCTTGTCGATGGAGCGGATGACGGGAATCGAACCCGCGCCCTGCGCTTGGGAATCACAGATGCCTCATCGGCATCCGTGCTGGTCAGGGATCCGTGCGGTCCTGAAGTGTTCGTGAGACCGGGCCCGGCGGCGGCCGTGGTTGACCGCTCTGTGCCGCTGTGCGTGGTGCGGATGTGGTGCGGCGGGCAATAGCTACCGGTCGTGGAGGATGGTGGGCCGGGTGACAGGTACGACGGTGAGGAGGCCGTCGAGGCCTTTGTAGTCGTCGGGGTTGGTGGTGAAGAGCGGGAGTTCTTCGGCGATGGCGATGGCGGCGATCATGAGGTCGGCGACCCGGCGGCGGGGTTTGCGTCCGGCGCCGATCACGGCTGCGCAGACCCTGCCGTATATGCGGGCGGCTTCGGTGTCGAAGGGGATGGGGTCGAACTCGTTCTCGGCGCGTTGCAGGATGTCGAGGCGGCGACCGCGTTCGGCGTGCTCGTCGTAGTCGCTCTGCTCTTCGTTCCTGCGCACCTCGTGCGGACCTGCGGAGAGCTCGGCCAGAGTGATGGCGCTGATCGCCACCTCGGCGGGGAGTTCCGCGGGGTCGATCCACTTGCGCAGGATCACGATGTTGGTATCGAGCAGGCCCTGGGCGTACTCAACGGCCATAGGGGTCGTCCGTCTCCTGCTCAGCAGTGGCGGCCTGGTCGGCCCGGAACGCCTCCAGCGAGACGTCCGAGGCTGCGCGGGACATCGCGGCGAACTCGGAGCGCGGAACGAACCGCCGGCGTCGGCGCAGCGGGATCAACTCCCCGATCTGGTGCCCGTCGCGGGTGACGGTGAAGGACTGCCCGCCCTGGACGGCGTCCATGATCTCTTTGGACCGGCTGCGCAGGTCGCGCTGGGTGATCTCGGGCTGAGCTGACATTCCTCCACGGTAGCACCTTGTAGCACTGCGTGCCGCGAGCCGGTCGAAGGCGACCGGAGATCTCAACGTCGCTCTGTGCATGGTTGCAACCGGGGGATCTGGCGTCCGCGCAGCTTCGGGGCCGTAACTGTCAGACCCGGCGATCAGACTCGTCTCATGAGTGTCAGATCGGATTTTTCTCTAGACTTGCAGTTGAAGCGTGTCCTGGACGTGGCTGTTCACCCCGACGTAAAGGCGGCCCTCGTATCGGCGCGGGCGCACATGAACAGCGGAAAGGGAGGGCATCGCCGAGGTGGGCAGGTCCTCGTTCAGCTGCTGGAGGCGGTTCGCAGTCGTGCGGCCGATCTCGGCGAGTGGCACGTCGTCCGGCTGGTCCAGGACTCCTTGGACTACGCCGAGGGGCGGATCCTCCAGCCTGACCTCGACGAGGGATACCGCCTGTTCCAGGACGGAGCGCGAAATGAGAACCGGCGGGAATTCGTCGGAAACATGCTGTGGAACGCCTTCCGCTTTGTCGCGGAGGCAAGCCGCGAGTACGTGGACCAACACCCCGAGGCCGGAGTGGACGCCCTCATCGCGCACTTCGGTTCGCTGTCGGCGGACGCGCGGTTCCTCGACGCGCCTGAGGACCGCCCGGGGCGCTACCGGGTGCTCCGGGGAGGGCTGAGACGGCGGCCTGGTTGGAACGCGTCCTGCGTGAGCGGGTGGACATCGAGGAGCCCACCGAGGCCGCCCGCCGGATCGTCACCTCGCCTGAAGCGGTCGCCCTCCTTGCTGCCGATACGGAGGGGCAGATGATCCTCAGGGCAGCGGAGTTGCAGCGACGGGCAGCCGGTCTGGAAGCTTTGCGCAGTGTCGTCGAGGACGCCACGGCTTCCGAGCACGCGCTTCAGCGCGCGTTGGAGGGGCAGCACTGTATCTTCGGCGGGCGATTCGTCGGTGAGGCTGCCCACCGCAGGTTGGTGCCTGGGGACGAGGCGACATTCCTCTGATTCGCGGGGACGGCGCCCTGCACGTCGTTGAGTTGAAGCGCTCAGTGAGCCTGGCCGGTCCGCTGGTGAAGAGGCACCGCGGTTCGTGGGTACCTACCGCGCAGGTGCACGACGCTGTCGGCCAGGCGGTGAACTACCTGGTCGGCCTGGACGAGAACCGTCAGCGGCTCCGCGAGGAACTCGGCATCGAGACGCGGCGGACCAGCGCGATGGTGCTGATCGGACACCCGTCGATTCCGCCCTCCGTTCCGGAGGAGTCGATCAACGAGGCACTTCGCATCTTCAATACCCATGTGAATCGTGTGGAGGTGCTTACGTACAAGGAGTTGGTTGATAACGCCGAGCGTTCCTTGGGTAGCGAGCCTTCGGCGTAATTCCGCAGGCATCAGGACAGCCTGCGGCTTGTCTGATGAAACGCCGGAATCCCCAGAGCGGAAATAGTGGTTGCAGCCAAGAGAAAGCCCCAGATTCTTTGACCTGGGGCTTAACAATGGAGCGGATGACGGGAATCGAACCCGCGCTCTGAGCTTGGGAATCACGGGGGCTCTGTCGAGGTACCTGCTGTTCAGATGCCCGCGTGCTGTCCGGCGCCTCGCGTCCGCGTGCCCGTGCTGGGCCGTGGCTGTCCGCAGCGTGCCGCTGGAGCTGGTGCGGAAGTGGTGCGGGTAGCGCCTGCGCGAGCGCTGCAGGTCACGTCCGCTGGAGTGGTGTATCGACGGCCACTCGGTGATCTTGTTGTGAGGCTATGCGGTGAGTTCGGTGGGCAGGGTGGTCTCGTGGTTTTCTGACTCGTTCGGGTGGTGAGCTCTGGCGAGGATGTCGCGGCTCATGTAGCGGCGGGCTTCGGTCCATTAGTCGTTCTGTTCGGCCAGGACGGCGCCGACCAGGCGGATCAGGGCGGTGCGGTCGGGGAAGATCCCGACCACGTCGGTGCGGCGGCGGATCTCCTTGTTCAGCCGTTCTTGCGGGTTGTTGGACCAGATCTGGCGCCAGATCTCGCGGGGGAACGCGGTGAAGGCCAGCAGGTCTGCCTGGGCGGTGTCGAGGTGGTCGGCGGCCTTGGGGAACTTGGCCTCCAGAGCGTCCAGGACGTGTCGCATCTGGGCCTGGACGGCGTCTGCATCGGGCTGCTCGAACACGGTCCTCAGCAGGGTTGCCACCCAGGGCTGGGCGGATTTCGGGACCTGGGAGAGCAGGTTGCGAGCGTAGTGGGTGCGGCAGCGCTGCCAGGACGCACCGGGTAGAACGGCTCCGATCGCGGCCACGAGTCCGGTGTGGGCGTCGGAGACGACCAGCTGGACGCCGCCCAGGCCGCGGGCGGTCAGCGAGCGCAGGAACGCCAGCCAGCCGGCGCCGTCCTCGGCAGTGGCGACATCAAGGCCGAGGATCTCGCGGTGCCCGTCGGCGTTGGCACCGACCGCAACCAGAGCGTGGACGTTGACGATCCGACCACCTTCGCGGACCTTCTGCGTCAGCGCGTCGACCCAGACGAACGCATACGGACCTGCGTCCAAGGGCCGGTTTCGGAACGCTGTGACCTGCTCGTCCAGGTGCTTGGCCATCGCGCTGACCTGCGACTTCGACAGCTGGGTGACGCCGAGGGACTGCGCGAGTTTCTCTACCCGGCGGGTGCTGACGCCCAGGAGGTAGGCGGTGGCGACCACGCTGATGAGGGCCTGCTCGGCCCGGCGGCGACGTTCCAGCAGCCAGGCCGGGAAGTAGCTGCCTGACCGCAGCTTGGGGATCGCGAGCTCGACGGTCCCAGCGCGGGTGTCCCACTCTCGCGGGCGATAGCCGTTGCGGTGGTTGACCCGTTCGTCGCTGACCTGCCCGTACTCCGCATTGCACATCGCGTCGGCCTCCGCCGACATGAGCGCGTCGGTGAACGTCTTGACCATCGCGCGCAGCAGGTCGGGACTCGCCGATGCGAGGTTGTCCTCGGTCAGGGCGTGCAGGGGCAGACTGTCAGGTGCGGTCATCGTGCTGATCTCCTTCGAGGCTTTAGACACTTCGAAGATCAGCCGGTGGCCGTCTCTCTATGCGGGCACCAACCCAGACGCCGGGACAAACCCCCGGATCAGGTCCCACCCGCTACACCACTTCCAAAGACGCAACCGCGCTGCAGCCATCTGGGCGGACGTCACCCGGCGTTCCATGTGGCAGCCGTACTGTGTTCGTTGGGGACGTGGGTGATGATGCCACGGATGGACTGTCCTTTTTGTCGCTTTCTTTAAAGTTGGTTCCATGCGGGTCCACCCGGTAGCAAACCCGCAGGTCAGTCAGACTGCTCCCCGCACCCGCGGGGATGGACCCAGCCTGGACCGGGCCCGCCACGCCGAGTACGCCTGCTCCCCGCACCCGCGGGGATGGACCCACCTCGTTGTAGACGGTGGCGAGCCGGTCCGCCTGCTCCCCGTGCCCGCGGGGATGGACCCCCGCCGCAGACGCCAGCCGGGGGGGTGCCGTGCCGCTCCCCGCGTCCGCGGGGGATGGACCGCCGTCTGGGCACTGGCGACGACGACGGACGTCTGAGCGCGCTGTGGTGCCTACACGAAGGCCAGGCCTCGGAAGCTGTTGCGGATGTCCGTCAGGGGGGCGCGGTCGCGGGTGTGGAAGAGCTTGTTCGTGAGGAGGACGGCCCACTTGTGGTGGGTGGGGGAGATCCACAGTGCCGTGCCGGTGAAGCCGTAGTGGACCCAGATGTCGTCAGCCTCGGGGGTGGTGCCGGGGGCGAGGTGCCAGAAGAGGCCGCGGGCGGGGAGCAGGGCGCCGGTGTGGATGCGGAGGGAGTTCGCGATCCAGGTGGGGCCGAAGGCGACCGGGGTGGGGCTGAGCGTGTGGCGGGCGAAGGTGGCGAGGTCGGGGGCGGTGGAGAAGACGCCGGCGATGCCGCAGACGCCGCCGAGGAGGCGGGCGGAGAAGTCGTGGGCGGTGCCCTTGAGGTGGTGGCCGGTTTCGTCGTCGAGTTCGGTCGGGGCGCTGCGGGACACCGTCTCGGGGGTGAGGGGGCCGAAGGTGGTCTCCGTCATGCCGAGTGGGCGCCAGATTCGGTCGGTGGCGAGGGCGTCGAGGGGCTGGCCGCTGAGGTGTTCGGCGAGGTAGCCGAGGATGAGGGCGGCGCGGTCGGTGTATTCGACGGCTTCGTCGGGCGGGCGGTGGAGGGCTTCGTGGAGGACGCCGTCGCGGATGTCCTGGGGGTCGGTGCCGTAGAGGTTGCGGAGGTTGGCGCGGAGGGGGAGTCCGGCGGTGTGGGTGAGCAGGTGGTGGGCTGTGACCGCGCCGAGCGGGTGGTCCTCGACCTCGGGCCAGAAGGTGCCGAGTGGGGCGTCGAGTGGGAGCTTGCCTGCTTCGACCAGGGTGCCGATGGTGGACCAGACGGCGAGGATCTTGGTCAGGCTGGCGATGTCGAAGACCGTGTCCAGCCGCATCGGCTCGTCCGGCTCGCCGGGATCGAGAAGGCCGACCGCTCCACTGGCCGTGGTGCTGTCCGCGTCGCCGACCGCCCAGACGGCTCCGGGGTAGACCTTGTCGCGTACGCCGTCGTTCAGGAGTTGGTGGATGCGGTCGGTGTCGAGCGTCATGGTCTCCCCGTCGACGTGCTGGAGGTTGCGCTCCGGCCAGCGTAGTGAGGTCCGGGAAGGCGAGCGGTGTGCCACGGCGGCGGTCAGCCGAGCTGCGTCAGGGCGGCGGCCGTGGCGCTGAGCGGGTAGCGGGCGGCGTTCGCGCGGCCCGCCGTACGGAGAGCGTCGAGAAGGCCGGGCGTCGTACGGAGCCGGGTGAGGTCCCGTACGAGGGCGGTCGGACTGGTGAAGTCGGTCGCCATGCCGCTGGAGGCCAGGGTCTCGCTGAGGCCGGGTACGGGCTGGTAAAGGACGGGCAGCCCGCAGGCCTGGGCTTCGAGGGCGACCAGACCCATGGCCTCGAACGTCGTCGATGGCATGACGAGCACGTCGTGGTCGGCGAAGGCTTTCCACAGCTGTGGACGACGGAGCCACCCGAGGTAACGGACGTGCACGCCCAGGCGGTGCAGCAGCGGAGCCAGGGCGTGGAACTGCGAAGGCGGTGCCGCGACGCTCAGCTCCACCGCCGGCACGGAGGCGAGGGAGTGGACGAGCGTCTCGACGCCCTTCTCCGAGGTGAGGCGGCCGGCGTAGAGCAGCCGCAGGTGGCTCGAACGGCGCGGGCGGGAGCCGATTGCCGCGGACAGGAGGTGGTCCGGGATGCCCCACGGGATGAGTTCGATCTTTCGGCGGGCGGTTCCCGGGGCGAGTGCGAGCAGCCGATCGGCCATCGCCGTGGTGGGGACCACGATCGCGTCCGCCGCTGCGGCGCAGTACTGGAGGACGTTGTGCTGCTCCGGGTACTTCGCGGCGAAGAGGAGATCCGTGCCGTGGACCAGGGCGATCCGGCGGGCTCCGGGCACTGCCCGGATGAGCGCGGGGGAGGCGCCGAAGGCGAGGTGGTGGAGGTGGAGCGCGCCCACATCCGTCTGCCGAACGATGCTTGTGACGGCCGACCGCAGCCTCTCGACGTAGCCGCCGAACACCCTGCCTTCCAGGCACTTGCCGGGGACGTCCAGGAGGGTCAACCCCGACGGTGGTGAGGATCGCTGTCCGCCGGACGACAGCATGAAGGCGGCGGCGGGGATGAGGGGGCTGGCTCCCGTGTAGAGGTCGAGGAACAGCTCGACGCTGCCCCCGGGACTGGGGAAGGGCAGGTCGAGGGCAGTGACCACGGAAGGAATCACGGCTGGCCTCCTGCAAGCTCCTCGTACAGGCGAGAGGGCTCGGCGCCCTCGCTCGCCGCGTACTTCCGCCCGTGCTCCTGATAGCTCGCCGCAGCACCGAGCGTGTGGAGGAAAGCGAGCTTGCCGAAGGTCATGCCGGGATAGACGCGGACCGGCCTGGCCACGCGGATCTCCAACGTCCACCGGATCGCGTGGCCCTGGTGCCCGAGGGGCGCCGAGACGTGGACCCAGATGCCCAGGGCGCCGATGGTGCGATTGCCGTTGAGCAGCTGCGCGTACCGCTCCGAGCGGCTCTTCTCGTACGTCTCTCCCAGGTAGAGGACCTGCGGCCGGAGGACGAACCCGGCCGCCCCCAGGGCGATTTCGGCCGTGCCCGTCGGCCGTGCGGCGTCGAGGGAGCCGTCGCAGACGTGCAGGGTCTCGCCGAGCCGCCAGTCGTAGGCGTTCGGGGACAGACGCGTCGGCTCGAAGGGCTCGATGGTGATCTCGCCTGCTGCGTGTGCTGCCGCGATGGCGGCTCCGGTGAGGATCACGACGCGGTCCTTGGGGCCGAGACGAGGTCGTGCCAGTAGGCGGACGGCTTCGGGCCCTCGGCCGACTGGTACTTGCCGACGTACGGAGTGATGGGGCCGACGGCGACGAAGAACATGACCTGCCCGATCTTCATGCCGGGGTACACCCGCAGCGGCCGGATCGGGGAGAGCATCAGCGTCCACTGGCCGTGGAAGCCGATGTCGCCGATCGGGGCGGTGATCTCCACGAACAGGCCTAGGCGGCCGACCGAGGAGCGGCCGAAGAGCAGCGGGACGAAGGTGTCCGAGCCCACGCGCTCGACGGTGTGGCCGAGGTAGAGCTGGCCAGGCTCCAGTACGTGTCCCTCCGTGCCGATCTCGATGCGGCGGGTGTGGTTGGGGCGGTGAGCGTCGAGGACGTCGTCGGCGTAGACCAGCAGGGTCGTTCCGAGCCGGACGTTGTAGCTGTTCGGGTTGACCTGGTCCAGGTCGAACGGCGTGATGCGTAAGCGTCCGTCGCCGGCCGCGACGGCGATCTCAGGGCCGGTGAGGATCACCGTCGATCCTTTCGGTGAGGGCGTGCCGGACGGCCTGAGCCAGGGGGAGACCGGTCGTCTCCGCGGGAGTGGCAAGGACGTCGGCGAGGTAGCCGGTGGTCAGGACGCTCCGGACGCGTCGCGGGAACGGATGGGGGGCTGCCACGATCGGGCCCGCGTACGCCGTGAGGTGGGCGACAAGAGCGTCGGGGCTTTGCTGGAAATCCGGAGGGACGACCGCGCGCACGAGCTGGTTGCCGAACGGCTCGAAGGTGAGGAGGCCGCCGCGCGAGAGGACGTCGCCGAGCCGGGTGGTCCGCAGGGCGGTTTCGTTGAGGAGCACCGCGTCCGCCGTGGCGTCCGTACAGAGGCGGTTGACGACGTCGGTCAGCAACGCTCGGCGGTCCAGGGTGGTGTGCCGGTACGGAGGCCTCACCGCGCCCAGCGTTACGGCGAGCTGCCGCGCGGCAGCGACGATCTGTGTGTGCAGCGCGCCCAGTTTCGCCGGGAAGGGTGATCCGGTCTCCGGGAAACGGGAGACCTGCGCTCTCCAGCCGTGTTCCGACGGCTCGGCGGAGGCGTACCCGGCGCCGAGTTCGTAGCCCTTGACGACGGACGTGCCGCCGACGCGGACGGGGCCGTACCAGGGTCCGTGGCAGTGACCGGCGAAGATGACGTCGACGAACGGGCAGGCGTCGGCGAGACGCAGATCCTCCTCGAAGCCGGAGTGGCTGAGCACGATCCAGGAGTCCACCTCCCGGTGCGCGAGCCGGAGTTCGTGGAGGGCTCGGGCCGGGTCGGTCACACGCTGGCCGACACGCTGGGCGTACGGCACGGCGTTGAACGCTTGAGGGCCGATGACACCGGTCACCGCCGTCGTGCGGTCCCCGACCCGGCGTACGTCCACCTGGCGGAAGAGCCGACGACCCTCGTCGTCGTACGCGTTGGCGCAGACGGTGATGCGGTGCAGGTCGGACTCGAAGTAGTGCCGCCAGCCGTGGTTGCCGGGGGCGATCACGTCGTACAGCCCGAGGAGGGCGCTGCGTTCGAGGGTGCCGCCACCGAGGCGGTAGTAGCCGGTGCCCTCGAAGAAGTCGCCGCTGTCCATGACGAGGGTGTCCGGGCGGGCGGTCGACAGGTAGGTCAGCAGCGGCCCCGCGTCGTCGAAGGCGGAGTGGAAGTCGGTGGTGGCGAGCACGCGCCGAAGGCGCCGCGTCACGGGGCGACCTCGCAGATGTCCGCCCCGAGCGACCGGAGTTTGCCCGGCAGCTCGGCGTGACCGCGGCGGAGCTGTTCGAGGCCGCCGAGGGTGGTGATGCCGTCGGCGGACAGTCCCGCGATGAGGAGGGCGGCTCCGGTGCGGATGTCGGTCGTCTCCACGCCCGCGCCCGTCAGCCGTTGTGGACCGGTGAACCGGCACTGCGTGGGCGAGATCTCCTCGATCTCCGCGCCCATACTGCGTAGTTGGGGGATCAGGTTGGCGTGGCGGCCGGGGTTGATCGTGTCTGCGAAGGCGTGGTGCCCGGGTACGCCGAGTGCCAAGGCCAGCAGGGACGGTTCGAAGTCGGCGTCCAGGCCGTCCGGGGACAGGGACGCGGAGGCATGCAGAGAGCGGCCTTTGGTGCCGATCTCCCGGGCGTCGACCATGAGTGCGTCCGGCTCTTCGGTGACCACGACACCGGCCCGGCGCAGCCGGGCGGTGGCGGGAGCGATGTCGCAGCTGCGGATGCCCTCGATCCGGGCAGTGCCGGCGGTGGCGGCGACCGCGCAGGCGAGGGTCCCGGCCTCGACCTTGTCGCCCGGCACGGACCAGACGCCGGACGCTTCCGTCGTACGGACCGGGGGAACGAGGACGAGGAGATCTCGGCGGGCGTCGGCAACCCAGCCGATGGTCCCCAACGCGTCGATGACGCCGCGCACTTCGGGAGAGAGATTCGGCTTGGCGAGCCGCAACTCGCATCCGGAGACGACCGCCCGAAGGATGGCGGCGACCGTCGCTCCCCGGGAGCGGAACGGCAGGGCCACGGACACGGTGCGCTGGGTGACGCTCCCCAACGCGACTTCGTACCCGTGGTGGTGGCTCGAACACCGGTCGCCGTACGCCTCGTACACCCGGAAGTGCTGCTCCATGCCCCGGTCGCCGATGCGGCACCCGCCGGGCCAGGGCAGGAGAGCGCGTCCGTAGAGAGCGAGAAGGGCCGGGACGAGGTAGTACGAGGCCCGGATACGCCCCGCAGCGCTGAGGAGTTCGGGATTCGGCCGCCGGGCACTGGCCGGTGCGACGAGCACAGCGTCGTCCTGTCCCGGGAACCCGCCCACGTCGAGGCCGGCCTCGCGGAGGAGCGTGATCATGACGTGTACGTCGCTGCTCGCGGGGAGATTGTTCAGGCGCACCGGCGAGGGGAGGACGGCTGCCGCAGCCAGCAGCGGAAGGGCGGCGTTCTTCGAGCCGTCGACAGTCACCGTGCCGGTGAGGGGCGGGCCAGGGCGGATGGCGATGACCTCGGCGGTCGTGGTCGGTGCGGTGCCTCGGGGATTGAGGTACTGCGATTCCATGCGGGGCCTCCTGGGCGGGTACGGCTCACCACGAAACCGTTGACCGCCCGGGACGCTCCATCCGACCTGCTGGTGCCGCATGGGCTATGCAGATCCCGCATGAAGGGTGGGCGAGGTGTTCTCGCTCGTTGTCCAGGGGGAGGATCTGCACGGGCGGAGGGAGCCGGGCACATGGCCGCAGAGCAGGACGAGGCGCGGAGAATCGGTGAGCTCCTGCGCCACGCGCGCACGCTCGCGAGGCGCTCCCAGAACGACGTTGCGGCGGCGCTGGGATATCACCAGTCCAAGATCAGCCGCCTCGAACAGGGCAGGGGGACGGAGGACTTACGCGTGCTGCGGGCTGTTGCCGCCGAACTCCGCATCCCTGCTGAGACGCTGGGGCTGGCGACAGTTCCCCTCGTCGGGAACGCCGGGCGAGGGAACATGGAAGACATGCACCGTCGCGCCTTCCTCGCCGCGGGCGTCGCCACGCTCGCCGCACCTGCACCGGCTGCGGTTCCGTACGGAGAACTCGTCCAGTCGCTCCTTCCAGGCGTCGCACTGCCGCCGCGCAGCGGCGAGGAGAGCCTGCCCGAGCTGGCGAGCAGGATGACGAGGGTGCGGGCCCTCTTCTCCGCGTGCGACTACGCCCGGCTGGAGCTCCAACTGCCGTCCCTCATCGCCGACCTCCGCAGCGCCGCTGTCCATTCCTCGGAGGCGACCGGCATGCTGGCCGCCGCGTACCAGACCTCCGTGAGCCTTCTCCTCAAGCGCGGCGATCACGGCCACGCCTGGCTGGCCGTGGGACGGGCCATGGCGGAGACCGAGCGTTCCGGCGACCCGGTCGTGCTGGCGTCCAGCGTGCGGTTGCACGCCCACCTGCTCGCGCGCGAGCGTCACGCCGCCCAGGCGGTCACCCTGGTCCGGCACACCGTGGACCAGCTGGCCGGCTCGTACGACCGGCGGTCTCCCCGGCATCTCGCCGTCCTCGGGATGCTCCTCCTGCGAGGAGTGACGGCGGCAGGCCTGGGCGGCGACCGCAGCTCCGTCAAGGACTTCCTGACCGAGGCCCGGGAGATCGCCGAGCTGATGCCGGGCGGCGAGCCCGACCGGTGGTCCAACTTCGGCTCCATCAACGTCGAGTTGCACGCCGTGAACGCGTCCGTCGTCCTCGGCGATGCAGGGCTCGCGCTCCAGGCCGCCCGGCCGCTCATGCGCCGCCACATCCCGGTACCGGAACGCCGGGCCGCCCTCTGGACGGACGCCGCCCGCGCGTACAGCCAGCAGGGCCGCCTTGCCGACGGCTACCAGGCACTGCGGATCGCCGAGAGCTGCGCCGCCCAGGACGTGCGCCGACCGGCTGTGCTGGAGCTGGTGGCCGACATGGCTGCGCGTGACCGCCGCCGTACGCTGCCGGAACTGCACCACTTCGCCCGTCGGTTGGGAGTGCCCGCGTGAGTGATTCGCCGGAGAGGCCGTTCCTGTACGTCGTCGTGTGCGCGGCGGGCGTGGCCCCGGACGTGGGGACGCTCATCTCGGCCGCCCAGGGCCGGGGTTGGGGCGTGGGCGTGGTGGCCACGCCGCTGGGATTGGGCTTCATCGACGAGGCGGCGGTGGAGGCGCGGACGGGGTATCCGGTGCGTTCGGCGTGGCGGCGCCCTGGTGACGTTCGCCCGCTGCCGCCCGCGGACGCGATCGCGGTGGCGCCGGCGACGTTCAACACGATCAACAAGTGGGCGGCGGGGATCTCGGACACGTTGGCGTTGGGCATCCTGTGCGAGGCGTACGGCCTCGGGATCCCGACCGCCGTCCTGCCGTACGTGAACAGCGCGATGGCCGCCCATCCGGCGTACGCCGAGAGCCTGTCGCGCCTGCGCGCGATGGGCGTACGGATTAGCAGCTACGAGCCGCATCCCCCGAAGTCGGGCGGCGGCGCGGACCGCTTCCGCTGGGAGGAGGCGCTGGAGCTGTTGGCGCCGGGCACCTGAGGCCTGCTTGCGTTCCGCACTGCTTATGCGGAACGTGCATGAGTGGACGCTCTGTGTGCATGACGCATCGCCCGCAGCAGGGTCCGACCGGTTTGGTCTTCCGGAGACACGTCGACGGAAACCAAGTGGGGAGCGGCCTGATGGTGCATGCGGAAAGCGACGACGAAGTCCCTGTCGTGGTGAGGCGGTGGCCCCACAGTGCTCGATGCGTGGGAGTCGCCCGGCGGGAATTGCGCCAGGAACTGGCGGCCTGGGGAATGAACCGCCTCACGGAAACGGCCGAGCTGGTCCTCTCGGAACTCTTCGGTAACGCGGTCCGGCACGCCCGCTCTCCTCGCGGACGCCAGATCGAGACGCGTTACGAGCGGACGCCCGGCGGTGTGCGCATCGAGGTCCACGACGCCAACGGCAACCGGCCGGAACTCCGGAAGGCGACCGCGGACGAGGACTGCGGACGGGGTCTTCTTCTCGTGGACGCCCTCACCGGCTCGCAGTGGGGTGTGAGCGAGCGCGAGGGTGTAGGCAAGCGGGTGTGGGCTGTCGTCGCCAACGAGGATCCCACCGCCCCGCCGGCGCCCGAGCTGCTCGGGGATGAGCGTCCTGGCGGAAGCTGAGGATGACGCCCGAGGACGTAGCTGCCGAGCTGAATTGCACGATTGATAAGCCCCGGATCACCGATCCGGGGCTTATCAATTGACCAGAGGGCGGGAACCGCGACACCTCTGCATGGCCGCGGTGGCTCGACCCTCCGCCGTTTCCTTGGATGCAGCGGAGAAACGGTGCAAGCCGGCGATAGCGGACTTCGACGCTGCCGGTGGGCTTCGGGCGGTCGACATTCCCGCGCGGGCTGACGTGGCACGCCGTGGGGCGTGGCTACTCTGTTCGTTGGGGAGACAGTGGGCGGCATGCGATATTTTGCACCTTTGGTCGCAATTTTAGGAGTTGGTTGGAAACGGGTTGCCCAGGTGGAAAACCCGCAGGCCAGTCAGACTGCTCCCCGCGCCCGCGGGGATGGACCCGCCGTCAGCGGGACCCTCGGCAAGGTCAAGGACTGCTCCCCGCGCCCATGGGACGAACCCGGTACCAGGCACGGCAGAAATGCCCGAGGACTGCTCCTCGCGACCGCGGTAAAAGGCCCATGGCGATTCGGCTGCCGGGTCAGCTATCGCCAACGCACGAGGGACGCGAACTTGACTGCTCGCGCGCAGTCAGAGGAGAGCGGTGCGGCCTGGTCGGCGATCGTTCGAGCGGGGAAGTCCCGATCGGTGGCAGACGCCTTCGGCGCACAGACAGGTTCAGCCCGCAAGACAGTCCAATCGCACTGGTCCCGTTGACTCCGGGCCGGTAGCGGAGGGGTGACGAAACGGTCCGCTATGGCACGGCAGTGGCACGGCCCGTCGACCTTGGGGTCGGTGGGCGGTGCGCCCGCTCTCACCCGGGACTTCGGTATCGCTTCGGGGGGACGTAGAAGGGTGAATGGGGGCATTATTCGCAATTACCCGTGACGCACCTCACTGGAAATGCGTCTTGTTATTCGAGAGAGCCTCGGTGTCCGGCGGTCAGTCGCGGTCATCCGGCGCATTCAAGTCGCGCGATTCGCCGCTCAATGGCACGGATATGGCACGCGACCCTCGAATTGGTCTGGACAACAAATAAGCCCCAAGTCCGTGACCTGGGGCTTAACAATGGAGCGGATGACGGGAATCGAACCCGCGCTCTGAGCTTGGGAAGCTCATGTTCTACCATTAAACTACATCCGCTGGAAAGCCGTCCCCGGGGGAAGCTCCGTCCGTACTCTACCGCATCGGGCGTGGGGGCGGGGGGAGGTGGGGGGAGGGGTAGGTTTTGGGGTGGGGGTGTGTGGCTCTGGGGTGGGGGCGGGGGGATCCCCTAATGTGTGGGTTTGTCGGCCACGCGGAGTTGGGGAAGGGGCTACATGGAGCGCACTGTTCGTTGTGCGGAGGGGCATGTGTTCACCACCGGGTCGTTTCCGTTGCAGCAGTTGGGGGCTGAGCGGTTGGGGCCGGGGCGGTTGGTGAGGTGTCCTCGGTGTGCGCGGCTGCGGCATGCGGTGCCGGTGGGAGAGGGTGTGCGCGGGGAGAAGTGAGGGGAGGGCGTCGCCTCCCCTTGGGTTAGGGTCGGTCTGTGCTTCTCTCAGACAACGACATCCGGAAAGAGATCGACAGCGGGCGCGTCCGCGTCGACCCGTTCGAACCGTCGATGGTGCAGCCCTCGAGTATCGACGTGCGGCTGGACCGCTTCTTCCGGGTGTTCGAGAACCACCGGTACCCCCACATCGACCCCGCGGTCGAGCAGCCGGATCTGACGCGGCTGGTGGAGCCCGAGGGGGACGACGCCTTCATCCTGCATCCCGGTGAGTTCGTGCTGGCCTCGACGTACGAGGTCATCACGCTGCCGGACGACGTCGCCTCGCGGCTGGAGGGGAAGTCGAGCCTCGGGCGGCTGGGGCTGCTCACGCACTCCACCGCCGGGTTCATCGACCCCGGGTTCTCCGGGCACGTGACGCTGGAGCTGTCGAACGTCGCGACGCTGCCGATCAAGCTCTGGCCGGGGATGAAGATCGGGCAGCTGTGCCTGTTCCGGCTGACCTCCCCGGCGGAGTTCCCGTACGGCTCGCAGCAGTACGGCTCCCGCTACCAGGGGCAGCGGGGGCCGACCGCCTCCCGGTCGTACCTGAACTTCCACCGTACGCAGGTGTGAACTCCCGCTAGATCAGGGGGAGTTTGAAGAGCATCAGCAGCGCGATCAGCTGGATCGCCGACGCGCCCAGCGCCTTCGGCCACGGCAGGTCGTGCGATTTCGCGACCATCGACGTCATGAGGGCCGCGCAGGCCAGCCAGGTGAGCCAGCCCAGCAGTTGGACGAAGCTGTTGGCGCCGCCCAGGAAGAGGGCGAAGAACAGGCGCGGGGCGTCGGTGACGGCCGTGACGAGGAGGGCCAGGCCCACCGTGGGGGCCCAGGCGCCGTCGCCGCCGAGCTGGCGGGCCATCGTGGTGGTGACCGCGCTGAGCACCAGGCCGCTCAGGGTGACGGCGACGGCCGTCATGAGCACGAGCGGGATGCTCGCGGACAGCGTCGCGCCGAGGACGTCGTGGCGGGCGCTGTCGAAGCCGAAGACGGCGAGCAGGCCGTAGCCGAAGGTCACGGTGAGGGCGGGGGCCCACATCGTGTGGTCGCGCATCTGCCAGAACGTCCGGCCGGGGCGCAGCACGATGCCGCGGAGCAGTTCCTTCCAGTGCAGCCGGGGGCCGACGGGCGGGGCCGCGCTCTGGCCGGCCCGGTAGGTGGCCACGTTGTCGTCGGCGCCGTAACCGTCGGGCCCGTAACCGTCGGGCCCGGGGCCGTCCCCGTAGCCGCCCTGCCCCGACCCGTACGCGTACGGGTCCGCGAGCTGCGCCGGCTCCCCCATCGTGAACGCCCGCGTGTGGCCGGGCGCGTCGTCGTACGCGGGGGCGGGCTCGAAGTACTCCGGCTCGCCCGGCGCGGAATACGGCCCCTGCGGCCCGCCGTAAGGAGCCCCGCCGTAGGGAGCCCCACCGTGAGCCGCGCCGCCCTGAGCGGCCCCACCGTAGGGAGCCCCGCCGCCGTGGGCAGCCCCGCCGCGCGCAGCCCCCCCGTACGCGCCCTGCCCGCGGCCGCCGCGGGCCCGGGACGGCGGCGGGGGCGAAGGCGGCGGGTAGCCCGCCGCGTGCGGGTCCTGCCCTCGTCGGTCGCGGTTCTCGTATCCAGCCACGATTCGAACGTACCCGCTGCCGCGAAAGGCCGGGCCCGGCGGGAAGCTGGGCCCGGCCTTTGCTGCCAAGCTGTGACACGCGCGCGGGCGCGGCCGCTCAGCCCGTGGCGGAGTCCGCTCCCGCGGCCGCCGCGGACGGCGCCGGTGCGGTCCTGACGGAGTCGAGCAGCAGTTGCGCGACGTCCACGACCTGCACGGACTCCTTCGCCTTGCCCTCGTTCTTCTTGCCGTTGACGGAGTCGGTGAGCATCACCAGGCAGAACGGGCAGGCCGTCGAGACGATGTCCGGGTCGAGGGACAGCGCCTCGTCGACACGCTCGTTGTTGATGCGCTTGCCGATCCGCTCCTCCATCCACATCCGGGCGCCGCCCGCGCCGCAGCAGAAGCCGCGGTCCTTGTGGCGGTGCATCTCCTCGCTGCGCAGGCCCGGCACCTTCGCGATGATCTCGCGCGGCGGTGTGTAGACCTTGTTGTGCCGGCCCAGGTAGCACGGGTCGTGGTAGGTGATGAGGCCCTCGACGGGGGTGACGGGGACGAGCCGGCCCTCGTCGACCAGGGTCTGCAGCAGCTGCGTGTGGTGGATGACCTCGTACTCGCCGCCGAGCTGCGGGTATTCGTTGGCGATGGTGTTGAAGCAGTGCGGGCAGGTCGCGACGATCTTCTTCGACGAGCGCGGCTTGCGGCTCGCGGCGACGGTCTTGCCGTCGTCGTCCAGCTCCTCGCCGAAGGCCATGTTGAGCATCGCGACGTTCTCGGTGCCGAGCTGCTGGAAGAGGAACTCGTTGCCGAGGCGGCGCGGCGAGTCGCCGGTGCAGTTCTCCTCGCCGCCCATGATCGCGAAGTTGACGCCCGCCATGTGCAGCAGTTCGGCGAAGGCCTTGGTGGTCTTCTTGGCGCGGTCCTCCAGGGAGCCCGCGCAGCCGACCCAGTACAGGTAGTCGACCGAGGTCAGGTCCTCGACGTCCTCGCCCACCACGGGCACGGGGAAGTCGACCTCCTTGACCCACGCCAGGCGCTGCTTCTTCGGCAGGCCCCAGGGGTTGCCCTTCTTCTCCAGGTTCTTGAGCATCGTGCCCGCCTCGGAGGGGAAGGACGACTCGATCATCACCTGGTAGCGGCGCATGTCGATGATGTGGTCGATGTGCTCGATGTCGACCGGGCACTGCTCGACGCACGCGCCGCACGTGGTGCAGGACCACAGCACGTCGGGGTCGATGACGCCGTTCTCCTCGGCGGTGCCGATGAGCGGGCGCTCGGCCTCGGCGAGCGCGGCGGCGGGGACGCCGGCGAGCTGCTCGGGTGTGGCGCGCTCCTCGCCCTCGGCGTTCTTGCCGCCGCCGGCCAGCAGGTAGGGGGCCTTGGCGTTGGCGTGGTCGCGCAGCGACATGATCAGCAGCTTGGGCGACAGCGGCTTGCCGGTGTTCCAGGCGGGGCACTGCGACTGGCAGCGGCCGCACTCGGTGCAGGTGGAGAAGTCGAGGATGCCCTTCCAGGAGAACTCCTCGACCTTGGAGACGCCGAAGACGTCGTCCTCGCCCGGGTCCTCGAAGTCGATCGGCTTGCCCTCGCTGGTCATGGGCTGCAGGGCGCCCAGCGAGACCTCGCCGTGCGCGTTGCGCTTGAACCAGATGTTGAAGAAGGCCAGGAAGCGGTGCCAGGCCACCGACATGTCGGTGTTGAGGCCGACCACGATCGCCCATGTCATGGTGACGGCGAGCTTGACCATGGCGACGGCGTACACGAGGTTCTGCAGCGTGTCCGTGCTCAGGCCGCGGAAGCCCGCGACGAGCGGGTACGAGGCGAAGTACCCGGCCTCGTAGCCGTCCACGCCGTGCAGGGCGCCCTCCAGGCCGCGCAGCGTCAGGATCGCCACGCCGATGACGAGGATGACGTACTCGACGAAGTACGCCTGCCAGGCCGTGGAGCCGGCGAAGCGGGACTTGCGGCCGGCCCGGGAGGGCAGGCTCAGCAGCCGGATCACGATGAGGGTGATGATGCCGAGCGTGGTGAGCAGGGCGATGAACTCCGTGTACAGCTCGTACGGCAGCCAGTCGCCGATCACCGGCAGCATCCAGTCGGCCTTGAAGAGCTGGCCGTAGGCGTTGACGATCGTCAGGCCCAGCGTCAGGAAGCCGACCGCGACGAACCAGTGGGCGACGCCGATGACGCCCCACTTGTTCATCCGGGTGTGGCCGACGAACTCCCGCAGCATCGTGGTCGTACGGGCCGTGGGGTCGTTCGTGCGGCTGCCGGCCGGCACGGGCTTGCCCAGCCGGACGAACCGGTAGATCTGCGCGACGGCGAGGCTGAACAGCGCGACGCCGACCGCGGTGAGGACCAGCGACACGATGATCGCGGCGAGTTGCATGAGGGCTCCTCGGGCCTGCGCACGGTACGAACGGGAGGAACGGGTACGGGTTACCCGTAAGGGACGGCGTCCTCGTACCCGCGTACAGGGGCGCTCACTCTACTAAGCGGTAACTTAATCCGGTCCTGGCTGAGGTTACCCGGGAACGGGGAGCCCATAAAGCCGCACCACTGGTGATCTGTGTCGCGCGTCGCACGGGTGCCGGGCGGCCCTGCCGCACCGGGCCGGGCCGTCCCCGCTGCTGCGGCCGAAGCCGCCCCTGCTGCGGCGGTCGGGTGCGCGAGGCCCGCGCGGCTAAGTTGAGTCGCCTCGACTCACCTCTGTTGACATAGTCGCGACCCTCGTGCACCCTTGAGTCAGTTCCACTCAAGTAGTCAGCAGGAGGAATCCACCATGGCACGTGCGGTCGGCATCGACCTGGGCACGACAAACTCCGTCGTCAGCGTTCTCGAAGGCGGCGAGCCCACCGTCATCACCAACGCAGAGGGCGCCAGGACCACGCCGTCCGTCGTCGCCTTCGCCAAGAACGGCGAGGTGCTCGTCGGTGAGGTGGCCAAGCGCCAGGCGGTCACCAACGTCGACAGGACCGTCCGGTCGGTCAAGCGCCACATGGGCACCGACTGGAAGATCAACCTGGACGGCAAGGACTTCAACCCGCAGCAGATGAGCGCCTTCATCCTGCAGAAGCTCAAGCGGGACGCGGAGGCCTACCTCGGCGAGAAGGTCACCGACGCGGTCATCACCGTGCCGGCGTACTTCAACGACTCCGAGCGGCAGGCCACCAAGGAGGCCGGCGAGATCGCGGGCCTGAACGTACTGCGCATCGTCAACGAGCCGACCGCGGCCGCGCTCGCCTACGGCCTGGACAAGGACGACCAGACGATCCTGGTCTTCGACCTCGGCGGCGGCACCTTCGACGTCTCGCTGCTGGAGATCGGCGACGGCGTCGTGGAGGTCAAGGCCACCAACGGCGACAACCACCTCGGTGGTGACGACTGGGACCAGCGCGTCGTCGACTACCTGGTCAAGCAGTTCCAGTCCGGCCACGGCGTGGACCTGGGCAAGGACAAGATGGCCCTCCAGCGCCTGCGTGAGGCGGCGGAGAAGGCGAAGATCGAGCTGTCCAGCTCGACCGAGACGTCCATCAACCTGCCCTACATCACGGCGTCCGCCGAGGGCCCGCTGCACCTGGACGAGAAGCTCACCCGGGCGCAGTTCCAGCAGCTGACCAGCGACCTGCTGGAGCGCTGCAAGACGCCGTTCCACAACGTGATCAAGGACGCCGGCATCCAGCTGTCCGAGATCGACCACGTCGTCCTCGTCGGCGGCTCCACCCGTATGCCCGCGGTCGCCGAGCTGGTGCGCGAGCTGACCGGTGGCAAGGAGGCCAACAAGGGCGTCAACCCGGACGAGGTCGTCGCCATCGGCGCGTCCCTCCAGGCCGGTGTGCTCAAGGGCGAGGTCAAGGACGTCCTGCTGCTCGACGTCACCCCGCTGTCCCTCGGTATCGAGACCAAGGGCGGCATCATGACCAAGCTGATCGAGCGCAACACCACGATCCCGACCAAGCGCTCGGAGATCTTCACGACGGCCGAGGACAACCAGCCGTCCGTGCAGATCCAGGTCTACCAGGGCGAGCGCGAGATCGCCGCGTACAACAAGAAGCTCGGGATGTTCGAGCTGACCGGTCTGCCGCCGGCCCCGCGCGGCATGCCCCAGATCGAGGTCACCTTCGACATCGACGCCAACGGCATCATGCACGTCGGCGCGAAGGACCTGGGCACGGGCAAGGAGCAGCGGATGACCGTCACCGGCGGCTCCTCGCTGCCGAAGGACGAGGTCGACCGCATGCGGTCCGAGGCCGAGCAGTACGCGGAGGAGGACCACCGCCGCCGCGAGGCCGCCGAGACCCGCAACCAGGGCGAGCAGCTGGCCTACCAGACCGAGAAGTTCATCGCGGACAACAAGGACAAGCTCCCCGAGGACGTGAAGTCCGAGGTCGAGGCCGCCATCGCGGACCTCAAGGAGAAGCTCAAGAACGAGTCGACCGACGCCGACAACACCGCGTCGATCCGCGAGGCCACCGAGAAGGTCGCCGCCGTCAGCCAGAAGCTGGGCCAGGCGCTCTACGCCAACGCGCCCGGTGACGGCGCCGCCCAGGCGGGTGCCGGCGCGGCCGCGGGCGAGCAGCCCGGTGCCGCGGACGACGACGTCGTGGACGCCGAGATCGTCGACGACGACAAGAGGGACGGTGCCGCGTGACGGAGGAGCCGAAGGGCTTCGAGCCGGAGCCCGACGTCCCTTCCGAGGCCGGTGACGCCAAGCCCGGCAAGGGCTCGGCGGCAGGCAAGGACTCCGGGACCGCCGACGAGGCGGCCCCGGGGGCCGGTGGCGGGGACGCCCAGGAGCTGACCGCGCTGCGGGCACAGCTGGACCAGGTGCGCACCGCGCTCAACGAGCGCACCGCGGACCTCCAGCGCCTGCAGGCCGAGTACCAGAACTACCGCCGCAGGGTGGAGCGCGACCGCGTCGCCGTCAAGGAGATCGCGGTGGCCAACCTGCTCACCGAGCTGCTCCCGGTGCTCGACGACATCGGCCGGGCGCGCGAGCACGGCGAGCTGGTCGGCGGCTTCAAGTCGGTGGCCGAGTCGCTGGAGACGGTCGCGGCGAAGCTGGGGCTGCAGCAGTTCGGCAAGGAGGGCGAGCCCTTTGACCCGCTGGTGCACGAGGCCCTGATGCACAGCTATTCGCCGGATGTCACGCAGACGACATGCGTGCAGATCCTCCAGCCCGGGTACCGCCTCGGTGAGCGCAATCTGCGGCCCGCCCGGGTCGCGGTCGCCGAACCGCAGCCGGGCTCCGGGAAGGCCGCCGACGAGACGGCGGACGACCGGGACGCGAAGGCGGACACGGCGGACGACGAGGAGAACGGTGGCCCGGAGCAGGGCTGACGGTGTAGAGAGAGCCTTCACGGCCGGAAGGAGGGACGCCGGGGATGAGCATCAGTAGGGACCTGCTGGAAAAGGACCTGTACAAGGTCCTCGGCGTCCCCAAGGACGCCACGGATGCCGAGATCAAGAAGGCGTACCGGAAGCTCGCCCGCGAGTTCCACCCGGACGCCAACAAGGGCGACGCCAAGGCGGAGGAGCGCTTCAAGGAGATCTCCGAGGCCAACGACGTCCTCTCGGACACCAAACGGCGCAAGGAGTACGACGAGGGCCGCGCGCTGTTCGGGAACGGCGGCTTCCGCCCCGGCCCGGGCGCGGGCGGCACCGGCGGCTTCAACTTCGACCTGGGCGACCTCTTCGGCGGCGGCGCCGGCGGCCAGGCCCCCGGCGGGGGCCAGGGCGGCGGCTTCGGCGGCGGGCTCGGGGACGTCTTCGGCGGGCTCTTCAACCGCGGCGGCGGCACCCGGGTGCAGCCGCGGCGCGGCCAGGACGTCGAGTCCGAGGTCACGCTGAGCTTCACCGAGGCCGTCGACGGGGCCACGGTCCCGCTGCGGATGTCCTCGCAGGCCCCCTGCAAGGCCTGCTCCGGCACCGGCGACAAGAACGGCACCCCCCGGGTGTGCCCGACCTGCGTCGGCACCGGCCAGGTCTCGCGCGGTGGCGGGGGCGGCTTCTCGCTCACCGACCCGTGCGTGGACTGCAAGGGTCGCGGCCTGATCGCGGAGAACCCCTGCGAGGTCTGCCACGGCAGCGGGCGCGCCAAGAGCTCGCGCACCATGCAGGTCCGCATCCCGGCGGGCGTCACCGACGGGCAGCGCATCCGGCTGCGCGGCAAGGGCGCCCCCGGCGAGCGCGGCGGCCCGGCGGGCGACCTCTACGTGGTCGTGCACGTCGGCAAGCACCCGGTCTTCGGCCGCAAGGACGCCAACCTCACGGTGACCGTTCCGGTCAGCTTCACGGAGGCGGCGCTCGGCGGCGAGGTCAAGGTGCCCACCCTCGGCGGCCCGCCCGTCACCCTCAAGCTCCCGCCCGGCACCCCCAACGGCCGCACCCTGCGCGCCCGCGGCAAGGGCGCCGTCCGCAAGGACGGCTCGCGCGGCGATCTGCTGGTCACCGTCGAGGTGGCGGTGCCGGAGACGAGCGAGGGCAAGGCGCTCGACGCACTGGAGGCCTACCGGGAGGCCACCGCGGACTTCGACCCGCGGGCCGAGCTGTTCAAGGCGGCAAAGGGAGCGTGAACGGATGAACATCGACGGCCGGACGGACGGTCCGGGGCCGGGCCCGCGCGGCTCCGGCACCGGTGGCGCACGCACTCCACGGGGTCCGGGGGGTGCCCCGCGCGGGCGCAACCCGTACCAGCTCACCGAGGAGACCCCGGTCTACGTCATCTCCGTGGCCGCCGAGCTGTCCGGGCTGCACCCGCAGACCCTGCGGCAGTACGACCGCCTCGGCCTGGTCTCGCCCGACCGCACGGCCGGGCGGGGCCGCCGCTACTCCGCACGCGACATCGAGCAGCTGCGCGAGGTGCAGCGGCTCTCCCAGGACGACGGCATCAACCTGGCCGGCATCAAGCGCATCATCGAGCTGGAGAACCAGGTCGCCGCGCTCCAGGCGCGCGTCGCCGAACTCACCGCCACGGTGGAGGGCGCGGCCGCGCTCATCCAGCAGCGCGAGGCGGCGGTGCACGCCTCGTACCGCCGCGATCTCGTCCCCTACCAGGACGTCCAGCACACCAGCGCGCTCGTGGTGTGGCGCCCCAAGCGCGACGGCGCGTAGGCGCCTGACGACGCCGATTGGCGGAGGGGCTCGCTCCGCCCGGCCGAGCACGGGCTGCGGGCTGCCCTCTGCGTAGGGCGAGCGTTTTGAGGGGGCGCGGGGAACCGCGCGAGCAGCCCCCGCCGGGGCGCGGGTCGAAAACCGACCCAAAGGGTCTCTTCGGTCCGATCCGGACCACCGCCCGGGGGTGGCTTGTCGCGCAGTTCCCCGCGCCCCCTCAAAACTCTCGCCCCACGGCGTAGTCGCAGCTTGAAGACGCGTGCCCCGCGGCGCAGCCGCGCCCGCAGCGTCGGCGTGCCCTCGACCGTGGGGCGGGCCAGAATGGAACAAGCACCCCGAGGAGGATCCGACCCCGTGGACGCCGAGCTGACGAACAAGAGCCGGGAAGCGCTCAACGCCGCCAACACCCGGGCGGTCTCCGAGGGCAACCCGGACCTCACGCCCGCGCACCTGCTGCTCGCGCTGCTGAGCGGCGCGGACAACGAGAACGTGCTGGACCTGCTGACCGCCGTCGGCGCCGATCCGGCGGGGCTGCGCGCGCAGGCCGCACAGCTCGTCGAGCAGCTGCCGAAGGTGCAGGGCTCGACGGTGGCCCCGCCGCAGGCCAACCGCGATCTGCTGGCGGTCATCGCGGACGCCGCGGAACGGGCCAAGGAGCTGGGGGACGCGTACCTTTCCACCGAGCACCTGCTCATCGGCATCGCCGTCAAGGGCGGCTCGGCCAGCGAGCTGCTCACCCGTCAGGGGGCCGACGGCAAGAAGCTGCTGGCCGCCTTCGAGACCGCCCGTGGGGGGCAGCGCGTGACCAGCCAGGATCCCGAGGGCACCTACAAGGCGCTGGAGAAGTACGGCACCGACTTCACCGCGGCCGCCCGGGAGGGCCGGCTGGATCCGGTGATCGGCCGCGACCAGGAGATCCGCCGGGTCGTGCAGGTGCTCTCCCGGCGGACGAAGAACAACCCGGTGCTGATCGGTGAGCCCGGCGTCGGCAAGACCGCCGTCGTCGAGGGCCTGGCGCAGCGCATCGTCAAGGGCGACGTGCCCGAGTCGCTGCGCAACAAGCGGCTGGTCTCGCTCGACCTCGGGGCGATGGTCGCGGGCGCGAAGTACCGCGGGGAGTTCGAGGAGCGGCTGAAGGCCGTACTCGCCGAGATCAAGGACAGCGACGGGCAGATCGTCACCTTCATCGACGAGCTGCACACGGTCGTCGGCACGGGGGCCGGCGGCGACTCGGCGATGGACGCGGGCAACATGCTCAAGCCGATGCTGGCACGCGGCGAGCTGCGCATGGTCGGCGCGACGACGCTGGACGAGTACCGCGAGCGGATCGAGAAGGACCCGGCGCTGGAGCGCCGCTTCCAGCAGGTGCTGGTCGCCGAGCCGACCGTGGAGGACACGGTCGCGATCCTGCGCGGGCTCAAGGGCCGCTACGAGGCGCACCACAAGGTCCAGATCGCCGACTCCGCGCTGGTCGCGGCCGCGACACTGTCCGACCGCTACATCACCTCGCGCTTCCTGCCGGACAAGGCCATCGACCTGGTCGACGAGTCCGCGTCCCGGCTGCGGATGGAGATCGACTCCTCGCCCGTCGAGATCGACGAGCTGCAGCGCTCGGTCGACCGGCTGCGCATGGAGGAGATGGCGCTGCGCAACGAGACGGACCCGGCCTCCGTACAGCGGCTGGACAAGCTGCGCCGGGACCTCGCCGACCGCGAGGAGGAGCTGCGCGGCCTGACCGCCCGCTGGGAGAAGGAGAAGCAGGGCCTCAACCGGGTCGGTGAGCTCAAGGAGCACCTCGACGACATCGACACCCGGATCGACCGCGCCCAGCGCGACGGCGACTTCGAGACCGCCTCCAAGCTGCTCTACGCCGAGAAGCCCAAGCTGGAGGCCGAGCTGGAGGAGGCCACCCGGGAGGAACAGGAGGCCGCGGCGCAGGAGACGATGGTCAAGGAGGAGGTCGGCCCGGACGACATCGCCGACGTCGTCGCCGCCTGGACCGGTATCCCCGCGGGCCGGCTGCTGGAGGGCGAGACGCAGAAGCTGCTGCGGATGGAGGACGAGCTGGGCCGCCGGCTCATCGGGCAGAGCGAGGCGGTGCGCGCGGTGTCCGACGCGGTGCGCCGCTCCCGCTCCGGCATCGCCGACCCCGACCGCCCCACCGGCTCCTTCCTCTTCCTCGGCCCGACCGGCGTCGGCAAGACCGAGCTGGCCAAGGCGCTCGCCGACTTCCTCTTCGACGACGAGCGGGCCATGGTCCGTATCGACATGAGCGAGTACGGCGAGAAGCACTCGGTCGCGCGGCTCGTCGGCGCCCCGCCCGGATACGTCGGCTACGAGGAGGGCGGCCAGCTCACCGAGGCGGTGCGCCGCCGCCCGTACAGCGTGGTGCTGCTCGACGAGGTCGAGAAGGCGCATCCGGAGGTCTTCGACGTCCTGCTCCAGGTGCTGGACGACGGGCGGCTCACCGACGGCCAGGGCCGTACGGTCGACTTCCGGAACGTGATCCTCATCCTGACCTCCAACCTCGGCAGCCAGTACCTGGTGGACCCGGCGCTCACCGAGGAGCAGAAGCGGGAGAACGTGCTGGCCACGGTGCGGGCGTCCTTCAAGCCCGAGTTCCTCAACCGGCTCGACGACACCGTGGTCTTCTCCGCGCTCAGCAAGGACGAGCTGCGGAGGATCGCCCGGCTGCAGACCGACCGGCTCGCCGCCCGACTCAAGGACCGCAGGCTCAACCTGGAGGTCACCGACGCGGCGCTGGACTGGCTGGCCGAGGAGGGCAACGACCCGGCCTACGGCGCCCGGCCGCTGCGCCGCCTGGTGCAGACCGCGATCGGCGACCCGCTGGCCCGCGAACTGCTCGCCGGGGAGATCACGGACGGGCAGACGGTCCGGGTGGACCGCGCCGCGGACGGCCTGATCGTCGGCGCGGCCACCGGCTCCACCGGGCCCGACCTCGGCAAGTGACGGCCGGGCGGTAACCGGGTGCCGGGTGAGGGCCGGGTGACAGCCGGGCTCTGGCCGGGCGACGGCCGCCGGCACCGCTCGGTGACGGCTGCTGCCGCCCGGTGACCGGCGCCGGGCCCGCGCACCCCTGGGGTTTCCCCCCGGGGGTGCGGATGAGGGAGGATGGCAGTCAGACGTCACGAAGGGACTTCACGGTGAGCATCGACCCGTCCTCGATTCCTGATTTCGGGGGCCAGCCGGACCCCTCGTCCGCTGGTAACAGCGGTGTGGTCATCCCCGACCAGGACCTGGTCAAGCAGCTGCTCGACCAGATGGAGCTGAAGTACCTGGTCGACGAGGAGGGTGACCTCGTCGCGCCCTGGGAGGACTTCCGCACGTACTTCATGTTCCGTGGCGAGGGCGAGCAGGCGGTCTTCGCCGTCCGGACCTTCTACGACCGTCCGTTCGAGGTCGACGACAAGGCGCAGCTGCACGAGGTCATCGACGACTGGAACCGCCGCACGCTGTGGCCGAAGGTCTACACCCACACCAACGACGACGGCGGGGTGCGCCTCGTCGGCGAGGCCCAGCTGATGATCGGGCTGGGCGTCGGCCTGGAGCACTTCGTCTCCAGCACGGTGAGCTGGGTGCGCGCGTCGATCGAGTTCGACAAGTGGGCCGTGGACACGCTGGGCCTGGCCAAGGACACCGACGAGGCCGCCGAGGGCGGCGACGAGTCCGAGGGCGGCGCCGAGGACTGACCCCTCGCCGCGCTCCGGGCAGAGCTCCCGGCAGCACTCCGAGCACCTACGGAAGAGCCCGGCCCCCCGTGCGGCCGGGCTCTTCCGCTCTCCCGCGCCGGCTGCGCGGTGCCTCGGGGGACCTCAGTCGGACTCCTCCAGCACGGAGAGCACATTGCCCGCGGGGTCGGTGAACCAGGCGATGAGCGGGCCGCCGCCACGGAAGATCCCCCGCTCGTCCGCGGGCAGCTGCTCGTAGCGCTCCAGGCGCACCCCGCGCCGCCCCAGCTCGTCCACGGCCGCCTCGATGTCGGGGACGGGGAAGTTGAGGACGGTGAACGTCGCGGGCGTGTGGTCCGGCTTGGGATAGACCAGGACGTCCCGGCCACCCGCGATGTGCAGTGTCAGCAGCCCGTTCTGCCGTGACACCTTCAGGCCCAGCGTGTCGCCGTAGAACGCCGCCGCGGCCTCGACGTCGTCCACCGAGAAGCCGCTGAACGCCTTCGTCGACTCGAACATGATCGCCTCCTGTAGGTCGTGCCTACGAGTGCAGACCGGTCGCGGAGCGCGAAGTCATCGGTGTGCGCCACGGTGTGCGCGACTGTGTGGGCGACCGCGTGCGCGGCGGCGCCGGGCAGGAGGAGAATCCCGGCCCATGGCCATCGACTACCGCAAGCCGCCCCGGATCGACTACCGCAAGCGCCCCCGCCCCGCCGCGGCCGGAACCGGCGGTCCCGCCGTCAGCCTGGAGAAGGTCGCCGCGAGCGCCCCGGGGCTCGTCAGCCTCTTCAAGAGCGCGGCCGTCTCGCTGGACAAGCACCGGGTCGGCGGCGAGCGGGCGGCCGTCTACCTGGTGCTGGACCGCTCCGGCAGCATGCGGCCCTACTACCGGGACGGCTCCGTGCAGCACCTGGCCGAGCAGACCCTCGCGCTCGCCGCCCACCTCGACGACGACGGGGTGGTGCCGGTCGTCTTCTTCTCCACCGAGGTGGACGGCACGGCCGCGATAGGCCTCGACGACTACCGGGACCGCATCGGCCCGCTGCACGACTCCATGGGCCACATGGGCCGCACCAACTACCACCTCGCCATGCAGGAGGTCATCGACCACTACGAGCGAAGCGGCGCGTCCGACCCCGCCTTCGTGGTCTTCCAGACCGACGGGTCGCCGACCTCGAAGGCCGCCGCCGAGCACGTGCTGTGCGTGTCCGCACGGCTGCCGATCTTCTGGCAGTTCGTGGGCTTCGGCGACGACGAGTTCCGCTTCCTGCGCAAGCTCGACGACCTGCCGGTGCCGGGCCGCCGGATCGTCGACAACGCCGGCTTCTTCGCCGCGGGCAGCACCCCGAAGGCGCTCTCCGACACGGAGCTGTACGACAGCCTGCTGCGTGAGTTCCCCGACTGGCTCACCGCCGCCCGCGCCGCGGGCGTCCTGCCGGAGACGTGACCGGAACGCCGTGACCGGAACGCCGTGGCCGGTACGGCTCAGCGGTCCGCGCCGACCTCCTGCGGCGCCGCCACTGCCTGCCGGGAGGGACGCGGCCGGTCGGCGAGCTTGAGCCACACCACGCCGACGATGATCAGCCCGAGCCACAGGGCCTGCGGGGTCGTGAGGGTCTCGTCGAAGAAGACGGGACCCAGCAGCGCGGCACCGGCCGAGCCGATGCCGGCCCAGACCGCGTAACCGATGCCGACGTCGATGGCGCGCAGCGCGACGCTCAGGGCCCACAGCGTCAGCAGGAAGAACACGACGGCGACGAGCGACCAGAGCACGCGGGTGAAGCCGTGGCTGCCGCCCACGGAGAGCGCGTAGCCGATCTCGAACCCTCCCGCCAGGAGGAGGACGAGCCAGGGGTTGGCGGCGGAACGGCCGGTGTCGGACATCAGCCCGGGTCCTTTCGTGGGTGGGCGCGTGCGGGAGCGGGGGAGGAGGTGGGAGCGGGGGCGGGCGGGAGCGTTACGCGGCGCCGCTGAGCTGGAGGCCGACGACGCCGGTGATGATGACGGCGATGCCGAGCGCCTTGCGCCAGTCCAGGCGCTGCTTGAAGAGCGCCGCGCCGAGCAGGGTGATCCCGACCCCGGCGACGGACGTCCAGACCGCGTAGCCGACGCCGACGTCGAAGGTCAGCAGCGCCCGGCTCAGGAGGTACGTCCCGATGGCGCCGCTGACCAGGGTCACCGCCGTCCACCGGCGGTTTCTGAACCCCTCCGCCTTGCCGGCGGCGATGGCGACGACGACCTCGAAGATGTCGGCGACGGCGAGGTAGAGCCACTGCATGGCGGGTCCTTTCAGCAGGCGGCCTCAAGGCCCGAGGCTGGTACTTGATTGTACATGCATTCTTTTGCTCGGCGGGGAGACGCCGGAAACATGCCCGAGGCCGTGTGTGAGGGGCCCGCCGGGACGGTCAGGCGCCGCCGCGCAGCGCCTGGACGGTGGGGGACAGGGAGGGGGCGCCGTCCGCGGTGTCCAGGGCCGAGGTCAGGACCTCGCCGTACGTGCCGCGGGCCGAGGCGTAGCGCTCCCGGCCGGCGTCGGTGATCACCGCGTAGACCCCGCGCTTGTCGTCCGGGCACAGGTCGCGGACGGCGAAGCCCGCGCTGTCCAGCCGCCCCACCAGGCGCGTCACCGAACTCTGGCCGAGGCCGACCTTGTCGGCGAGGTCCTGCATCCGCAGCTCGCCCGCGGGGGAATCGACGAGGCACTCCAGGGCGCGGAATTCCGAGAGCCCTATGCCGTGCCGGCGCTGCAGGGCCTGGGTGAGCTGTCGCTCGACGTACGCGTGGAGGGCGAGGACGCCACTCCAGGCTGCCTGGTCGGAGGTGGTCGCCGGGGGGTGAGGAAGTCCGGTCATCGGGGGGCTCCTCTCGACGGACAGTACGTAGCAAGATACATGTTCATACAACATTCGGGCGGGCGTCTTCATGCCGGGCCGGGCCGGCGGGCCTTCGCGCCGGGCCCGGGGTGGGCCTTCGTCCCGGGCCCGGCGCCGGGTCGGGCGGCTGTGCGAGGGGTCCTCCAGAAGGGGCTTTGCATGAGCATGCGTTGGTGTGCATAATATTTCCATGTCCAAGGTCCTCACCTCCCTCCCTGTCGGCGAGCGCGTCGGCATCGCCTTCTCCGGTGGCCTCGACACGTCGGTCGCCGTCGCGTGGATGCGCGACAAGGGCGCCGTCCCGTGCACCTACACCGCCGACATAGGCCAGTACGACGAGCCCGACATCGCGTCGGTGCCCGGCCGTGCCAAGGCCTACGGCGCCGAGGTCGCGCGGCTGGTCGACTGCCGTGCGGCGCTGGTCGAGGAGGGCCTGGCCGCGCTCACCTGCGGGGCGTTCCACATCCGCTCCGGCGGGCGGGCGTACTTCAACACCACCCCGCTCGGCCGTGCCGTCACCGGCACCATGCTGGTGCGGGCGATGCTGGAGGACGACGTCCAGATCTGGGGCGACGGCTCGACCTTCAAGGGCAACGACATCGAGCGGTTCTACCGCTACGGCCTGCTCGCCAACCCGCACCTGCGGATCTACAAGCCCTGGCTGGACGCGGACTTCGTGACCGAGCTGGGCGGCCGCAAGGAGATGTCGGAGTGGCTGCTCGCGCACGAGCTGCCCTACCGCGACAGCACGGAGAAGGCGTACTCCACCGACGCCAACATCTGGGGTGCCACCCACGAGGCGAAGACCCTGGAGCACCTGAACACCGGCGTCGAGACCGTCGACCCGATCATGGGCGTCCGCTTCTGGGACCCGTCGGTCGAGATCGCCACCGAGGACGTGACGATCGGCTTCGACCAGGGCCGCCCCGTCAGCGTCAACGGCAAGGACTTCGCGACCCCCGTCGACCTGGTGTCCGAGGTCAACGCCATCGGCGGGCGGCACGGCCTGGGCATGTCCGACCAGATCGAGAACCGGATCATCGAGGCCAAGAGCCGCGGCATCTACGAGGCCCCGGGCATGGCGCTGCTGCACGCGGCGTACGAGCGCCTCGTCAACGCGATCCACAACGAGGACACCCTCGCGCAGTACCACACCGAGGGCCGCCGCCTCGGCCGGCTGATGTACGAGGGCCGCTGGCTGGACCCGCAGGCGCTGATGATCCGCGAGTCCCTGCAGCGCTGGGTCGGCGCCGCCGTCAGCGGCGAGGTGACCCTGCGGCTGCGGCGCGGCGAGGACTACTCCGTCCTCGACACCACCGGCCCGGCCTTCAGCTACCACCCGGACAAGCTGTCCATGGAGCGCACCGAGGACTCCGCGTTCGGCCCGGTGGACCGGATCGGCCAGCTCACCATGCGCAACCTGGACATCGCCGACTCCCGCGCCAAGCTGGAGCAGTACGCGCAGCTCGGCCTCGTCGGCTCCGGCAGCCTCGCCATCGGCCCGGCGCAGGAGCCCGCGCCCGGCCTGATCGAGACCATGCCGGAGCTGTCCGAGGGCGGCGCCGAGGTCATCGCCTCCCGCGGCGAGCCGGAGCCCGACGACGCGCTGCTGGACCGCGCGGCGATGGAGTTCGGCACCGACTGACCCGCCCGGTCGCGTCCCCCGGCCCGGCCCCGCACACGGACGACGTGTGCGGGGCCGGGCCGTTGCCGGTCAGCGGCCGGCCCCGGTCAGTGGTCGCCCCCCGGTCAGTGGCCGACGGTCAGTGGCCGACCCGGACGGTGGCGCTCGCGGTGGCCGCCGTCAGGTGCGCGTCCCCGGCGTAGGTCACCTGGTAGGTGACGGCTCCGGTGGCCTGGGGTATGTCGGTGACGGTGAACGTGCCGTCGGCGGCCGTCGTGACGGCCGGCAGCGGTGTGCCCGCCGGGTGCGCCGCGTCGATCCGGCTGACCTGCACCGTCTGCCCCCCGGTGTACGGCGACGGGCCGCCGAGCGCACCGGTCAGGGTGACCTTTCCGTGCCGGTGGACGCGCGCCGGGCCGGAGACGGTCAGACCGGCCGCCGCCTGCGCCGGGTTCTGTATGACGTGCAGCACGGGGTCCGCCCCGTACGGATCGGCGCTGATGGCGAACAGCGTGCTGTCGTCGGGCGTGACGGCGAGCCCCGCGTCCGCCTGGAAGGTGTCGAGGGCGACGGGGTAGGACGCGACCGCGCTCGGGTTGCCGGGGGCGAAGACGAAGACCTGGTCGCCGTAGTAGTTCTCCGACCCGGCGAACACGGTGCCGTCCGCGCCGAGCGCCACCGCGTCGGGGTAGGTGTCGGTGCCGTACGCCCCGTCCGGGCTGAGGTCGGCGACCGTGAAGACCTGGTGCTCGTACGGCGCGCCGCACGCGGTGATCACGTCCTTGCCGTCCGCGGTGATCGCCAGGTCCGCCAGGAAGCTGCTGACCGTCGGGGAGGTCAGGGAGAGCTGCGCGTGCAGCGTCCGCGCGCTGCCGCCCGAGACGTCGTAGCTGGCCAGCGAGGCCGGGCTGAGGCCCGGCTGCCCGGCCACCAGCTTCCCGCCCGGCGTGGCGGCGAGCAGCGGTGCGCTGTACCAGCTGTCGCCGGTGGCCTGGAGGGTCACCACGGCGGGGTCGGCGGCCGGATCGACGGACCCGATCCCGCCGTGCGCGGCCTTCCCGTAGCCGAACCAGAGCTTGCCGGCGCTCCACACCACCGACTCCGGATCGCTGCCCGCCCCCGTCCCGTAGCGGGCGGTCTCGGCGAGGGTACCGGTGTCGACGGCCGAGATCGCGTCCGCGTCCCCGAGCGCCGCGTACACCGTGCCCCCGTCCGGCGACAGCGCCAGCCCGTCGGCCCCGTCCTCACCCTCGATCGTGCCGACCGTCCGCCCCGCGTAGTCGGTGACCAGCACGCTGGTCGAACCCGTCCCGCCACTGATGAACAGGTGCTGGTGCACAGGATCGACCAGCATGTGCGCGTACTGGGCTATGGGCAGCGGGACCGCCGTGGAACCAGTCTGTGCGGAGGCGGACGACGACAGACCGAGCGACGCGAGCCCGGTCGCGAACACAACAGCCGTGACCTGCGTAATGCGCTTGGTGCGCATGGGACTCCTGACTTCCGGTAGGTGATGGCCACTCAGATTCGAGCACGATCCGAGTAGACCACCCCCCACTGACAGAGCCAGGAGCGGTCCTCAGCCCCCGAACGCCTTCCGCAGGCGCTGGGCCGCGTCGGTGAGGACCTCGGGGCGTTTGCAGAAGGCGAAGCGGACCTGGGTGCGGCCGGCGGTGGGGTGGTCGTAGAAGACGGAGTTGGGGACGGCGACGACGCCGGCGCGTTCGGGGAGGGTGCGGCAGAAGGTGAGGGCGTCGGTTTCACCGAAGGGGGCGATGTCGGTGGTGACGAAGTACGTGCCCTGGGGGGTGTAGACGTCGAAGCCGGCGTCGCGCAGGCCGTCGGACAGGAGGTCGCGTTTGGCCTGGAGGTCGGTGGCGAAGGCGTCGTAGTACGCGTCGGGGAGCGCGAGGGCCTCGGCGACGGCGTACTGGAAGGGGCCGGAGGCGACGTAGGTGAGGAACTGCTTGGCCGTGCGGACGGCGGTGACCAGGGCGGGGGAGCCGGTGACCCAGCCGACCTTCCAGCCGGTGAAGGAGAAGGTCTTGCCCGCGGAGGAGATGGAGACGGTGCGGTCGCGCATGCCGGGGAGGGTGATCAGGGGGGTGTGGCGGGCTCGGTCGAAGGTGAGGTGTTCGTAGACCTCGTCGGTGACGACGACGAGGTCGCGTTCGACGGCGAGGGCGGCGATCGCCGACAGTTCGGCGGGGGTGAGGACCGTGCCGGTGGGGTTGTGCGGGCTGTTCAGGAGGAGCAGGCGGGTGCGGGGGGTGACGGCGTCGCGCAGGGCGTCGAGGTCGGGGCGGAAGTCGGGGGCGTGCAGGGTGAGGGGGACGCGGACGCCGCCGGCCATCGCGACGCAGGCGGCGTAGGAGTCGTAGAAGGGCTCGAACGCGATGACCTCGTCGCCCGGTTCGAGCAGCGCGAGCATCGCCGCCGCGATGGCCTCGGTCGCGCCCGCGGTGACCAGGACCTCGGTGTCGGGGTCGAACTCCAGGCCGTAGAAGCGGCGTTGGTGCTCGGCGATCGCGGTGCGCAGCTCGGGCACGCCCGCGCCGGGCGGGTACTGGTTGCCGCGGCCGTCGCGCAGCGCGCGCACCGCGGCCTCGCGGACCGCCTCGGGGCCGTCGGTGTCGGGGAAGCCCTGGCCCAGGTTGATCGCCCCGGTGGCGGCGGCGAGCGCGGACATCTCGGCGAAGATCGTCGTCCCGAGGCCTTCCAGCCTGCGGTTCAGCAGCGGCCTGGCGTTCATCTGTCGCACCGTCCTCGGAAGTGATGCCCTGCGCGTGGCGCCCTGCGCCAGACGATACGGGGCGGGTCCCGCGGCGCGCTGCGGCGCCGCCCGCCGGGCCGTGCCGCCATACCTCAAGTTCCTTGATCCTGTGGCGGGTTGGACGTACTCGCGGGGGTCGGCGGCCGGGGGCGTCAGGGTGGATCCGGGTGAACACGTGACCCCGTGGGCGCTCCAAGGGATGGAAAGTGCGCACAGATCGGTAAAAACGCTGAAGGTGGCAAGTGATTCATGATTCCGTAGTTCTCGGACCCATTTCGAGGGCTTCGGCGGGGACCTCCGGAGGCTGCGCAGGCTCCTTCCCTGGCTTCGCCGGCTCCTCGCGTCGCCGGGTCCAGGACCCCACGTGGGCACGAGCCGATGCGCGCCCGCCCCGTTGCCGGGCGCGACCGGCCCATGACATTCCACTGCGTGCTTGCGGAGCCGACCCATGCTCACCACCCTGCAAACCTCCTACACCGACACCCGCGCGGGCGACCTCGCGTGGTGTCTCGGCAAAGACCCGCTACCCGCGCTCGCCGTGCTGAACGTCGAGGTCGGGGACGGCCGCCGGCTGCGTGCCAAGGTCGAATTACGCCTGCTGGGCGCCTCCCACCAGGTCCTGGTGGACGCGGACGGCGGTGACTGCTCGGAGACCGTGGCCTGCATGGCCGGCAGCCAGGCGCCGCTGCCCTTCGGGGTGGCCCGCCGGGTGGGTGCCTGGGACTACGAGTTCGCCGCGCGCATCGAGACGCTCTCGCAGGGCTCGTTCGCCGGCCGCGCCCAGGAACTGCTCGCGCTGGTCGCCGACCACCCGCACGGACTCGCCGGGACCTTCCCGGGCGACCCGCACGCGTTCACCGCGATGCTCGTGCAGTACGCCGACGGGGGAGTGCGCTGGCGCACCTGGCACGCGTATCCGCAGGAGGGGCGGCTGGTCACCACCAGGACCCGGGTGAACGCGCTGGCCTGACCCGAACGATGCCCCCGGCACGCCCACGGCCGCCCATTTTGCACTCCTGTGGGTGACCGGCGACGGCTCCACACTGACATAGCGTGCACTCATGATCGACCAGCGCCACCGCAGCGAACTCCCGCGCCTCGCACCGCGGTTACCGGTGACGGCCCAGGCGGCGAGGGCGCTGGTGCTCACCGCCGTCTTCGTCTGCGCCGCCTGCGGGCTGGTCTACGAGCTGGAGCTCGTCGCGCTCGCCTCCTCCCTGCTGGGCGACTCGGTCACCCAGGCGTCGGTGATCCTGTCGGTGATGGTCTTCGCGATGGGCTGCGGGTCGTTGCTGGCAAAACGGTTACGCTCCCGGGCCGCCGCCGCGTTCGCCGCCGTCGAGACCGGACTCGCCCTGATCGGCGGGCTGTCGGTGATGGCGCTCTACGCGCTCTTCGCCTGGTTCGGGCACGCGAGCGCGCCCATAGTCGGCTGCGCCTTCGCCATCGGTGTCCTCACCGGGGCCGAGGTGCCGCTGCTGATGACGCTGGTGCAGCGAGTACGGCGGCAGGACGCGGGCGGCGCGGTCGCCGACCTCTTCGCCGCCGACTACGTGGGCGCGCTCGTCGGCGGGCTCGCCTTCCCGTTCCTGCTGCTGCCGCACGCCGGGCAGCTCACCGGCGCCCTCGCCACCGGCGCGGTCAACGCGGTGGCCGGCGGCGCGACCGTGCTGTGGCTCTTCCGCGCCGACCTGACGCGGCGCGCCCGCGGCTGGCTGCTCGTGGTGAACGTGCTGGTCCTTGCGGTGCTCGCGGGCGCCGCCGCGGTCGCCGGGCCCTTCGAGCGGGCCGCCCGCCGCGAGGTGTACGGCGGGGACGTACGGGTCGCCGTGCAGACCGGCGTCGAGGAGATCGTCCTGACCGGCGGCGACACCCCCGGCCGTCCGCTGCGGCTCTACCTCGACGGACGGCTGCGGGTCTCCGGCGACACCACCGCCCGCTACGCCCAGGCCCTCGTCCACCCGGCGATGAACGGCACCCGCACCCGCGTGCTGCTGCTCGGCGGCGGCGACGGCCAGGCCCTGCGCGAGGTGCTGCGATACCCGGACGTCGGCGTCGTCACCGTCGTCCAGCCCGACGCCGAGCTGCTCCGGCTGGCCCGCACCGACCCCGGCCTCAGCCGCGTCAACGGCCACGCCTTCGCCGACCCGCGGGTGCGCACCGTCACCGCCGACCCCTTCGACTGGCTGCGCCACGGCCGCACCACGCCGTACGACGTGATCGTCGCCGACCTGCCGGACCCGGGGACGACGGCCAGCGCCAAGCTCTACTCGCAGGAGTTCTTCGGGCTCGCCGCCCGCGTCCTGGCCCCCGGCGGGCGGCTCGCCGTGCACGCCGGGACGGCGGCGGGCACCGCGCACACCTTCTGGACGATCGAGGCGACCGTGACCGCGGTCGGGCTGTGCAGCACGCCGTACTGGCTGCCCGCGGCCGTCCCCGGCACGGCCCTCACGCCCGCCGCCGCCGGTACGCCGGACCGGGCCTACCTGCTCGCCGCCCGCACCGCGCCGCCCGCCCTGCGGCTGCCGCCCGGCACACCGTCCACCCTCAGCCCGCGGGCGCTGCGGCAGGCCGCCCGCGCCCCGCTCCCGACCCGCCCGAGCAGGGCGCTGCCGCCCTCGACCCTGCTGCGGCCGCGCGTCCCGACCGGCTGAGCCGGCGGTCCGGTTCCCGCAGAAAGTGCCGGGCGCGGGAGCGTCATGCTCCGGGCAGGGTGGGTAGGCTCCGCCGCATGGAGCATGAGTCGTTCGTTCCGGGGATGACCACGGCGCGCATGGTGCAGGCCCTGCGCACGCCGGAGGTGGTGTCGGCCTGCCTGCCCGGCTGGCAGCCGGACGCTGACGCGGGCGAGGGCGGCGCGGCGGCCGCGGGCACCGCCGCCGGTGCCGCCGCGGGACGGCTGCGGCTGCGGGTGGGCGGATCCACGATCACCTACCGCGGCACGGTCGCGGTGGACGGTACGGGACCGGGCTTCACCCTGACGGCCGCGGGCACCGAGGTGCGCGGCGGGGGCGGTGTGACGGTCGCCGCCGAGCTGGTCGTCGTCGCGGCCGTGCAGCCCGAGCCCGGGGTGACGGTCGTCTGGCGGGGCGAGGCGGCGGGCCAGGGGCGGATCACGACGTTCGAGCCCGCGCTCGTGGAGGCGGCCGCACGGCGGCTGCTGGACCGGTTCTGTACGGACCTGGCCGCGCACGCGCCCGACGGCGCCGAGCCGGAGCAGGAGCAGGAGCCGGGCGCGTCCGACGCGGAGGCCGTCCCCGGGGCCGGGCTGGACGCGGACCCGAAGGCCGATGTCGTGGACGACGACGGCGAGCCCGTGCCGGGCGGCGCCGAGCTGGAGGACTTCGACCTGGTCGAGGTCGAGGTGGAGGTCCCGGAGAGCGCCGCCGCGCTCGACGACCTCGTGCCGCCCGCCGAGGCCGCGCACGCCCGCCGGACGATGATCGGGCGCAGCGCCGAGGAGGTCGACCACGCCCCGCCGCGCGGCCGCTACGCCCCCGTGCCCGCACCCGACAGCCCCTCGGCCGCGGCCACCCTGCGCTGGGCGGCCCCGGTCGCGGCGGCGCTCGTCGCGTCCGCGGTGGTGGTGAGCCGGGCGCTGCGCCGCCGCGGCTGAGCCGGGGCGCGGCGCGTACGGGGCGTCAGCTCGGCGGCACCACCCGGCTGCGGGACCATAAGTGAACGTCAGAGGGCCCGCCCGCTAGGCTCGTGACGTGGAGAATGAGACGAAGCTGACGGCGGGCGACGCCGAACTGACCTTGGAGCCCGGGAACGGCTGCCGGATCGCCTCCCTGAAGGTCGCCGGGACGGAACTCCTGCGCCAGGGCGACCGATTCGGCGCCTTTCTTATGGTGCCGTGGGCCGGCCGCACCGAGAACGGGGCCTTCCGCAACGGCGGCGTCACCCACCAGCTTCCGGTGGACGCGCCGCCGCACGCCATTCACGGCACCGTGCGGCACCGCGCGTGGCAGGAGGCGGCCCCGGCCACCGAGACCACCGCGTCGTTCCACACCGAGCTGACCGACCCCTGGCCCTACCCCGGCCGGGTCACCCACACCGTGGAGCTGGCCCCGCATTCGGTGAAGCTCACGCTGAGCGTCGAGGTCGCCCCGGGCGGCGACTCCTTCCCCGCGCAGGCCGGCTGGCACCCCTGGTGGAACCGCAACCTCGGCAAGGGCGGCCAGGACGTCGAGCTGGCCTTCCGTGCCGACTGGCAGGAGGAGCGCGGCGACAACCACCTGCCCAACGGCAACCGCGTCACTCCCCGCCCCGGCCCCTGGGACGACTGCTTCGGCATGCCCGACGGCGTCGATGTGACGCTCACCTGGCCCGGCGAGCTGCGCCTGGAGGTGCAGAGCCCCGCCCAGTGGGTCGTGGTCTACGACGAGCAGCCCGAGGCGGTGTGCGTCGAGCCGCAGTCCGGCCCGCCGAACGGCCTCAACACCACGCCGCGCCTGGTCACCCCGATCGACCCGCTGGAGATCACCACCACCTGGAGCTGGCACCGCATCGGCTGACCTGCCCGGCGCACCCCGGATCCGGTGCGACGGGCCGGGTCCGCGGGCCGGATACTGGTCGGCATGAGCGACGACGTACGCAGTGCACTGCTGCAGCAGATCCAGGACAAGGCCGTGGTGCACGGCAAGGTGACCCTCTCCTCCGGTATCGAGGCCGACTTCTACATCGACCTGCGCCGCATCACGCTGGACGGCCAGGCCGCCCCGCTGGTCGGCCAGGCGATGCTGGACCTCACCGCCGATCTGGACTACGACGCGGTGGGCGGGCTGACGCTCGGCGCGGACCCGGTCGCCGGGGCGATGCTGCACGCCGCAGCGGCGCGCGGGAAGCGGCTGGACGCCTTCGTGGTGCGCAAGGCCACCAAGGCGCACGGCATGCAGCGCCGGATCGAGGGCCCGGACATCGCGGGCCGCCGGGTGCTGGTCGTCGAGGACACCTCGACCACCGGCGGTTCGCCGCTGACCGCCGTCGAGGCGGCGCGCGAGGCGGGCGCCGAGGTCGTCGCCGTCGCCGTCATCGTCGACCGCGGCGCCGAGCCGAAGGTTACGGAGACGGGTCTGCCGTATCTCGCGGTGTATTCGCTGGCCGACCTCGGGCTGTACTGAGCGGCGGCCGCCGTCGGCCCGTGAAGGGCCCGGCGGCGGCCGAGCCTCGCTGCGTACACCTCTCGAAAGCGCTGTGACCTGCGGTTTCGCCGTGCTTGGGGTGTTTCACGTGAAACACCCGGCCGCGTGCGGGGGATGCCGCCCGCACCGAGGTGGTGTATCCGTTCGAGAATGGGAAGATAGGGCCGACGATGACGTCGCCACGCCTAGCACCACCACCCCGCGGAATCTGAGGAGCGGAAACGATGCCCATCGCTACCCCCGAGGTCTACAACGACATGCTCGACCGGGCGAAGGCGGGGAAGTTCGCCTACCCGGCCATCAACGTCACGTCGTCGCAGACGCTGCACGCCGCGCTGCGCGGCCTGGCCGAGGCGGAGAGCGACGGCATCATCCAGATCTCCACGGGCGGCGCGGAGTTCCTCGGCGGCCAGTACAAGAAGGACATGGTGACGGGCGCGGTCGCGCTCGCCGAGTTCGCGCACGTCGTCGCCGAGAAGTACCCGGTCACCGTCGCCCTGCACACCGACCACTGCCCGAAGGACAAGCTGGACGGCTACGTCCGCCCGCTGCTGGCCATCTCGCAGGAGCGCGTGGCCGCCGGCCGCAACCCGCTCTTCCAGTCGCACATGTGGGACGGCTCCGCCGAGACCCTGGACGACAACCTCGCCATCGCCAAGGAGCTGCTGGCCCAGGCGGTCAAGGCCAAGATCATCCTGGAGATGGAGATCACCCCGACCGGCGGTGAGGAGGACGGCGTCTCGCACGAGATCAACGAGAGCCTCTACACCACCGTCGACGACGCCTACCGCACCGTCGAGGCCGTCGGCCTGGGCGAGCAGGGCCGCTACCTGCTGGCCGCCTCCTTCGGCAACGTGCACGGCGTCTACAAGCCGGGCAACGTCGTGCTGCGCCCGGAGATCCTCCGCGAGCTGCAGGACGCGGTGGCGCAGAAGTACGGCAAGGCCAACGCCTTCGACTTCGTCTTCCACGGCGGCTCCGGCTCCACCCAGGAGGAGATCGACGAGGCCCTGGAGAACGGTGTCGTCAAGATGAACATCGACACCGACCTGCAGTACGCCTTCACCCGGCCCGTCGCCGCACACATGTTCTCCAACTACGACGGTGTGCTGAAGGTCGACGGCGAGGTCGGCAACAAGAAGGCCTACGACCCGCGCGTGTGGGGCAAGTCCGCCGAGGCCGGCATGGCCGCGCGTGTCGTCGTCGCCGCCGAGAACCTGCGGTCCGCGGGCAACAAGCGCAAGTGACCCCCGCCGGTACGCGCCTCGCGTACCCGTGAGGGCGACGCCCGACAGGGACCTCCGGCACATGCCGGGGGTCCCTTCGCGCAGCGGCTCGGGCAGACTGGAACCCATGGCAATCCACGAGAACCTGCTCGGGGGCCCGGCCCCCACGCACCTGCCCGACGACCCCGGGCCGCGCGAACTGCTCGCCTCCGGCACCGCCCCCGCCGACGTCGCGGCCAAGTACCCGGCCTCCTCGCTGGCCTGGGCGCAGCTCGCCGACGAGGCGTTCGAGGGCGGCCGGGTCGTCGAGTCCTACGCCTACGCCCGCACCGGCTACCACCGCGGACTGGACGCGCTGCGCCGGGCCGGCTGGCGCGGCCACGGCCCGGTGCCCTTCGAACACGAGCCCAACCGCGGCTTCCTGCGCGCGCTGCACGCCCTCGCCCGCGCCGCCGGGTCGATCGGCGAGCAGGAGGAGTACGAGCGCTGCACGGCCTTCCTGCGGGACAGCTCGCCGACGGCCGCCGACATCCTGGGCTGAGCCCCCGGCGTCCCGGGCCGACCACCCGGCCCGGCTCCCGTTCCGCCCGCTGCCCCCGCGGCGCCCCCGCCGCCTGTTCGCTCCCCGGTCACGGCCGGGGCCAATGTGACGGTACTGCCACAGATGGGGGGCACTCGGCCGGTCCACGTATCTGTGTGCGATTGTTGGCGCGATTGGTTGTCGTTCGCACGCACATATGAGGGCGTGTCCGCAGGCAGCGCGAGGTGCGCCACAGGGAGCCGGGTCGGGGCCCGGCGGTGGCCCGCCGAGCTGCCCGTTCGCAGGGGGAACCGTGGCAGGACCGGACAGGCGGAGTCGGCATGGGCGCCGGCGTGCCAAACAGCGCGCCTCCATAGCGGGGCCGCTCGCGCTCGCCGTGGTACTGGTGGTCGGCGCCACCGCCGGATACGCCGCGTGGCACAAGTCCCGCGCGACCGAGGGCGGCGCGACACTCGACACCGGCATCGTCACCACGACCACGCCCCCCACCTCCGGCACCTCGGCCAACGGCGACCGCAGCACCTCGCCCGAGACAACCACGACCAGCCCCAAGGCCTCGAAGAAGGCGCCCAAGCCGCACGTGTCGGCGACCACGAGCGCGCCCCCTGCCTCGGTGCCCAAGCACGGAACCGGCACCTTCAGCGTCGCCCGGGCCACCGGCAGCGCCTCCGGCCACGGCACCATCCGCCGCTACAAGGTCGAGGTCGAAGGCGGGATCTCGCTCTCCGCGACCGACGCCGCGCACGAGATCGCTGTCATCCTCGCCGACCCGCGCGGCTGGACCGCCGACGGCCACGACGGCTTCCAGCTGGTCTCCTCCGGCCCCGCCGACTTCGTCATCAAGATCGCCACGCCCGACACCGTGGACCGCATCTGCGGCGCCGCGGGCCTGGACACCGGCGGCGAGGTCAACTGCGACGTCGGCGCCACCGTCGTGGTGAACCTCAAGCGCTGGATGCTCGGCTCACCCGAGTTCGACGGCCCGATCGCGGGCTACCGCGCGCTCATCATCAACCACGAGGTCGGCCACCGCATCGGCCACCACCACGAGGGCTGCCCCGGCCCCGGCAAGCCCGCCCCGGTGATGATGCAGCAGATCAAGGGCCTGCACGGCTGCGTCGCGAACCAGTGGCCGTACGACTCCCAGGGCCACTACCTCTCCGGGCCGCCGGTCGCCTGACGGGGCCGCGGCGCGCCGGGACACGGGCTGCCCTTGCCGGATCAGCGCGCACCGCCGATGATCGCGGCGTGGCCCGGTGATCCCGGGTACCCGCACACGGAGGTACACCATGTCCGACCACCCGACCGACGAGGCGGCGACCCCGAACCTCTCGTTCGAGGGCAGCACACCGTACGAGGACTACGTCCAGGCGTCCGTCCTCACCCATCTGCAGCACCCTCTGTCCGACGAGCCCGGCGAGCTGGCCTTCCTGGTCACGACCCAGGTCATGGAGCTGTGGTTCACCCTGCTGGTGCACGAGTGGACCACCGCCGCCCGCGCGCTGCGCCAGGACGACCTGCCCGCCGCGATGGCGGCGCTGCACCGTAGCCTGCCCGAGCTGGAGTCGCTGAACGCCTCCTGGAAGCCGATCGCGCACCTCACCCCGGGGCAGTTCAACGCCTACCGCTCCGCGCTCGGCGAGGGCTCCGGCTTCCAGTCCGCGATGTACCGGCGGCTGGAATTCCTGCTCGGCGAGAAGTCCGCGTCCATGCTCGTCCCGCACCGCGGCACCCCGCGCGCCTACCGCGAGCTGGAGAAGGCGCTCACCGAGCCGAGCCTCTACGACGAGGCGCTGCGGCTGCTGGACCGGCGCGGCTACCGCATCCCCGCGGCCGTGCTCGACCGCGACCCGACCGTGCACTACGAGCCGCACCCCGAGGTCGAGGCCGCCTGGCAGCGCGTCTACGCCGCCTCCGACCAGGACACCGACCTCATCCGGCTCGGCGAGACCCTCACCGACATCGCCGAATACGTGTGGCGGTGGCGCAACGACCACCTGGTGGCCACCCGGCGCGCGATGGGCGCCAAGACCGGCACCGGCGGCTCCGCGGGGGTGGCCTGGCTGGAGAAACGTGCCACCAAGAACGTCTTCCCCGAGCTGTGGACGGCCCGAAGCCATGTCTGAGCCCACCGCGCCGCCGCCTGCCGCCGCTGCCGACGCCGCCGCTGCCGACGACCTGGCCGCGCGCGCCGCCGAGCTGGACGCGGCCGACCCCCTCGCCGCCGTACGCGACCGCTTCGCCCTCGACGACTCCACCGTCTACCTCGACGGGAACTCGCTGGGCGCGCTGCCCCACGGGGTGCTGCCGCGGCTCGGCGACGTCGTCACCCGCGAATGGGGCGAGCTGCGCATCCGCTCGTGGGAGGAGAGCGGCTGGTGGACCGCACCCGAGCGGATCGGCGACCGTATCGCGCCCCTGGTCGGCGCCGCCGCCGGCCAGATCGTCGTCGGCGACTCGACCAGCGTCAACGTCTTCAAGGCGCTCGTCGCCGCGATCCGGATGGCCCGGCCCGGCCGCACCGAGATCCTCGTCGACGCCACCACCTTCCCCACCGACGGCTACATCGCCGCCTCCGCCGCCCGGCTCACCGGCCGCACCGTACGGGCCGTGCCGCCCGCGGAGATCGCCGAAGCGGCCGACGAGCGCACGGCCGCGGCGCTGGTCAACCACGTCGACTACCGCACCGGGCGGCTCTACGACCTGCCCGGCATCACCGCCGCGCTGCACGAGGCCGGAGCCCTCGCCGTCTGGGACCTCTGCCACAGTGCCGGGGCGCTGCCCGTCGGGCTCGACGCCGCCGAGGTCGATTTCGCGGTCGGCTGCACGTACAAATACCTCAACGGCGGGCCCGGCTCGCCCGCGTACCTCTACGTCCGCCGCGCCGTCCAGCCGCTCTTCGACTCGCCGCTGCCCGGCTGGAACTCGCACGCCGACCCCTTCGAGATGGCCCCCGGCTACCAGCCCGCCGACGGCGCCGCGCGTGGCCGCGTCGGCACCCCCGAGATCCTCTCGCTGCTCGCCCTGGACGCCGCCCTCGACGCCTGGGACGGCGTCGACATCGCCGCGGTGCGCGCCAAGAGCCTCACCCTCACCGACTTCTTCCTCGGCTGCGTCACCGCCCTCGTCCCGCCCCGGCTCGTCGAGCCCGTGACCCCCGCGGGCCACGCCGAACGCGGCAGCCAGGTCTCGCTGCGCTGCGAGGGCGCGGGCACGGTGATGCGCGAGCTGATCGCCCGCGGTGTCGTCGGCGACTTCCGCCGCCCCGACATCCTGCGCTTCGGCTTCACCCCGCTCTACACCCGGCACGCCGACGCCCTGCGGGCCGCCCGTACGCTGGCCGACGTGATCTCCGCATCCGGGGCGGCCTGAGCGATGACCGCCCGGAACCCCGCCGCACCACGGCCGGACGTGGCCACCGCCGCCACCGCGGCCGCCGCTGCCGCTGCCGCCGAGGAGGCCTCGGCCTTCGCGCACCCCGCCGTCCCCCCGGACGCCACCGCCGCGTACGGGGAGCACCCCGAGCAGGTCGTCGACTTCTACCGGGCCGCCCCGGGACGCGGGGACGGGCGGGGCGCGCCCCTGGTCGCGCTGCTGCACGGCGGGGCCTGGCGGGCCCGCTACGACCGCGCCCACCTCTCGCCGCTGGCCGCCCACCTGGCCCGGCACGGCTTCGCGGTGGCATCGGTCGAATACCGCCGCGGCGCACCCCCGCAAGGCGCCCAGGACGGCACCGAGCCGCCCGTGGCCGGGCGCTGGCCCGAGACCTTCGACGACGTCGCCGCCGCCGTCGACGCGCTGCCCGCCCTCGCACTCCGCACCCTGGGCGCGGACACGGTGGACCCGCGGCGCTTCCTGCTCGGCGGGCACAGCGCGGGCGGCCACCTCGCGCTGTGGGCCGCCGCGCGGCACGTCCTGCCGCCCGACTCGCCCTGGCACACCGACACACCTCCCCCGCTGCGGGGCGTCGTCGCCCTCGCCCCGATCGCCGACCTCACCACGGCGATCCGGCTGGGCGTGTGCTCCGACGCCGTGCCCCAGCTGCTCGGCGGCCCCGACCACCTCGCCGCCCGGCTCCCGCACGCCGATCCCGCCGCGCTGCTCCCCACCGGTATCGCCGTCACCATCGTGCACGGCACCACTGACAACGAGGTCCCCCCGGCCGTCAGCCGCGCCTACGCCGAGGCGGCCGCCGCCGCGGGGGAGGAGGTCACGCTGGCGTGGCTCCCCGGCCGCGGCCACTTTCCCCTCATCGACCCGGCGAGCCCAGCGGTGTCGGCTGTCGCCGACGAGCTCGACCAACTCGCCTGGTAGCGCCCTTCACGCACGGGGTTGCCCCGGGCTGCCCCCACGCCCCGGGTTGCCACCTGAGGTGCCGATCGCGACCGTCCGCCGCCAGTGCGCTGAGCACGCAGTTCCCCGCGCCCCTGGTGTGCCCCGCCACGCGGCATGCGCGTTCCCCCTGCGGGGCGGCCGAGGGCAAGCATCTTCCGGGGCGCGGGGAGCTGCTCACCCCCCGCTGGGGGAATGGCACGGTGCCACGCGAGGTGGCAACCACCTCAGGGGCGCGGGGAACTGCGCGACCAGCCACGATGGCGAGAAGGTCGCGAGGGCCACAGCAAGGCACCGCCCGGCGCGTTCGAGGGTCGACCCCAGCGGTCAGCGACTGCGCTTCGCCAGGCGCTCGACGTCGAGCAGGATCACCGCGCGGGCCTCCAGGCGGAGCCACCCGCGGCCGGCGAAGTCGGCGAGCGCCTTGTTCACCGTCTCGCGCGACGCGCCCACGAGCTGGGCCAGCTCCTCCTGTGTCAGGTCGTGCACGACGTGGATGCCCTCTTCCGACTGGACGCCGAAGCGGCGGGAGAGGTCGAGCAGGGCCTTGGCGACGCGCCCGGGGACGTCGGAGAAGACGAGGTCGGACATGACGTCGTTGGTCCGCCGCAGTCGGCGCGCGACCGCGCGCAGCAGCGCGGTGGAGACCTCGGGCCGGACGTTGAGCCAGGGCTGGAGGTCGCCGTGGCCGAGGCCCAGCAGCTTGACCTCGGTGAGCGCCGTGGCGGTCGCCGTCCGCGGGCCGGGGTCGAAGAGCGACAGCTCGCCGATCAGCTCACCGGGTCCGACGACGGCCAGCATGTTCTCGCGGCCGTCGGGGGAGGTGCGGTGCAGCTTCACCTTGCCTTCGGTGACGACGTACAGCCGGTCCCCGGGGTCGCCCTCGTGGAACAGCGAATCGCCACGCGCGAGCGTGACCTCGGTCATGGAGGCGCGCAGTTCAGCGGCCTGCTCGTCGTCGAGCGCCGCGAAAAGCGGGGCACGGCGCAGAACGTCGTCCACGAGCTCTCTCCTTGTCGACATCGCTGGGTTGTCCCCATGATGCATGACGTATCAAACAGTGCGATCAATCACAAGGATGTCTTATCAGGGGCCGGAGGAGTGCCCCGGGGGGCCGATTGGGGGCCGCCCGCCCCGCCCTCGGCGGCCGAACGAGTGGGCCCGCACCTTGTTTTCCGCTCTCAGCGAACACCGTCGGCGGCGGGTCGGCCGCCCCGCGTGCGGTCGGCGGCGGCCCGCGCCGCGCCCGGCGGCACGGGCTCGCGGGGATCACCGCCGGGTGTCGGTGGCGGCCCGTAGTCTGGCGGCATGGCGACGAGGAGTGGCGCGGCGAGCCCGGCCCCGGCCGGTGCGGCCGCGGTCAAGAAGAAGGCGAAGGTCGCGCAGACGCACACCGGGCTCGTGCGGCAGGCCCGGCGGATCAACCGTGAGCTGGCCGAGGTCTATCCGTATGCCCATCCGGAGCTGGATTTCGAGAATCCCTTCCAGCTGCTGATCGCCACCGTGCTGTCGGCGCAGACCACCGACCTGCGGGTGAACCAGACGACGCCCGCGCTGTTCGAGGCCTATCCGACGCCGGAGGCGATGGCCGCGGCCGATCCGGTGGAGATGGAGGAGATCCTCCGGCCCACCGGCTTCTTCCGCGCCAAGACGCGCTCGGTGATAGGTCTGTCCGCGGCTCTGCGCGACGATTTCGGCGGGGAGGTTCCCGGCCGTATAGAGGATCTGGTCAAGCTGCCCGGCGTCGGCCGCAAGACCGCCAACGTCGTCCTCGGCAACGCCTTCGGGGTGCCCGGCATCACCGTGGACACGCACTTCGGACGCCTCTCGCGGCGCTTCGGGTGGACGACGTCGGAGGATCCCGAGCAGGTCGAGAAGGACGTCGCGGCCCTTTTCCCGAAGTCGGAGTGGACGATGCTGTCGCACCGCGTCGTCTTCCACGGCCGCCGCATCTGCCACGCCCGCAAGCCCGCGTGCGGCGCCTGCCCCATCGCGCCGCTGTGCCCGTCGTACGGGGAGGGCGAGATGGATCCGGAGAAGGCGAAGAAGCTGCTCAAGTACGAGAAGGGCGGCGCGCCCGGCCAGCGCCTCAAGCCCCCGCCGGGCTACCCCGGGCAGCCCGCGCCCCCGCTGGCCGCCTCATGACCCAGGCCCGGGGCGCGGGGGCGGACGTGCAGGTCAGCCGGGAGGGCCTGCCCGGCTGGCTCGCCCCGGTCGCGGACGCGGCGGAGCGGATACGCCCCGAGCAGCTCAGCCGCTTCCTGCCCCCGGCCTCGGGCGGCCGGCAGTCCGCCGTGCTCATCCTCTTCGGTGAGAGCCCGGAGACCCCGCACGGCCCCGATCTGCTGCTCATGGAGCGCTCCGCCGCCCTGCGCTCGCACGCCGGGCAGCCGTCCTTCCCGGGCGGCGCGCTCGATCCGGAGGACGGCGACCCGGAGGGCGCGGGCCCGCTGCGTGCCGCGCTGCGCGAGGCCCGAGAGGAGACGGGCCTCGATCCGGCGGGTGTCCAGCTCTTCGGTGTCCTGCCGCGCCTCTACATCCCCGTCAGCGGCTTCGTCGTCACCCCGGTGCTGGGCTGGTGGCGCGAGCCCAGCCCGGTCGGCGTCGTCGATCCGGCGGAGACGGCCCGGGTCTTCCGCGCCACCGTCGCCGATCTCACCGATCCGGCCAACCGTGCGACGCTCACCCATCCGAGCGGCTTCCGCGGCCCGGCCTTCCTGGTGCAGGACGCCCTGGTGTGGGGGTTCACTGCGGGTCTGATCGACAAGATCCTGCACTACGCGGGCTGGGAGGTCCCCTGGGACCGGGAGCGGACCGTCCCGCTCGGCTGACCCCGCTCCCGCCCCCGCCGCTGTCGCTGCCCGCTCGGCTGACCCCGCCCCCGCCGCTGCCCTGCCGTCGGCCCGCCCGGGGGCGCGGCGCGGCGGATCGTGCCCGAATCCGGCTGCCCTGCTGCTCCGTACGCTCCCGCGCGCTCAGGTCGCCATGAGACCGTGTCCCTCGTGAACGTGCTGGACTTCCTGCTCATCCTCGCCGCTGTCTGGTTCGCCGTGGTCGGCTACCGGCAGGGCTTCGTCGTCGGCGTCATGTCGGTCGTCGGCTTCGTCGGCGGTGGCCTCGTCGCGATCTACCTGCTGCCGCTGCTGTGGGACAAGGCGACCGGTGACGCCACCCCGGGTTCGGTCGCGGTCGTCACGGCGGTCGCGATCGTCATCGTGTGCGCGTCGGTGGGGCAGGCGTTCACCACGCACCTCGGCAACAAGCTGCGGACGAAGATCACCTGGTCGCCCGCCCGCGCGGTTGACGCGAGCGGCGGGGCGCTGGTCAACGTGCTGGCGATGCTGCTGGTGGCGTGGCTCATAGGCAGTGCGCTGGCCACCACCGCGCTGCCGACGATAGGGCGCGAGGTGCGCTCGTCGAAGGTGCTGCTCGGGGTGTCGCGGGTCATGCCGTCGCAGGCCGACACATGGTTCGACAACTTCAGCACCACGCTGGCGCAGAACGGCCTGCCGCAGGTCTTCGGCACCTTCGGCGCCGAGCCGATCACCTCGGTGCCCGCGCCCGACCCGGCGCTGGTCAACAACCCGGTGGTGACCACCGCGCGGCGCAGCATCGTCAAGGTCGTCGGCACCGCCCCGGGCTGCGGCAAGGTGCTGGAGGGCTCCGGCTTTGTGTTCGCGCCGGGCAAGGTCATGACGAACGCGCACGTCGTCGGCGGTGTCTCCGAGCCGACCGTGCAGGTCGGCGGCAAGGGCCGGCTGCACGACGCGAAGGTGGTGCTCTACGACTGGCAGCGCGACATCGCGGTGCTGGACGTGCCCGGCCTTGACGCACCCGCGCTGCGCTTCGCCACCACCGACGAGCACAGCCGCGACGACGCGATCGTGGCCGGCTTCCCGGAGAACGGCGGCTTCGACGTGCGGGCGGCCCGCGTGCGCGACCGGATCATGGCCAACGGCCCCGACATCTACCACCGCGGCACCGTCCACCGCGACGTCTACTCGCTGTACGCGACCGTCCGGCAGGGCAATTCCGGCGGGCCGCTGCTCACCCCGGACGGCAAGGTCGCGGGTGTCGTCTTCGCCAAGTCGCTGGACGACTCCAACACCGGCTACGCGCTGACCGCCGACGAGGTCGCCCCCGACGCGAAGGCCGGGCTCACCGCGGACCGGCGGGTGGACAGCGAGAGCTGCGCGCTGTGACAGCTGTGCGGGGCCGGGTGGCGGCGGAGGGGGCGTCCCTCCGCCGCCACCCGGCCCGTGCGGCCGTCAGCCGCGCGGATGGCGGAGCCGGGCGCCGACCCAGCGGGCGCGGCGCCGGAGGATGTGCGGAATCCCCAGCGGGGCCTCGCCCGGCGGGAAGAGGTCCATGGGCGCCGTACTGCTGACGGCGGCGGGGGTGCTTCGGCGAGTACGTGACCCATCACGGTAGTCGTGCGTCCAACCCATACCGAGCTACGTGCCCGCCCCCGTTGGTCCGTAATCGCCGTTTGGTGGTCCTGTTGGCCTATGCGTCCGGCAATCCAAATGACCATGAGCTTGTCGTATCGGACGTGTCCCGGCGTGTCGCGCCCGGTTCGCGGACGGGCGCCCCGGAACCACGGACGGATGCCGCGCGCTCACGTACCGCCACGACCGTGTCGGTGGCCTCCCGGGCGGCGGCTCAGCGGTCCGGTTCGGGGTCCCGCAGCCAGTTGATCAGCTCGGCGGAGAAGGCCGCCGGGTCCTCCTCGTGCGGGAAGTGCCCGAGCCCGTCGAAGAGCCGCCAGCGGTAGGGCGCCTCGACGTACTCCCCGCTGCCCGCCGCACTGCCGGTACGCAGTGCCGGGTCCAGGGAGCCGTGCAGATGCAGCGTCGGCACCCTGACCGGCCGCTTCATCCGGCGGTTGAACTGGATGCCGTCCGGCCGGGCCATCGACCGCACCATCCACCGGTAGGGCTCGATCGAGCAGTGCGCGGTGGACGGGATCTGCATCGCCTGCCGGTAGACCTCGACGGCCCCCTCGTCCGGCAGCGAGGGCCCGGACCACTGGGTGATCAGCTCGCCGACCAGCGCCGCGCCGTCCGCGACGAGCTGCCGCTCGGGGATCCACGGCCGCTGGAAGCCCCAGATGTACGCCCCGGCCCGGCTCTGCCGCAGGTCAGTGAGCATCGCAGTGCGCCAGCGGCGCGGGTGCGGCATCGAGACGACCGCGAGCCGCCGTACGAGCTTGGGCCGCATCGCCGCCGCCGTCCAGGCGAGATACCCGCCCAGGTCGTGGCCGACGACGGCGGCGTCCGGCTCGCCCAGCGAGCGGATCACCCCGGTGACGTCGAGGGCGAGGTTGCCCGGGTCGTAGCCGCGCGGGGTGCGGTCGCTGCCGCCGACACCGCGCAGATCCATCGCGACCGCGCGGAAACCGGCGTCGGCGAGTGCGGTGAGCTGGTGCCGCCAGGTCCACCAGAACTGCGGGAAGCCGTGCAGGAGCAGGACCAGCGGACCGTCGCCGGCCTCCGCGATGTGGAAGCGGGCACCGTTGGCCGCGACATCACGGTGGGTCCACGGGCCGTCCGGCCGGATCACCGACGCGCTCGACCCGCCCATCGTCCACGGATTCGCGGGGCGCTCGGCGGAGTTCATGCCCCAGAGCGTGTCACATCTTCGCCTTCACCGGGGCGTCCGCGGGGGGCAGCACGCGTCCGGAACGTGACGATTCGGTGGCGCCACCGCGCAGCGCCGCGCCGTCCGCCAGCTCGCGCGGACGGGGCTTGGCCTTCTGCAGCACCGCGGCCGTCTGCTTGGCCGAGTTGATGGACCGCTCCGGCTTCTTGACGGCCTTGAAGCGCAGCACGCCGATCGCTCCGATGAGCAGCGCGAGGAAGACGTACGCGCCGAAGACGATCAGGAACGCCCAGCCGGTGGTGATGCCGAGCGCCTTCAGGCCCCATGCCGCCGCAAGGCTCAGCATCGGCACGGAGAACAGCGCGAGCGCCAGCGCGGCGACCATCGCGCCGCTGCCGATCGCCACCCGCTTGGCGTCCGCCCGCAGCTCCGCCTTGGCCAGCGCGATCTCGTCGTGCACCAGGGCGCTCATCTCCGCCGTGGCGGCCGCGAACAGCTGCCCGATGCTGCGGCTGTCACCGTTGTGGGCTGCGCTCATCGCGTCGTCCTCCGTCGTTGTGTCGTCCACTGTCGAGCGGCCCGTTCCGTGGCGGTTCGACCGTCCGCTGTCCCGATCATGCCTCAGATCGTGTCAGGTCCGCTGTCGTGGCGGGCCAGTTGGGCGAGCCTGCGGTGCTCGGCGGCCTTCGCCTCCAGTATCTCGGCCATCCGGAGGTGGTAGGCGGGGTCGCCCGCCTCGTAGACGTCCGGGACGCCGTCGCCGTCCTCGTCGCGCTCCTCGTCCTCCGCCAGCCGCCGGTAGGTCGTGTCGCGCAGCTTGAGCAGGACCGAGGCCAGCAGCGCGGAGACCACCGAGCCGACCAGCACCGCCGCCTTGACCTCGGCGGTGAGCGCGGGGTCGGACGCGAAGGCCAGCTCGCCGATCAGCAGCGCCACGGTGAAGCCGATACCGCCGAGCGCGGCCAGCGCGAAGACGTCCGGCCAGGTCAGGTCGGGGTTGAGGGTCGCGCGGGTGAAGCGGGCGGCGGCCCAGGTGCCGCCGAAGATGCCCACGGTCTTGCCCGCCACCAGACCGAGCACGACGCCCAGCGTCTCCGGCCGCGTGAAGACGCCGGACAGGGCCGTCGCCGACACCGCGACACCGGCGTTGAAGAGCGCGAAGAGCGGCACCGCGAGCCCCGCCGACAGCGGCCGCAGCAGGTGCTCGACGTGCTCGGCCTGCGAGGGCCCGGCCGCGGTCACGCCCGCGTCCGTACCGGCACCCGCGTCCGTACCGGCGTCCGGACCCGGCCTTCGCCCCGGTCCCGGTCCCCGGCGTGGGGTGCAGCGCAGCATCAGGCCCATGGCCACGCCCGCGACGGTCGCGTGGATCCCGCTGTTGAGCGTCAGCGCCCACGTCACCAGGGCGAGCGGCACGTAGACGTACCAGCCGCGTACCCGGGCGTGCAGCAGCACCCAGAACAGCACCAGGCACGCGGCGGCGCCGACCAGGGCGGCCACGTTGATGGTGGAGGTGAAGAAGATCGCGATGACCAGGATCGCGCACAGGTCGTCCACGACGGCCAGGGTGAGCAGGAAGGCGCGCAGGGCCGCGGGCAGCGCGGTGCCGATGACGGCGAGCACGCCGAGTGCGAACGCGATGTCGGTGGCCGTCGGCACCGCCCAGCCGCGCAGCGAGCCGCCGCCCGCCGCGGCGGTCACCGCGTACACGCCCGCCGGGACGGCCATGCCGCACAGCGCCGCGACGACGGGGAGGGCGGCGGCGGAGGGGGTGCGCAGCTCGCCGGTGACCAGCTCCCGCTTGAGCTCGATGCCGGCGACGAAGAAGAAGACGGCGAGCAGGCCGTCCGACGCCCAGTGCGCGACGGACAGGTGCAGGCCGAGGGCCGCGGGGCCGATGTGGTGGTGGACGGCGGTCCCGTAGCCGTGCCCGGCGATGTTCGCCCAGATCAGGGCGGCGGCCGCGGCCGCGAGCAGCAGCACGCCACCGACGGTCTCCGCGCGCAGGGCGTCGAGGAGGGCGTTGCGCTCGGGGAGCGGGAGGCGGCCGAGCAGGACGGCGGGGCGGCGGCGCCGCGGCTCGGACACGGGCGACCTCCTGGGCGCGCTCAGCGGCGGCACCCTCCGTCGGGGCATGCTTGCCCCGTCCGCGGGTCCGCGTCGCCCTCCCAGCCTGCCCCGGACCCGCGGACGGCGGGCCCTTGTGCTGGCCCGGAAGGGGGAGGGGCGCGCGCCCGGGGTGGTGCGAGCGGCGCGGTGCGCGCGGGAGGGGCGCGGGGGCGCGCGCGGCGGGCGCGTACGGCGGTACGTACGGGGGTGCGTGGGCGGCCGGAGGGCGGGCGGCGGGGAGCGGGCGGAGTGGAGCCGGGGAGGGCCGGGGAGCGGCGCGGTGGCGGGTGCGTGCGGCGGCGGGGGAGCGGGCGGGCGCGGGGGAGCGGGCGGCCGCGGGGGAGCGGGCGGGCGCGGGAACGCGGGAGGGCGCCCCGCCGGTCATCGGCGGGGCGCCCTCAGGGCGGCAGCGGCAGCGTCAGTCCTCGCTGGCCGCGCTCGGCAGCTTCGTCTGGATCAGGTCCATCACGGAGGAGTCGGTGAGCGTGGTGACGTCACCCAGCTCGCGGTTCTCCGCGACGTCCCGCAGCAGGCGGCGCATGATCTTGCCGGACCGCGTCTTCGGCAGCTCGGAGACCACCAGGACGCGCTTGGGCTTGGCGATCGGGCCGAGGGTCTTGCCGACGTGGTCGCGCAGCGACGCGACCAGCTCGGCGCTGTCCTCCGCGGAGCCGCGCAGGATCACGAAGGCGACGATGGCCTGCCCCGTCGTCTCGTCGGCGGCACCGACGACCGCGGACTCGGCGACCTTCGGGTGCGACACGAGCGCCGACTCGACCTCGGTCGTCGAGATGTTGTGGCCGGACACCAGCATCACGTCGTCGACCCGGCCGAGCAGCCAGATGTCGCCGTCGTCGTCCTTCTTGGCGCCGTCGCCCGCGAAGTAGCGCCCGGGGAAGCGGGACCAGTAGGTGTCGAGGTAGCGCTGGTCGTCGCCCCAGATGGTGCGCAGCATCGACGGCCACGGCTCGGTCAGCACCAGATAGCCGCCGGAGCCGTCGGGCACCTCGTTGCCCTCGTCGTCCACGACGGTGGCGGCGATGCCGGGCAGCGGGGTCTGCGCCGAGCCGGGCTTGGCGGCGGTGACGCCGGGCAGCGGGCTGATCATCATCGCGCCCGTCTCCGTCTGCCACCACGTGTCGACGACCGGGGTCTTGCCCGCGCCGATGTTCTCGCGGTACCAGACCCACGCCTCGGGGTTGATCGGCTCACCGACGCTGCCGAGCACGCGCAGGCTGCTCAGGTCGAACTTCGCCGGGATCGCGTCGCCCCACTTCATGAACGTGCGGATCGCGGTGGGCGCGGTGTAGAGGATCGTCACACCGTACTTCTGCACGATCTCCCAGAAGCGGCCCTGGTGCGGGGTGTCCGGGGTGCCCTCGTAGATCACCTGGGTGGCGCCGTTGGAGAGCGGGCCGTAGACGATGTACGAGTGCCCGGTGACCCAGCCGATGTCGGCGGTGCACCAGTAGACGTCCGTCTCGGGCTTGAGGTCGAAGACGGCGTGGTGGGTGTAGCTCGCCTGCGTCAGGTAGCCGCCGGAGGTGTGCAGGATGCCCTTCGGCTTACCCGTGGTGCCCGAGGTGTAGAGGATGAACAGCGGGTGCTCGGCCTCGAAGGGCTCCGGGGTGTGCTCGGTCGACTGGCGGCCGGTGACCTCGTGCCACCACAGGTCGCGACCTGCAGTCCAGGCCACCTCCTGCCCGGTGCGGCGGACCACCAGCACGTGCTCGACCTGCGGGGTGCGCGCGACCGCGTCGTCTATGGCGGGCTTCAGCGCGGAAGGCTTGCCGCGCCGGTAACCGCCGTCCGCGGTGATGACCAGCTTGGCGTCGGCGTCGTCGATACGGGACGCGACGGCGTCGGCCGAGAAGCCGCCGAAGACGACGGAGTGGGCCGCGCCGATCCGCGCGCACGCCAGCATCGCCACGACCGCCTCGGGGATCATCGGCAGGTAGACCGCGACCCGGTCGCCCTTGCCCACGCCCAGCTCCGCCAGCGCGTTCGCGGCGCGGCAGACCTCGTCCTTCAGTTCGGCGTAGCTGATCGCCCGGCTGTCGCCCGGCTCGCCCTCGAAGTGCAGGGCGATACGGTCGCCGTGGCCGGCCTCGACGTGCCGGTCGACGCAGTTGTACGCCACGTTCAGCTCGCCGTCCGCGAACCACTTGGCGAACGGCGGGTTCGACCAGTCCAGCGTCTGGGTCGGCTCGGTCGCCCAGGTCAGCCGCCGGGCCTGCTCCGCCCAGAAGCCCAGCCGGTCGGCCGCGGCCTGCTCGTACGCCGCCGCGGTGACATTGGCGGCGGCGGCCAGCTCCGCAGGCGGCTCGAAGCGCCGCTCCTCCTTCAGCAGGTTGGCCAGGCTCTCATTGCTGCTCACGCCAGCTCCTTGTCAGGGTCTCCCAGATGTCCCGCCACTACCTCACCAGTCCGCGGGGCACCCTGACAAGGGTTCGCCCGGAAGTGGTTTAGACCTTTGTGGTCAGTCCGTACGCCGCCGGGCCGTCGCCCTCCGGCGCCGTCGGCGGTACTGCCGGGGGCGGCGGGGCCGCGGCCTCCGCCACGGGTGCGGGGTCGTGCGAAAGAGGTGCGGGGTCCGGCCGTACTGCGGTGAATATGCCAGAGGCGCGATCGAGCAGATACGCCTGGGCCTCGCCCACGTGGAAGTACATCCCGTGCAGCTGGAGCCGCCCGTCGGCGATGCGGCGGGCCACCCCCGGGTGCGCTGCCAGGTGGTCGAGCTGCTGCACGACGTTGGCCAGGCTGAGCGCCTCGTGGTCGTCCGCGACCGGGCGGTCGGCCAGCGCCGCCCCGCCGTCCGCGCCGCCGGGGCCCCGCGCCATCCGGGCCAGACTCGGACGCCCGTGCCGCAGCCAGCGGGCCAGCGGGGTCTGCGCGTCGGACTCGCGCGGCTCAGGGGACTCATCCGGCTGATCCGGCTCGCGCCGCTCCTGCAGCTCGTGCGGCGGGGTCTGCGCGTCGGGCTCGTGGGCCGAGGCCAGCAGCGCCGCCATCGCCCCGCAGCCCGAATGCCCGCACACGGTGATGCTGCCGACCTCCAGCACCTCCACCGCGTACTCGACGGCGGCCGCCACCGAGTCGCAGGAGGCGTCCGAACCGGGTGGCGGCAGCAGATTGCCCACATTGCGCACCGTGAACAGATCGCCCGGCCCGCTGGAGGTGATCATGCTCGTGACCAGCCGGGAGTCGGCACAGGTGAGGAAGAGCTGGGTCGGCCGCTGGCCCTCGCGGGCCAGTCGCGCCAGCTCCTCGCGTACCAGTGGCGCCGTGTGGCGCTGGAAGGCGCTGACCCCGCCGAGCAACTGGCCGCCGCCGGTGGCCTGATGGCGCCCCGGGTGCGTGCAGTGGTAGTTGCGCCAGGGCGTCCAGGGGCGGCACGCGTGGGTGGGCGCCGGCTCGCGCAGGGCGCGGCCCGCCCCGTCGCCGAGCGCGACCTGGCCGCCGCGGCCGCGGTGCCGCGCGCACCAGCCGCGCAGCGCCTCGGAGGCCGCGTGGTCCATGAACGACCCGTCCAGCTCCACCGCCACCTCCGCCCCGTCCGGTACCTGCGCGAGTGCCCGCGTCAGCCGCGACACCGCGAGAAAGGTCAACTGCCCTGTCACGCGTACCCGTACCCGCGCACACGCCTCCTGCACCTTTTCCCGGCTTTCTTCTTTTTCTTCTGATTTATCGCTTTTTAGGCTTTCTTTGATTTCCCTGGCATATTCCTCGGCGACGGTGACGGTGACCCGGGTGTGCGTCAGCCGCCGCAGGGCCAGCACGACGGCCACCGCGATGCCCGCCGCCACGCCCTGGAGCACGCCGAGGACCACGACCGTGCCCAGCGTGGCCGCGTACACCGGGAATTCGCGGTGCCGCCGCACATGGCGGATGTGCGCGAAGCTCACCATGCGCACCCCGACCAGCATCACCAGCGCCGCCAGCGCGGCCAGCGGGATCGCCTCCAGTGCGCCCGCGGCCAGCCCCGCGCACGCCAGCACCCACACGCCGTGCAGCACCGTGGCCCGGCGCGTCCGCGCGCCCGCCGCGACATTCGCCGAGCCGCGCATCGCGCCGCCCGCGATCGGCAGCCCGCCCAGCAGACCTGACACCACGTTGGCCGCGCCCTGCCCCAGCAGCTCGCGGTCCAGCCGGACCGGTGGGGTCTGCGCCGCGGGCTGCCGGGCGGCCTGCAGGGCGTCCACCGCGAGCGCCGACAGCAGCGACTCCATGCTCGCCACCAGCGTCACCGTCAGGACCACCGCGACGACGCCGAGGACCGGCCCGTCCGGCATCTCCGGCAGTCCGGGCGCCTGCCACGCGGGCAGCTCCACGCGCGGCACGGACAGCCCCGCGGCCGCCGCCGTCGCCACCGCGACCGCCGCGAGCGGCGCCGGGACCGACCCCAGCACGCTCCCCGCGCGGCCGCCGACCCGCTCCCCGAGCCGGTCGCGCAGCCGCGGCCAGCCCAGCAGCACGGCGACGGTGACCGCCCCGACGAGCGGTGTGACGGGATGGCTGTCCGTCAGCTGTCCGGGCAGCGCCGCGATGTTGGCGACCGCCGAGATCTGCGGGCTGCCGCCGAGCACCACATGCAGCTGGCCCACCGCGATGACCACGCCGATACCGGCGAGCATGCCGTGCACGATGGCCGGGCTCACCGCGAGCGCCGCCCTGGCCACCCGCAGCACGCCCAGCAGCAGTTGCGCGAGCCCCGCGAGCACGGTGACGGCGCAGGTGGCGCGCCAGCCGTAGCGGTCCACGAGCCCGGCGGTGACCACGACCAGGCTGGTCGCGGCCCCGCTGACCTGGAGCGGCGCGCCGCCGAGGCTCCCCGCGACGATGCCGCCGACGACCGCGGCGACCAGGCCGGACTGGAGCGGCGCGCCGGTGGCCAGCGCGATGCCGAGGGAGAGGGGGACGGCGATGAGGAAGACGGTGATCGAGGCGGGCAGGTCGCCGGGGGTGCGGGCCGGTCGGGTGCGGGCCGCGGCGGGGGCCGGGGCCGGGGTGCGGAGTTTCAACTTCCCGTCTCCTTCGGTGGGCGGCGGGACTCGGTGGCGCAGTGTCATCACTCACTACTGCCAAAAGGCAGTAAAAAGACGGTAATGGATCGAATGCGGAGAGTGAAGCGCGGAGGTTGGCCCGGCAGCTTTTTTACGTCTATCGAGTGATTTGAATGATGAAACGGCCCGGCGGGGCAGGCGCGGAGGGTGAGCGTGCCAGCGTGGGTCGGCGTGTGGCCACATGACGCCGACGCCCTGCCGCGATGCGAGGTACGAATGCACTCCGTACGCAAGCCGCTCCCCGCTTCCCGTGCTCGCCGCGCCCCCGCGGACCGGGCCGTCCGTGCCGTCCGCGCCGCCGGAGCCGTCCGGGGCGGTTCCCCCGCGCGGCTGCGCACCGCCGCCGCGCTCGCCGTGGTGCTGGCCCTGGGCGCCGCCGCCTGCTCGTCGTCCGGCGGGTCGGGCCTGGACGGTCCGGCAGGTCGCGGGTTCGAGGGGGTGCCCCAGGTCCCGCCGGTGCTGCGGCTCATCGGCGACGGCTCCACGGCAGACACCGGCGCCCAGCCGCGTCAACCCGACGCCCGACGGCTGGGCGCGGGGGAGCGGCCGCCGCAGTTCGTCGTCTTCTCCTGGGACGGCGCCGCGCAGGACGACCGGCGGCTGCTGTCGTACGTCCGCGAGTTCGGCGAGCGCGACGGCGCCGCGATGACGTACTTCGTCAGCGGCGTCAGCCTGCTCCCCGCCGGGAACGCGGACCGCTACGCCCCGCCCCGGCACCCGCGCGGCACCTCCGACACCGGCCTCCCGGCCGACCCGGCGACCGTCGCCGACACCGTTCGCGAGATGCGCCTCGCCTGGGCGGACGGCAGCGAGATCGGCACCTCTTTCAACGGGCACTTCTGCGGGCCGGACGCGGGCGCGGCCGTCGACACCCCGGGCAGCACGGGCGGCGCCGACGGCCCTGGTGGTGACGGGCCCGACACCGCGTCCGGCGGGTGGACCGCAGCGGAGTGGGGCGCGGAGATCCGGCAGGCCGCGGACCTCACGCGGCGGTGGAAGACGAACACCGGCCTGTCCGCGGCCGACCCGCTCCCCTTCGACTACGCCAAGGCCGTCGTCGGCGGCCGCCCGCCGTGCCTGTCGGACCCGGCGGGCCTGCCCGCGGCGGCCGTGGCGGCGGGCTTCCGCTATCTCGCCGACCCGACCCCGCAGCCGCAGGTGTGGCCCGCGAAGTCCGGCGGTCTGTGGCGTTTCCCGCTCCAGGAGGTGCCCGTACCCGGCCGGGACACCGAGACGCCCGCCTCCGACCAGGGATTCCTGTCGGTCCAGTCCGGCACTCCGGTCGCGGGCGCCCAGGATCCGCAGGCGAACAGCGCATGGCAGGAGCAGATGCACGACGGCCTGATGGCCGGTTTCACGCGCGCCTACGAGGGCAATCGCGCACCGCTGGTCGTCGCGAGCCACCTGGAGTCGTGGAACGGCGGGGCCTATCTCAAAGCCGTCGAGGACACCGTCCGGGACGTGTGCGGCAAGCCGGACGTGCGGTGTGTGTCCTTCAAGCAGCTCGCCGACTGGCTGGACGCGCAGGACCCGAAGGTGCTGGAGCGGCTGCGCGGGCTGGACGTCGGGCAGGCCCCGCGGGGCGGCTGGCCCGCGCTGATGCGCCCGACGCCGTCACCGAGCGCGGTGGAGGAGGGCGCGCCGGAAGGCCGCGCGGCGGCGGGCGCGGGTCCTGCGGGTCCTGCGGGGTCAGCCGGTCTTGCGGGATCAACCGGTTCTGCGGGCGCGGCGGGTTCTGCGGGTCGTGCCGCCGAGCCCGTCAGGCCGGGCGCACGCTGAGCGACTCGCCGCGGGCGGCCGCCGGCACGGTCCCCAGCAGGCTCTCGTCGAGGACGAAACCGGGGTCGATCTGCGCCGCGAGGTCGGCCCCCGTCTTCGAGTTTCCCCAGCTCTCCGCGTTCTTCCTGTGGAAAAGTGCCATCTGCTGCGTGTAGCGCCGCCAGTCGCGCCGCTCGTACGCCGCGTCCGCCCGCTCGTGCATGGTGTGCAGCGCCCGCCGGTTGACGTCCTCAAGCTGTTCGAAGCGCGGCGGGCGGCCCTTCTCCATGGCCCGCACCCAGTCCGAGTGTCCGACCGTCACCAGCAGGTCGTCGCCGACCTCGGCGCGGAGGAAGGCCAGGTCGTCCGCGCCCTGCACCTTGTTGCCGATCACGGCGAGCGCGACGCCGTAGTCGCGTGCGTAGTCCCGGTACTGCCGGTAGACGGCGACGCCCTTGCGGGTCGGTTCGGCGACCAGGAAGGTGAGGTCGAAGCGGGTGAACATGCCGGAGGCGAAGGAGTCGCTGCCCGCCGTCATGTCGACGACGAGGTATTCGTCCCGGCCGTCGACGAGGTGGTTCAGGCACAGCTCCACCGCGCCGACCTTGGAGTGGTAGCAGGCCACGCCGAGGTCGGACTCGTTGAAGGGACCCGTCACCATCAGCCGCACCGTGCCGCCGTCCAGCGCCACGGGGTGGGCGCAGGCCGCGTAGACGGGGTTGTCGTCGTCCCCGGTGAGCCGCAGCAGACGGGAGCCGGGGCCGGGCGGCGTCGTCTTGATCATCGTCTCGGCGGAGGCGATCCGCGGGTTGGCGCCGCGCAGGTATTCCTTGATCTGCGGCAGGTGCGCGCCCAGCGCGGGAAGTGCGGCGGCCTCGTCCTCGCCGAGGCCGAGCGCCGGGCCGAGGTGCTGGTTGATGTCGGCGTCGACGGCGACGACGGGCACTTGCGAGGCGGCGAGATGGCGGATGAAGAGGGAGGACAGCGTGGTCTTGCCGCTGCCGCCCTTCCCGACGAAAGCGATCTTCATGTTCGCCAAGAGTAGTCGGATGACTACGCATGTTGTCCAAACGGAGTGGGCAAGGCCACTCGTTCGTGGTCGTTTGCCGTGTCGCGAGGTGCGTAGGGTCTTGGGCATGGCTACGAACGCTGCCCAGTCCGCCGCCGGGGAACTCTCGGCGACCGACCCGCTCGCCGCCCTCGGCACCCTGCCGGGCGTGCCCGAGGCGGTCGACGCCGTGCGCCGGGCAGTGGACGCGGTGTACGGCCATCGGGTGATGCGGCGCAGGTCCGACGAGGTCACCGCGGAGGCCGCACTGCGCGGTGCGCGCGGCTCCGCCGCCCTGGCCGGCGCCGACTGGCCGCTGGAGGAGCTGCGCCGCCGCAGCGACTTCTCCGCGGACGAGCAGGCCCGTACGGTCGGCGCCGCGCTGCGGCTGACCGCCGAGGCCGGCCAGCTGCTCGGCGTCTGGCGGCGCTCGCCCCTGCAAGCGCTGGCCCGGCTGCACCTGGTGGCGGCGGGCGGCGCTGCGGCGGACACCGCCGTGGGACGGCCGCGGCTGGCCGGGGAGCCGGTGGACGAACCCCTGGTCGGTGCCGCGGAGCTGGACCTGCCGAAGCCGCCGGAGGTCACCGCGCGGCTGGACGGCCTCACCGCGCTGCTGCTCGCGGGAACATCGGCCCCCGCGTTGGTCGTCGCGTCGGTCGTCCACGGCGAACTGCTGAGTCTGCGCCCCTTCGGCTCGTTCAACGGGCCCGTCGCGCGGGCCGCGGAACGGATCGTCCTGGTCGGCACCGGACTGGACCCGAAGTCCATCTGCCCGGCGGAGGTCGGCTACGCGGAACTGGGCGCGGCCGCCTACCTCGCGGCCCTGGAGGGCTACGCCTCGGGCACGGCCGAGGGCATGGCGGAATGGATCGCCCACTGCGGGCGGGCGCTGGAGCTGGGCGTACGCGAGAGCGTCGCCGTCTGCGAGGCGCTGCAGCGCGGCGCGGCCTGACAACGCCCGAGGCCGACGCCGGACACATGGACGGCGCCGGGGACGGCAATGCGGCGGCACCCTGAGGTGCCGCCGCTGGCACGTCGGCCCGGTGACCAGTGCGTGCGCGATGTCTGCCGTGATCAGGGCGGGGACTTCGCCCGCTGCCTGGTACGGCTGGCCCGGTTGGCGGGTCGGCTGCGCGTGGGTGCCCGGCTTCCGTGCTCGGTCCGTGGGGCCTACTGCTGTGAACTGCGGTCTTCCTCTCGGAAGTCCGTGGTCTCGCGGGCCGCTACGTCCTTTCTACCCCCGACCGTGGCCCGGTGGAACCCCCGGCTCCACTTCTTTACTTTTCCCGCCATCGCCGACAAACAGGACATGACGACCCGAGGGTGCCGCGGTCCCGGGCCCGGCGGTCTCAGGACAGGACGGCCGGGCGGCGGCGCCGGGCGGCGAGCCAGACCAGCCCCGCGGTCGCGGCGGCGGCACCCACCGCGGCGGCGGCGAGCACGGGGGCGGACGGCATGGGCAGGGAGGGGATCCGCTGGTTCAGCCGCACCGGGCGGTTGAAGGTGAGCGCGGGCCACCCGCGGGCCACCGCCTCCTTGCGCAGTGCCCGGTCGGGGTTGACCGCGTAGGGGTGGCCGACCGACTCCAGCATCGGGATGTCGGTCACCGAGTCGCTGTAGGCGAAGGAGCGCTCCAGGTCGTAGCCCTGCGAGCGGGCCAGCTCCTCGATCGCCTCCGCCTTCGCCGGGCCGTAGACGTAGTGCTCGATCTCGCCGTTGTAGGCCCCGTCCTCGACCACCATCCGGGTGGCCACGACGTGGTCGGCGCCGAGCATCTCGCCGATCGGCTCGACCACCTCGGAGCCGGAGGCGCTGACGATGACGACGTCACGCCCGGCGGCGTGGTGCTCCTCGATGAGCGAGGCCGCCTCGTCGTAGATGATCGGATCGATGAGGTCGTGCAGGGTCTCGGCGACGATCTCGCGCACCTGCTGGACATTCCATCCCTTGCACAGATCGGACAGGTATTTGCGCATGCCTTCCATCTGGTCGTGATCCGCACCCCCGACCAGGTACACGAACTGGGCATATGCGGTGCGCAAAACCGCCCGCCGGTTGATGAGACCGCCCTGGTAGAAGGACCGCCCGAAGGCGAGTGTGCTGGACTTGGCGATCACGGTCTTGTCGAGATCGAAGAAGGCCGCGGTGCGCGGTGGCAGGTGGTTTTCCACGTGACGAGCATAGGCAACCACCATTCGGCGTAAGGTCAGGCGCGTGGGTTTGCTCTCGAAGGCCATCGGGTACACCATGGAAGTCACGGATCGTTCGCGACCGTGCTAACCCGGTCTGGCTCCTCCCCCCCCCGAGTCGGACCGTGGGGACGACCCCCGCTCTCCCCCCCGGCGGGGGTCGTCGCATGTCCGGACCCGTTCTGTCGCTCTCGGCCGGGTCCCGCGCCGTCCTCGATCACACCAGCCTCCTCTGTCCACAGGTGGGCTCCCCTGGGTACGACGCGTGACGGTCCGTAATCGTTGTGAAGTCGGCGTGAAGTCACCTGTGTGAGTGACGAGTTATCCACAATCGTCGAGTTGTCCACAGTTTCTGACCAAGATCATCTCAATTCCCACTTCTCGCCCCAAGCTGATGTCGGCGGTGCACACCGGTGCCCCGCAAGGCAAGCGAAGGGGAAGAGAAATGTTCGGTTCCACAACGTCCGGACCGCGTCACGACGGCCTCGAAGGGTGCGCCGGACCTCTGATTGTCACGGAGGATGAAAGCCTCCTCGACGATCTGCTACGGCTGTGCGCCGCCGCCGGCTCGGAACCGGAAGTCGTCTTCGGGGCGCCACCGCGCGCGCCGAGTTGGGAGGGCGCGCCGCTGGTCCTGGTCGGCGTCGAGTCCGCAGCCCGGATCCGCGGGGTCCCGCGCCGGAAGGGCGTCCTCCTCGTCGGGCGGGATCCGGACGACGCGGAGGTGTGGCGCACCGCCCACGACGTCGGGGCCGACCACGTTCTGCTGCTGCCCGACGCCGAAGCCTGGCTCGTCGACCGGCTCGCCGACATCGTCGAGGGCGTCGGGCGGCCCGCCCTGACCGTCGGGGTGGTCGGCGGCCGCGGCGGCGCCGGCGCGAGCACCCTGGCGTGCGCCCTCGCGGTCACCTCCGCGCGCGCCGGGCGGCGCACGATGCTCATCGACGGCGATCCGCTCGGCGGCGGCCTCGACATCCTCGTCGGGGCCGAGCGCAACCGCGGACTGCGCTGGCCCGCGCTCGCCAACTCGCGCGGCCGCGTCAACAGCGCAGTCCTGGAGGAGTCCCTGCCGCGGCTGGACGCGCTGAGCGTCCTCAGCTGGGACCGCGGCGAATCCGTCGTCATCCCGGCCCCCGCCATGCGGTCGGTGCTCAGCGCCGCCCGGCGGCGCGGTGGCCTCGTGGTCGTCGATCTGCCGCGCCGGATGGACGACGCGGTGGCCGAGACGCTTCAGCAGATCGACATCGGCCTGCTGGTCGTGCCCGCCGAACTGCGCGCGATCGCCGCGGCCACCCGGGTCGCCTCGGCCTTCACGATGGTCATGAAGGACCTGCGGGTGGTGGTCCGCGGCCCCTTCGCCGACGGGCTCGACGGGCGTGAGACGGCCCGGCTCGTCGGGCTGCCGCCGGCCGGCGAACTGCCCCCCGAGCGCGGCCCCGGCACCCTCGGCAGCAGCGGGCCCCCGGGGTCCTCGGGCCGCGGTCCGCTGGCCCGCTTCTGCACCGCCTTCCTCGCCGCGGCCCTCACGGACGACGGGGGCGTGGCGGCATGACCACGCCCCTGCTGGACGCCGTACGCCTCCGCCTGGCCGAGCACGGCGGCGAGGCGACACCCGCCAGGGTCGCCGCGGCGCTGCGCGCGCAGGGCCGCCTGCTCGGCGACACCGAAGTCCTCCGGGTCGTCGGAGCCCTCCGCTCCGAACTGGTCGGCGCGGGCCCGCTGGAGGCGCTGCTCGCCGACCCGGAGGTCACCGACATCCTGGTCAACGGCCCCGAGGAGGTCTGGACCGACCGCGGCCGGGGCCTGGAGCGCGCCCCCGTCCGCTTCCCCGACACCGCCGCCGTCCGCCGGCTCGCCCAGCGCCTCGCCACCACCGCGGGCCGCCGGCTCGACGACGCCCGGCCCTGGGTCGACGCCCGGCTCCCGGACGGCACCCGGCTGCACGCGGTGCTGCCACCCGTCGTCGTCGGATCCCCCTGCCTGTCCCTGCGCGTGGTCCGCTCACGCGCCTTCACCCTCGCCGAACTGGTCGCCGCCGGCACCGTGGACGCCGAGACGGCAGCCGTGCTGCGCGCGGTGCTCGACGCACGGCTGTCCTTCATGATCAGCGGCGGTACGGGCTCGGGGAAGACGACGCTGCTCAGCTGCCTGCTGGGCCTGGTCGATCCCGGAGCGCGCATCGTCCTGGCCGAGGATTCCGCCGAACTGCGCCCCGACCACCCGCACGTCGTCCGGCTGGAGGCCCGCCCGCCCAACCAGGAGGGCGCCGGTGAGGTCACCCTGCGGGAGCTGGTGCGGCAGGCGCTGCGCATGCGGCCCGACCGGCTGGCGGTCGGCGAGGTGCGCGGAGCCGAGGTGACGGATCTGCTCAGCGCCCTCAACACGGGCCACGAGGGCGGCTGCGGCACCGTCCACGCCAACGCCGCGTCCGACGTCCCCGCCCGCCTGGAGGCCCTCGGCTCCACCGCGGGCCTGGACCGGGCGGCCCTGCACAGCCAACTGGCGGCGGCCCTCTCGGTGGTGATCCACCTGGCCCGCGACAGGACGGGACTGCGCCGCGTCGCCGAGATCCACGTCCTCACCCGCGGCGCCGACGGCCTGGTCACCACCCTCCCCGCCCTCCACGGCCCCACCACCCCCCTGACCCGCGGCCCAGGCTGGCCCCGCCTCGCGGCACTGTGCGCCGGGAGCACGTCATGACCGCGCGGGGTGCGCTGACGCGGGTGACGGTGCGGTGGCGGGCGCAGGGCGCGGTGGCTGCGCTGGGTGCGCTGCTGCGGTTGGCGGTGCGTCAGGCGGCTTCCGGGCGTGGTGGTGTGGCCGGGGTGCGGCTGCGGGTGCTGGTCGCGGTGAGGCGGTCGGGGGCCGGGTGGGTGCCGGGTGCGGTGGGGCGTGCGCCCGCTCTGCGCGAGGCGGCCCGGCAGTGGGCGAGGGCTCCGTGGGCCACGGCTTCGTGGGCTGAGGCGCGGCTGCCGGTGGCGCGTGCGGGTGCGTGGTTGGCGGTGCGTCATGGTGGTTGAAGGGCAGGTGGTGTGGGCGGTGGCGCTGTGTGCCGCCGCGTTGCTGGCCACGGGGCTGGAGGGTGGCGGGGCCCGGCGGCGGGCGCGCCGGGTGTTCGGTGGGGACGGCGCGCGGGCTGCCGGTCGCGTGGGGCCGGGGGAGTGGCTGCGTGCGGTGCTCGCGGAGCTGCCAGGGCGCGTCGAGAGGTACGCCCGTGGTGGGCCCGAGCGGTGTGCGCGGGTCTCCCGGGTGGTCCGGCGGGTGGGGCCGGAGGCGCTGTGCGTGCCGGTGGGCGTCGTGCTGGCGGTGCTGGCACGATCGGTGCTGCCGTTGCTCGCCGGAATCGCCGCGGTGCCGCTCGTGGGGCGGGCCCTGCGGAGGCGGGCACGCCGGGCCGCAGCCGAACGCGGGGCGGCGGCTGTCGCGGCGTTGTGCGCTGCGCTCGCCGGTGAGCTGCGCGCGGGGCGACCGCCGCACACCGCGCTGGGCGAGACGATCGGAACCGCCGGGTGGCAGCGGACCCCCGAACTGTCCGGAGCGGCCCGGCTGCTGCTCTCCGCCGCCCGCTTCGGCGGTGACGTTCCCCGGGCGCTGCGCGACGCCGCCACGCCGTCCGCGGGCACGGAGGGCCTGACCGCGGTGGCCGCCTGCTGGCAGGTCGCGGTGGACGGCGGTGCCGGACTGGCCGCCGCGCTGGACCGGGTGGCCGCGGCCCTGCGGGCCGAGGCCGACCAGCGTGACGACCTGCGGGCCCAGTTGGCCGGGCCCCGCTCCACCGCGGCGCTGCTCGCGCTGCTCCCGCTCTTCGGCGTGGTCCTCGGCGCGGGCCTGGGCGCCGATCCCGCCCGGGTGCTGCTCCACACTCCCGCGGGCCTGCTGTGCCTCCTCGCCGGGGGCGCCCTGGAATGGGCAGGGCTCGCCTGGACGGCGCGGATCATGCGCGCGGCCGAATCCCCGGCGGCGGGACCGAAACACCGCGGCGGTCCGCCGGAGGAGCCCCGCCGCCCGGCGGAAGCGCGTTCCCGGAGGACGGGCGGCGCGGATGCCCTCGCGGTCGGGCTCGTGGGAGTCGGCGGGGTTGTCCACAGCCTGGGGACAACCGTGGTGGCGGCGGTCGCGGCGGGCGGCGCGGTGGCCGCCGGTCTCGGGCGCGGGCGGCGGAAGAGGGCGAGGCGGCTCGTGACGGTGCTAGGCGGCGCGCCGGTGCGCCGGGTGGAGCCGGGGCGTCTGCGCCGCGTGGCCGGTGGTGCGGCGCGGCCGTGGGGAGCCGCGCTCGCGGCCGGGCTGGTGACGGGGGTGGCCGTCGGCGGGCCGCTCGGCGTGCTCGCGGGGCCGGCCGCCGCCCTGGCGGCCAGGTGGTGGCTGCGAGGCCGCCTGCGCACGGCAGAGCGCCGTACGGCCACCGCTGACCCCGGCGCCGGACAACTGCCGCTGTGCGCGGACCTGATGGCCGCGTGCCTGGCCGCCGGGGCGACACCAGGTGCGGCGGCGGGCGCGGTGGGCGGGTGTCTCGGCGGCCCGCTGGGGGCCGCGCTGATACGAGCGCAGTCCGAAGTGCGGTTCGGCGGGGATCCGGTGGAGTGCTGGCTGCGCTTCGGCGTCAGCGGCGGGCCCGCCGCCCGGGAGCTGGGCCGGTGCCTGGCCAGGGCGTCCACGACGGGCAGCGCGCCGGTGGCGGAGATGGCCCGCCTCGCCGCCGAGCTGCGCACGGCGCAGGGCCGTACCGCGCAGGCCGCGGCCAGACGGGCGGCGGTGCTGGCCACCGCGCCGCTGGGCCTGTGTTTCCTGCCGGCCTTCCTGCTGGTCGGCGTGGCCCCGGTGGTGATCGGCCTGGCGGGCACGGTCCTCGGCCCCGCCGCGCCCTGACCTGACCGCGATCCGACAGGTCACCCATAAGCGGGGGGCGTGGTTCCGCGCGCCCTCGTACACGTCCGGGATCACCCGGAGAAGCCCAGAAAACGGGAGGAAAAGGAAATGAGCATCGTCAGGACGTCACCCTCGCAGACGGCGGTCCGGCCGCGGCCGGACGGGAGGAGCCGGGCGGCGGCGTGGTGGAGGCGCCGGGCGCGGGCGTGCCGCGCGGCGGCCGAGGCGGGGATGAGCACGGCGGAGTACGCGGTCGGGACGATCGCCGCGTGCGGCTTCGCCGCCGTGCTCTACAAGATCGTGACGAGCGGCCCGGTGCGGACCGCTCTCACCGGGGTGATCACGAAGGCCCTCCATGTGCCCTTCTGACGCCTCCTCGAAGCCGGGTGCGGCCGCGCGGCCGCACCCGGCCTCGGGCCCGCGCTCCTGCTCGCCGCCGGGTGGGACGGTTCCGGGGCCGGGCGGCCACGGCGGCACCCCACCCGGTCCGCGGCTCGCTCCGCCGCCGCTCGCGGGTCCGCCGGGCCCGGTGGCCACCCGGCGGCGACCGAGCCGGGAAGGCGCCGCAGGTGCCGTGCCGCCGTGGGCGGGACGGGTGGTCAGGGCCCGCCGCCGGGCCGGGGAACAGGGATACGTGACCGCGGAGACCGCGGTGTCGATGCCCGCGCTGGTCCTGGTGGCCGGGACGCTCATCTGGGGTCTCATGGCCACGGCCGCCCAGGTCATGTGCGTGGACGCGGCACGGGCCGGGGCACGGGCGGCGGCCCGGTCGGAAGAGCCCGCCGCCGTGCTCCGGGCCGCACGGGAGGCGGCGCCGAAGGGCGCGCGGGTCAGCGTGCGGCGGGCGGGCGACATGGTGACCGTGCGGGTGGTCGTCCCGCCACCGCGCTTCCCCGTCGCGCTCGGGGCCCAGTCCACCGCGCTCGCCGAGGATTCCGTGGGCGGCGGTGAGGGACCGTGACCGCGCCGCCGCAGGAGCGCGACCGGGGCTCGGCCACCGTCTGGTCCCTCGGGATCATGGCCGTGCTGCTCACGCTCTTCGCAGCCGGGCTGCTGCTCGCCCACGCGGTCGTCCTGCGCCACCGGGCGGGCGCGGCCGCGGACCTCGCCGCCCTCGCGGCGGCCGACCACGCCCTGGACGGCAGGACGCACGCCTGCGCACTGGCCGCGCAGGTCGCCGAGGCCCAGGGCGCCCGCCTGACGGCCTGCGCGGTGACCGGCGAGATCGCCGACGTGGTGGCCGAGGTCGGCGGAGCCCGCGTCCGATCCCGCGCCGGCCCGGCCGCCACCCCGGAGACGGACCCACTCCCGGGCCCCGGCGTACCCGCCGCGGACGTGCTGGCTGGTGCCGGTGTCGCCCGGGCCGGGTTCCTGGCCGCCCCGTGGCCGGGTGAGCCCGCAGGTCCTGGTGTGTCCGGCGCCGGCGGATCTCGCGTCCGGTTCCGCGCTGCCGCGGTCGCGCGGGCCACCGACCCGGACGCGAACCGGCTTCCGGGGCCTGCCGCGCCCGCCGCCGGTGTCGGCCGAGCCCGCGCACCGGCCTGCGGCCCAGGCGCCGGCGCGTTCGCCCGCCTCGCCCCTGGCGCCGGGTCCTCGGCCCGGTACGCCCGCCGGGCCCTCCGTGCCCGAGGCCCCAGCGGGCGTACCGCGCTATCCGCCGGGCTCGGCCTCGGGGGTGTGCCCGGGGCGGGGTGCGGCGGGCCCGTCCCCGCTGCCGGAGGCTTCGCCCGGGGCGTCCGTGGGGGGCTGCGGGGTGGGGGTGTCCGGTGGGGCGGAGGACAGGAGGGAGGTCAGGAGGCGGAGGGAGGCGGCCTTGTCGAGGGGGTCGTTGCCGTTGCCGCACTTGGGGGACTGGACGCAGGACGGGCAGCCGGCGTCGCACTCGCAGGCGGCGATGGCCTCACGGGTGGCGCTGAGCCAGCCGCGCGCGGTGTGGAAGGCGCGCTCGGCGAAGCCCGCACCGCCCGGGTGGCCGTCGTAGACGAAGACGGTGGGCAGCCCGGTGTCGGTGTGCAGCGGAACGGACACACCGCCGATGTCCCAGCGGTCGCACGTGGCGAAGAGCGGGAGGAGGCCGATGGAGGCGTGCTCGGCGGCGTGCAGCGCGCCGGGCAACTCCTCCGGGAGGATGCCGGCGGCGTCCAGCTGGTCGTCGGTGACGGTCCACCAGACGGCCCGCGTGCGCAGCGTGCGCGGCGGCAGGTCGAGCCGGGTCTCGCCCAGCACCTCGCCGGTCACCAGCCGTCGGCGCAGGTACGAGACCACCTGGTGGGTGACCTCCACCGACCCGAAGTGGATGCGGGCCGCGCCCCACGGCTCGTCCACATCGGTGGACAGCACCCGGATGGACGTCGTGTCGCGGGCCATCGTCGAGTAGGACGGGTCCGCGCGGGTCACGAGGGCGACGGAGTCCTCCAGGTCCAGGTGCTCCACCACGTAGGTGCGGCCCTGGTGCAGGTGGACGGCGCCGTCGTGCACGGCGGTGTGCGCCGAGGCGGCGTCCACCGTGCCCAGCAGCCGCCCGGTGGCCGACTCCACGACCTGGACCGGCTTGCCGCCCGCGCCGCGGATGTCGGTGAGGTCGGCCGCCCGCTCCCGGCGCGTCCAGTACCAGCCGGTGGCCCGGCGGCGCAGCAGCCCCCGCCGCTCCAGCTGCGGCAGCAGCGCGGGCGCCTCCGGGCCGAAGAGCGGCAGGTCCTCCTCGGTGAGCGGCAGCTCGGCCGCGGCGGCGCACAGGTGCGGGGCGAGGACGTAGGGGTTGTCCGGGTCCAGCACCGTGGACTCGACGGGCTGCTCGAAGATCGCCTCCGGGTGGTGCACGAGATACGTGTCGAGCGGGTCGTCGCGGCCGACCATGACGGCGAGCGCGCCCTGCCCCGACCGCCCGGCGCGCCCGGCCTGCTGCCACAGCGAGGCGCGGGTGCCGGGGTAGCCGGCCAGCACGATGGCGTCCAGGCCCGAGATGTCGACGCCCAGCTCCAGCGCGGACGTGGACGCCAGGCCCAGCAGCCGGCCGGAGTGCAGATCGCGTTCCAGGGCCCGGCGCTCCTCCGGGAGGTAGCCGCCGCGGTAGGCGGCGACCCGGCGCGGCAGCGCGGAGTCGATCTCGGCGAGCCGCTCCTGGGCGATCACCGCGACCAGCTCGGCCCCGCGCCGGGAGCGGACGAAGGCGACCGTGCGCACCCCCTGGAGCACCAGGTCGGTGAGCAGGTCGGCGGATTCCGCGGTCGCGGTCCGCCGGACCGGCGCGCCGTGCTCGCCGGACAGGTGCGTCAGCGGCGGCTCCCACAGCGCGAAGGCGAGTTCGCCGCGCGGCGAGGCGTCGTCGGTGATCTCGGCGACCGGCAGCCCGGTGAGCCGGGTGGCCGCGCGCGCCGGGTCTGCGGCGGTCGCGGAGGCCAGCAGGAAGACGGGCGCGGCCCCGTAGCGGGCGCACACCCGCCGCAGCCGGCGCAGCACCTGGGCGACGTGCGAGCCGAAGACGCCGCGGTAGGTGTGGCACTCGTCGATCACGACATAGCGCAGATGGCGCAGGAAGGAGGACCACCGGGCGTGCCCGGGGAGGATACCGCGGTGCAGCATGTCCGGGTTGGTGAGCACGTAGGTGGCGTACTGCCGGACCCACTCGCGCTCCTCGACGGGCGTGTCGCCGTCGTAGACCGCGGGCCGCACCGCCGTGCCCAGCGGGGCGGCGAGCGCGGCCACGGCCCGCCGCTGGTCGGCGGCCAGCGCCTTGGTGGGCGCCAGGTACAGCGCGGTCGCGCCCCGTCCCCCTGCGCCCGGCGCGTCGGCCCCGTCCAGCAGGGCGCTGAGCACCGGCACGAGATAGCCGAGCGACTTGCCCGAGGCAGTCCCCGTGGCCACGACCACCGACTCGCCGCCCACCGCCAGCTCGGCCGCCCGGGCCTGGTGCTCCCACGGCAGGCGGATCCCGGCGGCCTCCACCGCCGCCACGACCTCCGGCCGGATGCCGAGCGGCCATGAGGCATGACGTCCGACCCGCGGGGGCAGGTGCTCCGTATGGGTGATGCGCGCGGCCCTGTCCGCCCCCGTGGCGAGCCGCTCCAGAGCGGTGCGGGGGGACGGGCGCCCGTGCGCCGACTGCGGAAGACGATCCTGGGCCATCGGCACTCAGTGTGTCACCGGCGCGACGGACAAACGCATGAAGGCGTCGTGCTGGCCCGCTGTGAAGTGATTGAATGCCATCGCGGCTGAGGGCCCTTCCCCTACCTTCGGTGGGAGAAGGCTCCTACTCCTCGGTGGGGAGGCCCCTGGGGGAGTCGCGTCGATGCAAGGTGCTGGAGGATCCGTGGACCTGTCCCTGTCGACCCGAACCGTCGGCGATCGCACGATCGTCGAGGTCGGCGGCGAGATTGATGTGTACACCGCGCCCAAGCTGCGCGAGCAGCTGGTGGAGCTCGTGAACGACGGGAGTTACCACCTGGTCGTGGACATGGAAGGGGTCGACTTCCTCGACTCCACCGGACTGGGCGTCCTCGTCGGCGGGCTCAAGCGGGTGCGCGCGCATGAGGGATCGCTGCGTCTGGTGTGCAACCAGGAGCGCATCCTGAAGATTTTCCGTATCACCGGCCTGACCAAGGTGTTCCCGATCCACACCTCGGTGGACGAGGCCGTCGCGGCGACCGACTGATTCTTCGCCCGAGCGAAGGGGTCCCGGACGGGTACACCGTCCGGACCCCTGTGATGCCCGTGTGATGTCTGCCCATGGAACCGAGGGGGAGGCCATGCCCACCGTAGAACTGCTCTTCAGCGCCCAGCCGGAGCATGTGCGCACAGCACGGCTCGTGGCGGCTGCCGTGGCGCGCCGGGCGGGGGTGGGCGAGGCGGCTCTCGACGAGGTGCGGCTCGCGGTGGGCGAGGCCTGCAGCCGGGCCGTGGGCCTGCACCGCAGCAACGGCGTCGAGGCGCCGGTGCGGGTGATGCTCAACGAGGACGAGAAGACGTTCTCCATCGAGGTGGCCGACGAGGTGCCGGGCAACGCCCACGGCTCCTCGCCGGACTCCGGTGGCGACGAGGCCGCCGACGACGAGGGCGAGATGGGCCTGGCCGTGATCAGCGGTCTGGTCGACGACGTGGAGGTCATCGAGGGCGCCGCCGGCGGAGTCATCCGCATGAGCTGGCCGACCCCCTCCGCGTAAGGCCGTCCGCCGGAAGCCCCTCCGCCGCGGAACCCGCGTAACGCCCGTGCGGGACGGAAAACGCGCCCGATTGGCCGGATGCGTCATTTACGGTGGGAATTCCCGACCGATCCCGACGCGCACCCTTTTTTGATCTTTCGCGGCTCCCTACAATCCGCTCATCGTGCTCAGCTCGCCTGAGCGTCGCGGCTTTGTCGACTGTCGAGCCGTAGGAGCCGCACGCCCATGCGCCAAACGTCAAGGAGGACGAATGGCGGGGCTATTCACCCCTCGGACGCTTGCCGCGGATCCGATACCGGTACTGACGGACGGAAACCGGCTGCTCGTCTGGATCATCGCGGTGGTCGCACTCGCGGCCCTGGCACTCGCCGCGGTGCTGGTGCGCCAAGTGCTCGCGTCGGACGAAGGTTCCGACGCCATGAAGAGGATCGCCGCTGCCGTGCAGGAGGGTGCCAACGCCTACCTGGCACGGCAGTTCCGTACCCTGGCGGTCTTCGCCGTCGCCGCGTTCTTCCTGCTCATGCTGCTGCCCGCGGACGACACCTCGCAACGTATCGGCCGGTCGATCTTCTTTCTCGTCGGCGCCGTATTCTCGGCGCTCACCGGATACGTCGGAATGTGGCTCGCGGTACGCAGCAATGTGCGGGTCGCCGCGGCGGCGAGAGCGGCGACCCCGGAACCCGGAGAACCGCCCGCCGATTTACGCGACGTGTCGCACCGGGCCATGAAGATCGCATTCCGCACGGGCGGCGTCGTCGGAATGTTCACCGTCGGACTCGGACTGCTCGGCGCGTCCGCGGTCGTACTGATCTACAAGGCCGACGCCCCCAAGGTGCTGGAGGGATTCGGATTCGGCGCCGCGCTGCTCGCGATGTTCATGCGCGTCGGCGGCGGCATCTTCACCAAGGCCGCCGACGTGGGCGCCGACCTGGTCGGCAAGGTCGAGCAGGGCATCCCGGAGGACGACCCGCGCAACGCCGCCACGATCGCGGACAACGTCGGCGACAACGTCGGGGACTGCGCCGGCATGGCGGCCGACCTGTTCGAGTCCTACGCCGTCACCCTTGTGGCGGCACTCATCCTCGGCAAGGTCGCCTTCGGCGACGCGGGCCTGGCCTTCCCGCTCCTCATCCCCGCGATCGGCGTGCTCACCGCGATGGTCGGCATCTTCGCCGTCGCGCCCCGCCGCTCCGACCGCAGCGGCATGACGGCGATCAACCGCGGATTCTTCGTCTCCGCGCTCATCTCGACGGCCGGTGTCGCCGTCGCCGTCTACACCGCGCTGCCCTCCTCCTACGCCGACCTGCACGGCGTGGGCCCGGACATCACCGGGCACGGCGGCGACCCGCGCGTGCTCGCGCTCGTCGCCGTCGTGATCGGCATCGTCCTCGCGGCGCTGATCCAGCAGCTCACCGGCTACTTCACCGAGACCGCCCGGCGCCCGGTCCAGGACGTCGGGAAGACCTCGCTCACCGGCCCGGCCACTGTGGTGCTCTCCGGCATCTCGCTCGGCCTGGAGTCCGCGGTCTACTCGGCGCTGCTCATCGGACTGTCGGTCTACGGCGCCTTCCTGCTCGGCGGCACCTCGGTGTGGCTCGCGCTCTTCGCGGTCGCGCTCGCGGGTACCGGGCTGCTCACCACCGTCGGCGTCATCGTCGCCATGGACACCTTCGGCCCCGTCTCCGACAACGCCCAGGGCATCGCCGAGATGTCCGGCGACGTCCACGGCGAGGGCGCGCAGGTGCTCACCGATCTCGACGCGGTCGGCAACACCACCAAGGCCATCACCAAGGGCATCGCCATCGCCACCGCCGTACTCGCGGCGACCGCGCTGTTCGGCTCGTTCAAGGAGGCCGTCGACACGGCCGTCGGCAAGGCGCATCCGGGCGCGTCCGACGCGCGCTGGCTGTCGCTGGACATCTCGCAGCCGAACAACCTGGTCGGGCTGCTGTTCGGCGCGGCGGTCGTCTTCCTCTTCTCCGGCCTGGCCATCAGCGCCGTCTCCCGCTCCGCGGGCGCGGTCGTCCACGAGGTGCGGCGGCAGTTCCACGACCACCCGGGGATCATGGACGGCACGGAGACCCCCGAGTACGGCCGGGTCGTCGACATCTGCACCAAGGACGCGCTGCGCGAGCTGGCCACGCCCGGCCTGCTCGCCGTCCTGGCGCCGATCGCGGTCGGGTTCGGCCTCGGCATCGGCTCGCTCGCGTCGTACCTCGCGGGGGCGATCGGCGCGGGCAGCCTGATGGCGGTCTTCCTCGCCAACTCCGGTGGCGCGTGGGACAACGCGAAAAAGCTCGTCGAGGACGGCCACCACGGCGGCAAGGGCAGCGAGGCGCACGCGGCGACCGTCATCGGCGACACCGTGGGCGATCCGTTCAAGGACACCGCCGGTCCGGCCATCAACCCGCTGCTGAAGGTCATGAACCTGGTCGCGCTGCTCATCGCCCCGGCCGTGGTCAAGTTCAGCTACGGCGTCGACGCCAACGCGGCCGTGCGGACCGTCGTCGCGGCGGTCGCGGTCGTGGTCGTCGTCGGGGCCGTCTACGTGTCCAGGCGCCGCGGCGTCGTCATGGACGCGAGCCCCGGGAGCGCCGGGAGCGGCGGCGCCGAACGGGTGGGGGACGCGGCGAGCCCGGCCTGACGCACCACCACCCGCACGCCCCCCCGAAGGGCCGTGCGACACGCCCGGAGGTCCTCGGGCACCACGTGAGTTCTGCCACACCGTCAGCCCCGCGGCGGGTCCCGGCATCCGGCCGGGCGCCCGCCGTACGGGCAGGTCGGCGATACCGTGCCCGGTCTTGCTACGAACGGCTTGAATTGCGGACGAATGAGCGCGAAGTCCCCGCCGGATTCGTGGTCACCACCCCCTCCCCGTGTAAGTTCCGGGGCCGTGACGCCACGGAAGGGACCTGAACGGTGAAGCTGAACCACGGACGCCGCGCCGCGCTGTCGGGCGCGGCCGTGCTGCTGGCGCTGACGCCGCTGTCGGCCTGCTCCAGCGACGACACGGGCAAGAAGCTCGACACCTGGGCGCAGGGCGTGTGCGACCAGACCGCGGCGCAGACGAAGAAGATCAACGACGCCAACACCTCGCTGACCAAGGTCGACAGCGGCGGCAAACCGCAGGACGTGCAGTCCGCCGACTCCGCGGCCTTCCAGCAGATCTCCGACGCCTACAAGTCGCTGTCCGGCATCTTCGACGCCGCGGGCCCGGCCCCCGGCGACAACGGCGACACCTTCCAGCAGAACGCCGTCACCTCCTTCAGCGGGCTGTCCACGCAGTACGCGGCTCTCAAGAAGCAGGTCGACGGGCTGGACACCACCGATCAGGCCAAGTTCGCCACGGGCCTCCAGGGCGTGTCGGACTCCTTCTCGAAGGCGACGACCGACGGCGACAAGGCGCTCAGCGCGCTGCGCGAGGGCGACCAGGGCAAGGCGCTGGCCAAGCAGCCCGGCTGCCAGAGCGTCCCGCAGTCCCCGTCCACGGCCCCGACACCGACCATGTCCTAACCGCCGTAACCGCCGTAACCGCCGTACGGCCTGTGGGCGCCGCGGGCCGCACGAGGCGGACGTCCGCCGCCGTACCCGGCGGTCCCGTGGCCCGCAGCCGCCCGATGACGAGACAATGGCCTTCGTGACGACGCCCCGCCTCCCCGCCCCCGACAGCGCAGCCGCTCTGCGCGACGACCTGCTCGCCGCCGACTTCACCGCCGACGGCTGCCTCGACCTGCTGGGTGCCGTCGGCTACGCGGCGCTCTCGCGCGCCGAGACCGTCCCCGCGCTGCGCGCCACCCGTGGCGGAAGCCCGCTGGAGACCCTGGTCCGGCTCTTCCTCCTGCAACGCCCCGCCCCGTACGGCCGCGTCCGCGTCGCGCTGCCGGGGCTGGACCGCTACGTCGCGGACGGCTGGCTGGTGCGCGACGGCGACGAGATCCGCGCCACGGCCGATGTGCGCCCCTACGCGGGCGACGGCGGCGCGGACTGGTGGATCGTCTCCGACCTGGGCTGCGCGGTCGGCGGCGCGGGCGGCATCGGCGGTACGTCCGGCGGGCCCGGCGGCTCCGGCGTGGACCGCGCCGACCTGGTGCTGGGTGTCGGCGGCGCCTCCACCACCCTCGCCGGGCTGACCGTCCGTGAACCCGTGGGCAGCGCCCTGGACCTGGGTACCGGCTCCGGCGTCCAGGCCCTGCACGCCTCCCGACACGCCACCCGCGTCACGGCCACCGACGTCAACCCGCGCGCCCTGCACTTCGCCCGCCTCACCCTCGCGCTCTCCGGCGCGCGGCAGCCCGACCTGCGCCGCGGCAGCCTCTTCGAGCCGGTCGGCGACGAACGCTACGACCTCGTCGTCTCCAACCCGCCCTTCGTGATCTCCCCCGCCGGACGCTTCACCTACCGGGACGGCGGAATGGGCGGCGACGACCTGTGCCGCACCCTGGTGGAGCAGGCCGCCGACCACCTCACCGACGGCGGCTGGTGCCAACTGCTGGCCAACTGGCAGCACATCGAGGGCCAGGACTGGCGCGAACGGCTGGTCCAGTGGGTGCCGCGCGGCTGCGACGCCTGGATCGTGCAGCGCGAGGTGCAGGACGTCGCGCAGTACGCCGAGTTGTGGCTGCGCGACGGGGGCGACCACCGCGACGACCCGGCGGCCTACGCGGCCCGTTACGACGCCTGGCTGGACGACTTCGAGCACGCCAAGGTCGGTGCCGTCGGCTTCGGCTGGATCACCCTGCGCAAGACCGGCTCCGAGCGGCCCGCCGTCACCGCCGAGGAATGGCCGCACCCGGTGGAGCAGCCGCTCGGCCCGCACATCGCGGACTGGTTCGCCCGGCAGGACTTCCTGCGCCGCCACGACGACGCCGACCTGCTCGACGCCCGCTTCACCCTGGCCCCCGAGGTGGTGCAGGAGCAGGTCGGGATGCCGGGCGCGGAGGACCCCGAGCACGTCGTGCTGCGCTCGGGCCGCGGCATGCGCCGGGCCACCGAGGTGGACACCGTGGGCGCGGGCTTCGCCGGGGTGTGCGACGGGACGCTGCCGGCCGGGCGCATCGTGGACGCCATCGCCCAACTGCTGGGCGAGGATCCGGTGGTGCTGCGGGACCGCACGCCCGCCGCGATCCGCATGCTGGTCGAGCAGGGCTTCCTGGAGCCCGTCACGCCGTGACGCGGAGCCCCTGACGCCGTGCGCGGAGCCCCCGGCGCCATGACGCGGAGCCCCTGACGCCGCGTCCGGAGGCCGCTTGAGCCGTGGCGGGGAGGCCGTCACGGCGGTAGGGCGCCGCCGGAACGCGGGGGCGTACGCCGGTGCGCTCAGCGCAGGTTGCGTACGACCCCCCACGCCACCAGCGCCACCACCAGTGCCGCCGCCCCGCGCGGCCCCACCCGAACACGCCACTGCCGCCCCCGCAGCGCCGCCCACGCCCAGCCCCCGAAGGCGGCCAGCAGCAGCGGCGTGCAGAGCAGCAGCAGCGCGTTGTCGTGGAAGGCCCGGACGGGGTCGGCGTGCAGCAGGTCGTACGCCGTACGGGTGGCTCCGCACAGCGGGCAGAGCAGGCCGGTGGCCCAGTTGAAGGGGCAGCGCGGCAGCCAGTGGCCCGGCTGGTGCGGATCCGTGCGGTAGAGATACGCCGCCGCGGCCGTCCCGGCGGCCAGCGCGCCCAGCGGCGCCGCCGCCCGATGCCGTACGGCCCGCCGCACACCGCCACCGTCCACCCCGGCACCTCCGGTCCGCAGGGACACCTGCCCGGCACCCATCCTGGCACCCCGCCCGTGCCCCGTTCCGGCCGCCCGCCGCGCAGGTACGCATCCGGCCACCCGCGCCGCGGCCCGCCGCGTCCGCGCCGCCCCCTTCGGCTCTGACATGACCCGTCCATGCGGCAGACAGACCGCTTGTCGGGTTACCGTTCGGATGGCGTTGTTGACTTTTCCCGTTTGACACGGGACCGGGAGGTACGGTCACACTCCGCAGCGTCACCCCTTCGAACCGGAGAGAAGAGCGAAGTTGTCCCCGACCCGCGAGACCGCACCGGCCGGCCGTCGACTCGTCATCGTCGAGTCGCCCGCCAAGGCGAAGACGATCAAGGGCTATCTCGGCCCTGGATACGTCGTGGAGGCGAGCGTCGGGCACATCCGCGACCTGCCCAACGGGGCCGCCGAGGTGCCGGCGGAGTACAAGGGCCAGCCGTGGGCGCGGCTCGGCGTCAACGTGGACAGCGACTTCCAGCCGATCTACGTCGTCAACGCCGACAAGAAGGCCCAGGTCAAGAAGCTCAAGGATCTCCTGAAGGACTCCGACGAACTCTTCCTCGCCACCGACGAGGACCGCGAGGGCGAGGCCATCGCCTGGCACCTCCAGGAGATCCTCAAGCCCAAGGTGCCCGTGCACCGCATGGTCTTCCACGAGATCACCAAGGACGCCATCCAGGCCGCGGTCCGCAACCCGCGCGAGCTGAACAAGCGCCTCGTCGACGCCCAGGAGACCCGCCGCATCCTCGACCGCCTCTACGGCTACGAGGTCTCGCCGGTGCTGTGGAAGAAGGTCATGCCGCGGCTGTCGGCCGGCCGCGTGCAGTCCGTCGCCACCCGGCTCGTCGTCGAGCGCGAGCGCGAGCGCATCGCCTTCCGCTCCGCCGAGTACTGGGACCTCACCGGCGTCTTCACCACCGGCCGGGCCGGTGACGCGAGCGACCCGTCCACGCTCAACGCCCGGCTCGTCTCCGTCGACGGCCGCCGCGTCGCCCAGGGCCGCGACTTCGACGCCTCCACCGGCGCCCTCAAGCCCGGTGCGACCGTCCTCCAACTGGACGAGCCCGCCGCCCGCGCCCTGGCCGCCGCCCTCGCCGACGTGCCCTTCGCCGTCCGCAGCGTCGAGTCCAAGCCCTACCGCCGCTCGCCGTACGCGCCCTTCCGCACCACGACGCTCCAGCAGGAGGCCTCGCGCAAGCTGGGCTTCGGCGCCAAGGCGACGATGCAGGTCGCGCAGAAGCTGTACGAGAACGGCTTCATCACCTATATGCGTACGGACTCCACCACGCTGTCGGAGACCGCCGTCACCGCCGCCCGCGCGCAGGTCACCCAGCTCTACGGCGCCGACTACCTGCCCGACAAGCCGCGCACCTACGCCGGCAAGGTCAAGAACGCGCAGGAGGCGCACGAGGCGATCCGCCCCTCCGGCGACCGCTTCCGCACCCCCGCCGAGACCGGCCTGACCGGCGACCAGTTCCGGCTCTACGAGCTGATCTGGATGCGCACGGTCGCCTCGCAGATGAAGGACGCCGTCGGCCAGTCCGTCACCGTACGCGTCGCCGGTACCTCCACCGACGGGCGCGACGCCGAGTTCAGCGCGTCCGGCAAGATCATCACCTTCCACGGCTTCCTCAAGGCCTACGTCGAAGGCGCCGACGACCCCAACGCCGAACTCGACGACCGCGAGCGCCGCCTGCCGCAGGTCACCGAGGGCGACGCGCTCACCGCCGAGCAGATCGACGCCGACGGCCACTCGACCAAGCCGCCCGCCCGCTACACCGAGGCGTCGCTGGTCAAGGAGCTGGAAGAGCGCGAGATCGGCCGCCCCTCGACCTACGCGACGATCCTCGGCACGATCCTCGACCGCGGCTACGTCTTCAAGAAGGGCACCGCGCTCGTCCCGACGTTCCTGTCCTTCGCCGTCGTCAACCTGCTGGAGAAGCACTTCGGCTGGCTCGTCGACTACGACTTCACCGCCTCCATGGAGGACGACCTCGACCGCATCGCCCGCGGCGAGGCCGAGTCCGTGCCGTGGCTGCGGCGCTTCTACTTCGGCACGGAGGAGCCCGACGCGGCCCCCGCCGCCTCCGCCGCGAACGGCGACGGCGACCACCTCGGCGGCCTCAAGGAACTCGTCGAGGACCTCGGCGCGATCGACGCCCGGGAGATCTCCTCCTTCCCGGTCGGCGACGGCATCGTGCTGCGCGTCGGCCGCTACGGCCCCTACATCGAGAAGGGCGAGCGCGGCGAGGACGACCACCGCCGCGCCGATGTCCCCGACGACCTGCCGCCCGACGAGCTGAGCGTCGAATACGCCCAGGAGCTCTTCGCGCGCCCCAGCGGCGACTTCGAACTCGGCACCGACCCGCACACCGGCCGCCCCATCGTCGCCAAGGACGGCCGCTACGGCCCCTACGTCACCGAGGTGCTGCCCGAGGACACCCCGAAGACCGGCAAGAACGCGGTCAAGCCGCGCACCGCGTCGCTCTTCAAGTCGATGTCCCTCGACACCGTCACCCTCGAGGACGCCCTCCGGCTGATGTCCCTGCCGCGCGTCGTCGGCACCGACCCCGACGGCGTCGAGATCACCGCGCAGAACGGCCGCTACGGCCCGTACCTCAAGCGCGGTACGGACTCGCGCTCGCTGGAGACCGAGGACCAGCTCTTCACGATCACCCTCGACGACGCCCTCGCCATCTACGCCCAGCCCAAGCAGCGCGGCCGCGCCGCCGCGAAGCCGCCGCTCAAGGAACTCGGCACCGACCCGGTCAGCGAGCGCCCCGTCGTCGTCAAGGACGGCCGCTTCGGCCCGTACGTGACCGACGGCGAGACCAACGCGACACTGCGCCGCGACGACGACGTCGAGACCATCACCCCGGAGCGGGGCTACGAACTCCTCGCGGAGAAGCGGGCGAAGGGGCCCGCGAAGAAGAAGGCCCCGGCGAAGAAGAAGGCCGCCGCCCCGGCGAAGAAGACCGCGGCGAAGAAGGCCGCGCCCGCGGCGAAGAAGACGGCCGCCTCCGCGAAGAAGGCCGCCGCCAAGAAGTCCGCGCCGCCCGCGGAGTAGCCGGTGACCGCCTCCCGGCGGTGGCGGGCCCGTGGCCGCGCCGCCGGACGGACCGGGGGCACGACCGCGGCCTTGAACAGGCGCCCCGCGGTGCCGGCGGGAGGTTGTCCACAGGGGGTGACGGGGGGACCCCGGCGGTGAGGGGCGGGGCGATAGGCTGAGGGAATGACGCCACCCACCCCGCAGCCGCAGCCCGCTGAGGTCTCGCCCGCGTTCGCGGACGACCTCGCCGCGGATTCGCGCGACCGCGCGGTCCGCGCGCTGCTCAGGATCCCGCCGTTGCGCAAGCTCTGGAACGCCCAGATGACCGGCGCGGTCGCAGACCGCCTCGGCCTGCTGGTGCTGATCTGGCTGACGGTCCAGGCAGCAGCCGGAGTCGGAGCCTTCGGCGGAGGCTACCGCGGGGTCGCCTTCGCGACCGCCGCCGTCTTCGCCGCCCGGCTCGTGGCGACGCTGCTGTTCGGCGCGGTGCTGCTCGGCCCGCTGTCCGCCGCCACGACGGAGGGCGGTCCGCTCGACCGCCGCTGGACGATGATCGGGGCCGACGGCGTACGCCTCGCCCTCTTCATCATCGCCCCGCTGTGGGTGACATGGACACCGGGCAAGGCGTACGTCTGGCTGCTGGCCACGGTCTTCGTCACCGGCGCGGCCGAAAGGCTGTGGGCCGTCGCGAAGGACGGCGCCGCACCCGTGCTGCTGCCGCCGCCGGGGGACACCTCGGTGCGGCCCGCGCCCGACCACCTGGCCACGCTGCACCGTCTCGACCTGCGCACCAGCTTTGTCGCGCTGCCGGCCGCGGCCGCGGCCATGGTCGTCATCACCCTCGTCAACACGCTGATCGCGACCGGCATCAACTGGTTCGACCTGCACCAGGTCGCGCTGTCGTCGTACGTCGCCGCGGGCCTGTTCTCGTCGTCGATCGCCGTGCTGTCCGCGCTCGAACTGCCCTCGGGCACCGCGGCCCGGCCGCGCTCGCCCCTGGAGGGCCTGCGGCTGCCGAAGGGCCCCGCGGGCGCCGAGAACGGCCGGACCGGTGTGCTGCCGCTGCTGGTGCTGTCCACCGCGGCCGTCGCCGGCGCCGTCGCCGCGGCCGTCTCCGTGGCGGTGCTGCACGGCGCGGCCCTGGGCTTCGGGCCCACCGGCTTCGCGCTGCTGGTCCTGGTGCTGACCGCGGGCACGGTCGCCGGCATCCGGCTCGCGCCGCGCGTCCTGCCGGGCCTGTCCCGCCGACGGCTGCTGCCGCTCGCGATCGGCCTGACCGGCATCGCCCTGCTGCTCACCGGCCTCGTGCCCGACCCGACGACGATGCTGCTGCTCGCGCTGCTGGCCGGCCTCACCGCCGGGGTCAGCGCCAACATCGGGCACACCCTGGTCGAGCTGGAGGCGGAGGAGAGCCGCCGCGCCCGCACCACCGAGCACCTCCAGGCCGTCGCGCGCGCCGCGCTCGGCGTCGCCGCGATCTGCGCACCGCTGCTGGCCGCCGCGATCGGCCCGCACCGCATCGACAACGGCCGCTTCACCTTCGACCACGCGGGCGCCGCCTACACCCTGATGCTGGTCGGTGCGCTGCTGCTGCCCGTCGCCGCGCTCGTGCTCGGCAAGACCGACGACCGCCGCGGCGTACCGCTGCGGCGCGACCTGCGCGAGGCGCTGCGCGGCGCCGACCCGGCCACCGCGCCCGCCGCGACCGGCTTCTTCATCGCCGTCGAGGGCGGTGACGGAGCGGGCAAGTCGACGCAGGTCGAAGCGCTCGCGAGCTGGATCCGGGCCAAGGGCCACGAGGTCGTCGTCACCCGCGAGCCCGGCGCCACTGCCGTCGGCAAGCGGCTGCGGTCGATCCTGCTCGACGTGTCCTCCGGCGGCATCTCGCACCGCACCGAGGCGCTGCTCTACGCCGCCGACCGCGCCGAGCACATCGACACCGTCGTGCGGCCCGCGCTCGAACGCGGCGCCGTCGTCATCTCCGACCGCTACATCGACTCGGCCGTCGCCTACCAGGGCGCCGGGCGCGACCTCGCGCCCACCGAGATCGCCCGGATCAACCGCTGGGCCACCGAAGGGCTCGTCCCGCACCTCACCGTGCTGCTCGACGTCACGCCCGAGATCGCCCGCGAGCGCTTCACGGAGGCGCCCGACCGGCTGGAGTCCGAGCCCCCGGAGTTCCACCAGCGCGTCCGCGCCGGATTCCTGACGCTCGCCGCCGCCGACCCCGGCCGCTACCTCGTCCTCGACGCCGGCCAGGACCCCGAGGCCGTCACCACCCCCATACGGCACCGGCTCGACGAGCTGCTGCCGCTGTCCGAGCAGGAGATCGAGGCCCGCGCCGAAGCCGAGCGCAAGGCCGCGGAGGAGGCCGCGCGCCTCGCCGCAGAGGAGGCTGCGCGCAAGGCCGAGGAGGAGCGGCAGGAGCGCGAGCGCCGCGAGCAGTTGGAGAAGCTCCGCCGCGAGGAGGAGGAGCGCCGCCTCGCCGCCGAGGAGGCCGCCCGGCAGGAGATCGCCGAGCGCAAGGCCGCCCAGGAGGCGGAGGAGGCACGCAGGCGCCAGGAGGAGGCCGACCGGCTCGCCGCCGCCGAGGCCGCCCGCATCGCCGCGGAGGAAGCCGAGCGCGAGGCCGAGCAGGCCCGGCTGAAGCAGCTCGCCGAGGAGCAGGCCCGGCTGCGTGCCGAAGCGGAGGCCCGGCGGCTGGAGAAGCAGCGCAAGGCGGAGGAGGCGCTGCTGCGCGCCGAGGCCGCGCGTGCGGCGGAGGCCGAGCGCAAGCCGGAGCCTGAGCTGGAGTCCGAGCCCGAGCCCATGCCGGACGACGCGACGACGGTCGTCACGCCGGTTGTGCCGCCCGAGCAGCCGGAGGGGTCCGACAGCTCGTCGGACGAGACGACGGTGATGCCCGCGGTGCAGGAGCCGTCCGAGCGCGGCGCCGACTCCGGTTCGGACGAGACCGCGGTGCTGCCCGCCGTGCGGGACGAGCCGAAGCGGGACGAGCCGAAGCGCGACGGGCCCAAGCGCGACGAGCCGGAGCGTGGGGGGTCGTCGGACGAGACGACCACGATGCTCCCCGCGGTGCAGGAGCCCGGCCCGCCGCCGCCCGTCCCCGGTACGGCACGGGACAGCGACCCGGCGGACCGCGTCCCGCCGTGGCTCTTCCGCCCCGAGACGTCCGAGACCGAGCGCACCCGCGAACTCCCCGCGGTCCGCCGCCCCCGCCCCGACTGGGCCGAGGAAACACCTCTCGACGACCTCCCCACCCTCGCGGACGAACTCCTCGGCCCCCACGAGGACGACGACCCCCGTCCCCGCTAGCCCCTGCGGGGTGCCGGGCGCGGTCACGCCTCCCGCTGGAGGCGGCTGCCCCCGCGCCCCGCGGGCGCTGCCCCGTCCTGACGCTGACGGCCCCCTGGGCGCCCAGGGTCGGCCCTCCGGGGTGCCGGGCTCTGTCGCGCCGGGATCGTCTGCGGGTGGGGGCTGGTCGCGCAGTTCTCCCCCAGGCTCCGCCCGGGGGTGCCCCCACGCCGCTCCTGCGGGGCGCCGCCGGTCCCGTCGGGGCGCGGGCTCCGTCGCACCGGGCCCGCAGGGGCGCCCCGGCTAGAGCATGGGGGGAGGGCGCTGCACGTCCCGCCACGGCGTACCCCGCGGGCAGGTGCGGAGCGCAAGCAGCCCCCTCTCTGACCGCCGCGCGCGGCGGATGGGCGGGGGAGAGAAGGGAGAATGCGGGAGTGCGCTATTACGTGCTGGGAGTCACCGAGGCGAGGCGGGGCGACGGCGTTCCCGTCGCGCTGGGCGGCGGGCGCGTGCGGGCGCTCGCGGCCGCGCTGGCGCTCAGCCCGGGTCGCCCCGTCCCGACGGACACTCTCATCGAGTACGTGTGGGCCGCGGCCCCGCCCGCCGACGCGACCGGCGCCCTCCAGGCACTCGTCGCCCGGCTGCGAAAGGCGCTCGGCCGGGAGGCGGTGACGTCCGAGCCGGGCGGCTACCGCCTGGCAGCCGAGCCCGACGCGGTCGACCTCTTCGTGTTCGAGCGGCTGGTCCGGGAGGCCGAGGACGCCCTCGCGGCGGGCGATCCGCGGCTCGCGTCGGAGGTGCTGGCCCGCGGCCTGGCCCTGTGGCGCGGTCCCGCGTTCGCCGACCTCCCGGAGCGCGTGGTGTCCGCCGCCCGCCCGGAGGCCCTGCGGCGTACCGCCCAGCGTTTGCGGGTGGACGCGGAGCTCGCGCTCGGCCGCGCCGCGGACGTACTGCCCGAACTGCGCGAGGCCGTCCTCGCCTACCCCCTCGACGAGGCCTTCCGCGTGCAGCTCATCACCGCGCTGCGCGCCACGGGCCGGACCGCGGACGCCCTCGTCGCCTTCGCGGAGGCCCGCGAGACCCTCGCCGACGTACTGGGCGCGGATCCGGGCCCGGAGCTGCGCGCCCTGCACGCGGATCTGCTGCGGCAGGGCGAGCCGCCCGAGCCGGGCCCCCGGCGGGCGACCGCCGGGCAGCCGCGGCCCGCGGGCAACCTGCGGGCCCGCCTCACCAGCTTCGTCGGCCGCGAGACCGACCTGCGCGACCTGGGCGCGGAGATCGCCCGCGCCCGCCTCGTGACGCTCACCGGCTCGGGCGGTTCGGGCAAGACCCGGCTCGCGCAGGAGGCCGCGGAGGCGGCGGCCGCCGGGTTCCCGGACGGCGTGTGGCTCGCGGAGCTGGCGCCGCTCGACGACCCGGCCGCGATCCCGTACGCGGTGCTGAACGCCTTGGGCCGCCGCGACGCCCATGTCCTGGGCGCGGGGCCGATGCGCCCCGAGCCGTACGGTGAGGATCCGGTGGCGCGGCTGCTGGAGCACTGCGCGTCCCGCCGCCTGCTGCTCGTGCTGGACAACTGCGAGCATCTGATCGGGGCGGCGGCGACGCTCACCGCCGAGTTGCTCGCCGCCTGCCCCGCCGTCACGGTGCTGGCCACCAGCCGTGAGCCGCTGGGCGTTCCCGGCGAGCTGGTCCGCCCGGTCGAGCCGCTGCCGCTGCCGACGGCCCACCGCCTCTTCGCCGAACGTGCCGCCGCCGTCCGCCCCGGCGCGGCCCCGTACGCCCAGGGCGCCCCGGGCAACGGCGCCCCGGCCGGCGCGAGCGCGGCCGAGGACGAGGCGGTGAGGGAGATCTGCCGGCGCCTGGACGGGTTGCCGCTCGCGATCGAGCTGGCCGCCGCCCGGCTGCGGGCGCTCACCCCGCAGCAGATCGCGCAGCGGCTCGACGACCGCTTCCGGCTGCTGACCAGCGGAAGCCGTACGGTGCTGCCGCGCCAGCAGACGCTGCGCGCGGTCGTCGACTGGAGCTGGGACCTGCTCACGGAGGGCGAGCGCGGCGCCCTGTGCGCGCTGAGCGTCTTCGCGGGCGGCTGCACGCTGGACGCCGCCGAGGCGGTGTGCGGCCCGCACGCGCTGGAGACGGTCGCGCAGCTCGTCGACAAGTCCCTGGTCGTGGCGGACCTGCGGCAGCCGGAGAACGGGAACGGCGCTGCCGGGGAGGGCCCGCAGGTCCGCTACCGGCTGCTGGAGACCATCCACGAGTACGCCGTCGAACGCGCCGCCGCGCGCCCCGCCGAGCTGGCGCGCGCCGCCCGCGCGCACACCGCGTACTACCGCGACCTCGCCCGCGCCGCCGACGACCAACTCCGCGGCGCCGACCAGCTGCACTGGCTGGAGGTGCTGGAGACCGAGCTGGACAACATCCGGGCGGCGCTGCACCGCGCGATGGAGGCGGGCGACGAGCCGGACGCGCTCGCGATCGTGCTGGCCATGGGCTGGTTCTGGTGGCTGCGCAACTACCGCGACGAGGCGGACGGCTGGCTCAGCCGCGCGCTCGCGCTCGGCGGGGCCGCGCCCGAGGATCCCGAGGACCCGCTGTACTGGCAGCGCACCGACGCGTCGATGGTGCTCTTCTTCGTCAAGAGCGACCAGGCGTCCGAGGACCAGTTCGCCACTCCGCAGTGGCTCGCCCTCGCCGAGCGCCTGGAGCGCGCCTACCGGGACGGCGGCCCGCACGCGGCCCGTTTCCCCGGCCTGATCTGGCCGTTCACCGCGTACGTCGTGCACGGCGGCCCGGAGGAACTGCTCGGCGGCACCCCGGAGATCCGCCGCAACGCCGCCGACGTCGTCGCCAACTGCCGCGCCTACGGCGGCGACTGGGAGCTGGCGACAGCGCTGCTGCTGCACACCCACATGGCCGTCGACTCGCCCGGCGGCCTGCCGGAGGCGGACGCCGGGCGCGCCGAACTCGCGGAGCTGACCGGGCGGCTGCACGACCGCTGGATCCTCGCCCAGGTGCACGGCGCCGCCGGTGAGATCGCGATGGCCCGCGGCGACTACCGGGCCGCGCGCGCCGAGCTGGAGGAGGCCCAGCGGCTCGGCTCCGAGCTGGGTGCCTTCGCCGAATCCGCCTTCCTGCTCGCCCGGACGGCCGAGATCGCCCACCGCGACGGCGACGACGCCGAGGCGAAGCGGCTGCTCGCCCGCGCGGAGGAGGCGGCCGAGCGCTACACCGTCTGGGACGCGCGCACCTATGTGCACTACCTCGCGGGCGTCATGCGGCTCCGGGAGGGCGATGTGTCCGGGGCCCGCCGGATGTGCGGGCTCGCCACCGGGCACATCGCCGACGGCACCCCGCCGCCGGTCTTCCACGCGCTCCTCGCGGGCCTGTCCGGACGCGTCACCGTCGCGGAGGGCCGCCCCCGCGCGGCCCTCACCGAGCTGGACCAGGCGCTCCGGCTCGCCCTCGCGGCGGGCGGCACCGAGCTGGTCGTCGGGGCGGTGCTGGACGCCGCTGCCGAGGCGCTGTCCGCCGCCGGTGACGCGTACTCCGCGGCCCGGCTGCTGTCCGCCGCCGACACCGTACGGGGCCCGCTGCCGCGCAGCGTCCCCGAACGCGAGACCGCCGCCGCGATCGCCGCCCGTACGGCCGACGTCCTCCCGCCGGAGCGGCTGGCCGAGGCGCGGGAGCGGGGCGCGGCGCTCGATCCGCAGACGGCGGCGGACCTGATCACCGCCCTCGCGGTCGAGCCCGCGGGGCCGGTGGGCCCGGCGGGTCCCGCCGGCAGCGAGGACCGCGCCGGGGAATAGCCGCGGCGGGCGGCTGCCTTATGCCCTTGAAGCTTCAAGGAATACTGGAGCGCGGCCGCAGCCCCCACCGGAAGTGAGAAGACCGCCGTGAAGGTCGAGATCTACAGCGATATCGCCTGCCCCTGGTGCTACGTGGGCAAGACCCGCTTCGAGCGCGCACTCGCGGCCTTCCCGAAGGCGTCCACCGTCGAGGTCGTCTACCGGCCGTTCCAGCTCGACCCGTCCGCCCCGCACGAGCCGCGCCCGCACCACGACGTGCTCGCGGCGAAGTACGGGCCGCAGGCCCGCGCCATGGACGCGCGCGTCACGGCGCTCGGCGCCGACGAGGGCATCACCTTCGACTTCGACACGGTGCTGGAGAACAACTCGCTGCTCGCCCACCGCCTGCTGCGCTTCGCCCTCGACACCTACGGCCCCGACGTCCAGACCCGACTGAAGGGCAGGCTCATGGCCGGCCACTTCGGCGAGGGCCTCGACATCGGCGACCGCGCGCAGCTCGCCGACACCGCCGTCGCCGCCGGACTCGACCGCGACGCCGTCACCGCCTTCCTCGCGGGCGACGACCTCACCAAGGAGGTGCTCGCGGAGATCGACGAGGCCCGCGCGCTCGGCATCACCGCCGTGCCGACCTTCGTCTTCGAGGGCAAGTGGGCGGTCCAGGGCGGCCAGGAGACGTCCGTCTTCCTCCAGGCGCTCGAACAGATCTCCCGCGAATCCGCCGCCCCCGCCGCGGAGGACGCCGACTCCTGCGCCGACGGCGCCTGCGCGGTCCCCGCCCCGGGGGAGCCCTCCGAGAGCTGAGCCTCGCCGCCGGCTCGCCGACCCGCGCGGTGACGCGCTACGTGCAGGTGAGCACGGAATCCGCCCAGTCCGCGAGGCCCGTGCGGGCGTGCGGCGAAGCCTCCGGGGTGACGGTCAGGGTGATCGTCGTACGGCCGGCGAGCGGGACGTGAACGGGTACGGCGGGGTCACCGGCGTGCAGGACCGGCGAGGTCCAGAGCCGTCGGCCGTCGCCGTCGACGGCGAACCGGACGCCCGACCGCAGCCCCCGCCCCAGGTCGTCCACACCCGCCATCGCGTCGTACGCGACGCACGTACGGTTGAGGTCGATCGTCACGGACGAGGGCGCGTGCACGCTGATGCCGTGCGCGTACCTCGTGCCCGCGATGCGGAGCCCCCAGCGGTCCCACCACCAGCTGCCCGAGGCGAGACCGCCGAGGCGGATCGTGGGCTCGTCCTTAGTGCCCGGCAGACCGCTGATCCCCAGCGAGTTGACCTTGTACGCGACCGGGGCCGCCGTCGGCTCGGGGGAGGGCGGCGGCGTGGTCGGCTCGGAGGGCTTCGGCGTCGGCTTGTGCGTCGGCCGCGGAGCGGGCGGCGGGGGCGCCGGGCGAGTCGCGGCGGGCTTCGGCGGCGGCGGGGTCGTCCACACGGGCGCCGGGGGCGGAGGCGGCTTCGGCGCGGGCTTGGGCTGCGGCTCCGGGGAGGGCGGCGGCGGGGTCGTCGCCGCGGGCGCGGCGGGCGGCGCCGGAACGGGCGGCCTGGCCTCCGGTTTCGGCTTGCCGTCGCCGCCCGCGGTGAGGGCGAAGGCGGTCGCGGCGGCGGCCACCACCACCGCCGCCGCGATGCCGATCTTGGCGGGCAGCCCGAGCCCCTCGCTCGCGGCACCGCCCGCAGCGGCGGATCCGCCGGAGCCGGAGCCCGCGGCGGCGGCCGCGGCCCCTCCCGCGGCGCCCACCGCCGCCGCACCCCCGGCGACGACCGTGACCCCCGCGGCCTTGGCGGCGTAGACGGCGGCGAACCAGCCGATGTACGCGACCGGCAGCAGCCCCTTGAGCGTCGAGTTCAGGTCGGCGAGTTCGAGGGACGCCGCGGCGCAGCGCTCGCAGTCCTTCAGATGGCGGTTCAGCTCGCGGTCGGCGCGCATCCGCAGGCCGCCGCGCGCGTGCGCGCCGAGCCGGTCGGCGTACCGCGCGCAGTCCCCGGCCCGGGTCAGCGCCGAGCTGACGTGCGCCTGCAGATACGCCTGGCGCAGCCCCTCCCGCGCGCGGTGCGCGAGAACGGCCGTGGCGTTCGCGGTCAGCCCCAGCAGCGGCGCGATGGCGCTGGGCGACTCCTCCTCCACGGCGGTGTGCCACAGCACGGTCTGCCAGCGCTCGGGCAGCGTCCGGAAGGCCTTGATCGCGAGCGACCGCTCCGCCTCCCGCATGGCCCGCACATCGGCGGCCGGCTCACTGGCGACGGCCCCGCCGCCCGCACCCTCCGCGGTGACGGCGAAGACGGCGAAGTCCTCGACGAGCTGCTCGCGCCGCGCGCTGCTGCCCCACGACGCGGCGACCCGCCGCACCGTGGTGAGCAGGTACGCGCGCACCGCCGACTGCGGCCCGCTGCCGCCCCGGATGGCCTGGAGCGTACGGGCGAACACCTCACCGGTCAGGTCCTCCGCGGTGTGCGCGTCACGGCAGCACGTACGGGCGTACCGGCGTACGGCCTGGGCGTGGCGCCGGTAGAGCTCCTCGTACGCGCTGTCCCGGCCGGCCCGGACCTGGTCGACGAGTTCGGCGTCGGAGCGCTCCGGCTGCTCGGACTCCGCGCTCGCGCCGCCCGGCGTGTTGTCCGACGTGCCGTCAGCCGCGGGGTGCTGCGCGGCGAACCCCGGATCCGGACGCGCCGCCGGGTCGCGCTGACCCGGGACCCTGCGCGGCGCCTCCTCGCCGCTTTCCGCGGCAGCGGAGGCACTGGTCTCGCCGTTGGCCTCATCCACGGGCCAAGCGTGGCACAACCGGGACCCCGCGGGCCCCGGGCCCGTACGGAACCACCCTTCCGTGGGCGATCGTTCACGGTTCCTCCACCACCCCGCGAGGCCGCACTTGCGCGCCGGGCACCCACCAGGGGCGCGCGTGCCGCGCCGGGCACCCTCCGGGCGCGCGCGTGCCGTGCGGGGCACCCTCCGGGCGCGCGCGTGCCGTGCGGGGCACCCTCCGGGCGCGCGCGTGCCGCGCGGGGCACTCCCAGGGGCGCGGGGAACTGCGCGCTCAGCCCACCACCGGCCGGTGGTCCGGAGCGGACCGAACTGCCCCTTCGGGCCGGTGACGACCCGCGCCACCGTCGTGGCTTATCGCTCCGTTCTCCCCCAGAGCCCCGCCTGGGAGGTACCCCCACGCGCCCCTGAAAAACGAGTGCTCTTGCGCGGCAGCGAAAACGCTCGCCCCACGGCGCTGCCGCACCGGAGACGCGCACCCCGCGCGGCAGCGCAACGCTCGCCCCACGCCGCCGCACCGGAAACGCGTACCCCGCGCGGCAGCGCGAACCGCCCACCCGGCGAGGGGTCAGCGGGAGCGGAGGCCCTCCAGGAGGATGTCGAGCAGCCGCGCCGAAGCCGCCGCCTGCTGCGCAGCATCCGGCAGGGACGGCGCCGCCGTCGCGATGACGAGCAGCACGTCCGCGACGGACACGTCCGCCCGCAGCTCGCCCGCGGCGCGGGCCCGTTCCACGAGCTGGCCCACCACGTCGAGCAGCGTGCGTATCCCGTCCTGCTCCTCGACCGCGTCGCCCGCGACGGGCGCGGGGCTCGGGGCCGGGACCGGAGCCGGGGCGGCGGCGGAAGCGGCGTGCTCGCGCAGCACCCCGGTGAGGACCGTGTCCTCACCGGAGCGGGCGCGCTGCTGCGGCACCCGCGCCGCGTCGTCCTCCGGGTTGTCGTGCGGCTGCACCCGCAGCACCTGCGGCGGCAGCAGCCGTCCCGCGCCGGAGGCGACGGAGGTGCGCAGGAAGCGGGCCAGTGCGGACCACGCCTCCTCCTCCTGGCCCAGCGCGGCACGCGCCTGTTCGGTCAGCCGTGCGGTCTCCTCCTCGGCGATCCGCCGGACGAGGACGTCCTTGCTCGGGAAGCGCCGGTAGACGGTGCCGACCCCGACGCGGGCGCGCCGGGCGACATCCTCCATCGGTGCCCCGTAGCCGAGTTCGCCGAAGACCTCACGGGCGGCGCGGAGCACGTGCTCCAGGTTGCGCTGGGCGTCCACCCGCAGGGGTGCCGCCCGGCCCGTACCCCCGTCCGCGGCCGCGGCAGATGTCAATTTTGCGTACTCGAGATGCATATGTGTCTCCCCCGGTAATCCGAATGTCTCCCCCCGGAGACTCCCCACCCTTAAAGATCGTGCCCGCGCGTCAGCGCGCGGCACTACGAGAAACGAACATAGTTGAGGCTGCGTCAAGAATGAAGGGGGTGTGATCCGTGGGACAGGAGATCGTTCCGCGCGAGGGCGGGGCGGCTTCCCGCGTCTGCGGCGTTTGCCCGATGATCACCCCACTCGAGCGAGGGCTCCCGGCCTGCGGGGACGCCGCTTCCGGTGAATCGCGCCGTCCGCCCTGTGGACAAACGGCGTCCGCCCATTGCGTCATGGAGCAATGACGACGGAGTCGGCGGCCATGGCCAGGGCAAGCACACCGCGCATTCTTGTGGTCGGCGGTGGTTATGTCGGCATGTACACGGCGTTGCAGCTCCAGCGAAAGCTGCGGCTGAAACACGACGAGGCCGAGATCATGGTCGTCGAACCCCAGCCCTACATGACCTACCAGCCGTTTCTCCCCGAAGCGGCCGCCGGATCGATCTCCCCGCGGCATGTCGTCGTACCCCTGCGCCGGGTCCTGGACCGCTGCCGGATCATCGCCGGCGAGGTCCGCTCGGTCGACCACGACAAGCGCGTCGCGGCCGTCGTCACGCCCGCGACCGAGGAGGAGGGCGGCGGCGCCACCGAGATCGGCTACGACCAGATCGTGCTCGCGCCCGGCTCGATCTCGCGCATCCTGCCGGTGCCCGGCCTGGCCGAGTACGGCATCGGCTTCAAGACCGTCGAGGAGGCCATCGGGCTGCGCAACCACGTGCTCGAACAGCTCGACATCGCCTCCTCCACGCGCGACGCGGACGTCCGCGAGGCGGCCTTGACCTTCGTCTTCGTCGGCGGCGGCTACGCGGGTGTGGAGGCGCTCGGCGAGCTGGAGAACATGGCCCGCTACGCCCTGCGCTACTACCACAACGTCCGCCCCGAGGACATGAAGTGGGTGCTGGTCGAGGCCACCGACCGCATCCTCCCCGAGGTCGGCGAGCAGCTCGGCCGCTACGCCGTACGGGAGCTGCGCGGCCGCAACATCGACATCCGCCTGGAGACGCGGCTGGAGTCCTGCGAGCACCGCGTCGCCGTCCTCTCCGACGGCTCCCGGCTGCCGACCAGGACGGTGGTGTGGACCGCGGGCGTCAAACCCGCGCCGCTGCTCGCCGCGACCGGTCTGCCGCTGGACGACCGCGGGCGGCTGCGCGCCGACGCCACCCTGCGCGTCACCGCGCGCCCCGGCGCCTGGACGGCCGGCGACGCGGCCGCCGTCCCCGACCTCACCGCCGACCGCGAGGGCGTCCTGTGCGCGCCCAACGCCCAGCACGCCGTCCGCCAGGCGAAGGTGCTGGCCCGCAACATCACCGCCGAGCTGCGCGGCGAACCGCTGACCGACTACCGCCACAAGTACGTCGGCTCGGTCGCCTCGCTCGGCCTGCACGAGGGCGTCGCCCTGCTCTACGGGCGCCGTTTCACCGGGTACCCGGCGTGGCTGATGCACCGCGCCTACCACCTCAGCCGGGTGCCGACCGCGAACCGCAAGTCCAAGGTGCTCGCGGAGTGGATCCTGTCCGGCCTCTTCAAGCGCGAGATCGTCTCGCTCGGCTCGCTGGAGCATCCGCGCGCCGAGTTCGAACACGCGGCGGGGCGCGACGGCGACACCCCCGGCGGTCACGCGGGTCCGGGCGGCGGCCGCGGCGGCGGCCCGGACGGTCCGACCCGCGGCGACAGCGACCCGCCCCGGGCGTGAGCGCCCCCGCTCGCGCCAGGCGCACCACGGCGCGATTCCCCCGCAGGCCCACATTCGGCCACACTGGACGGGTGACGACCCGTGCGGCAGCACCTGCAAAGAGTGACAAATACGAGGAATCGGACGTTTGAACCTCACGCGTTGGAGCGCCCGGCTCCCCGGAACACAGCGACGCGGAGCCGTCCCGGCGGCCCGCGGCAAGACCGCCGACCCCGCTGCCGCACCGGCGGGCAACGCGGCAGGCGGCACCGAGACCGCCCCCGCCCCGGCCGGCCACGCCGACCCCTCCGCAGCAGGTCACCCCGGCACCCCGGCCGCCGCGCAGGACCTGCCGGCGGCCCTCGACGGCGCCGGGGCGGCCGTCGCCGCGATGCTCAGCCAGCTGCCCGCGCTCATCGCCGTCACCCACGGGCCCGACCACACCGTCGGCTTCGTCAACGACGCCTACACCGACGTCTTCGGCGCCCGCCCCACCGGCGCTCCCGCCCGCGACGCCCTGCCCGAACTCTCCGAGCTCGGCCTGCTCCCGCTCATGGACCAGGTCCACCGCAGCGGCCGCCCACGCACGGTCAAGGCCCGCAAGGTCACCCGGGCGGACCACGCCGCCGTCACCCGTCAGGGTTACTTCACCTTCACCTGCACCCCCGTCCACGCCGACGACCCCGACCCCGCCCGCCGCGGCGTCCTCGTCTTCGCCGCCGACGTCACCGACCAGGTCCAGTCCGCCGAACGCCTTCGCGAGAGCGAGCGGCGCATCCACGAGACCGCCGTCACCCTCCAGCGCAGCCTGCTGCCCCAGCAGCTCGAACAGCCCGACGACCTGCGCCTCGCCGCCACCTACCAGCCCGGCGGCACCGACGCGGCCGTCGGCGGCGACTGGTACGACGTGATCACCCTCGGCGCCGGCCGCACCGCCCTCGTCATCGGCGACGTCATGGGCCGCGGGGTCCGCGCCGCCGCCGTCATGGGCCAGCTCCGCACCGCCGTACGCGCCTACGCCCGGCTCGACCTGCCCCCGCACGAGGTCATCCAGCTGCTCGACGGGCTCGCCGCCGAGATCGACGCCACCCAGATCGCCACCTGCGTCTACGCCGTCCACGACCCCAGCGAGGGCCGCCTCGCCTACGCCAGCGCCGGCCACCTCCCGCTCCTCATCCGCCACCCCGACGGCACGGTCGAGCGCACCGACGAACCCACCGGCCCCCCGCTCGGCACCGGCGGCTGGACCCACAGCTCCGCGACCGTCCCCTTCGGCCCCGGCTGCACCGCCGTCCTGTACACCGACGGCCTGATCGAGCGCCGCGGCGAGGACATCGAGGACGGCGTCACCACCCTCATGCGCGCGCTGGCCGGCGCCACCGGCGCACCCCAGGTCATCTGCGACCGCCTGCTGCGCGCCCTCGGCGTCACCGGCCAGCACGACGACGACGTAGCCGTTCTCGTCCTCCAGTACCCCGACCACACCGGCCTCCCCGACGGCGAGGTCTTCCGCAACGCCTCTCTCGACCTGCTCGGCGGCATCGAGGCCGCCCCGCGCGCCCGCGCCTTCGCCACCGGCGTCCTCGCCTCCTGGCGCTTCCCCGTCGAACTGCGCGACCTCGGCGTCCTCGCGGTGAGCGAACTCGTCGCCAACTCCCTCAAGCACGGCACCCCGCCCATGCGACTGCGACTGCGCCGCACCGACCGCCGCCTGGTGATCGAGGTCACCGACGGCGACGAGCACCTGCCGCGACGCCGCCGCGCGGAGCCCGCCGACGAGGCGGGCCGCGGCATCTCGATCATCGCAACGATCGCCACGTCCTGGGGCTCCCGCCGTACGCCCGGCGGCGGCAAGGCGGTGTGGTGCGAGTTCGCCCTCCCGGGCTGAGGCGAAGGGGGCTCGCGGCTGCGCCGCCGGGCACCCGTTCTCCCGGGCGTGAGGAGGGTGCGCCTGCCCCTGCCGGGCGAGCGTTTTCAGGGGCGCGGGGGGAGGTACCCCCACGCGCCCCTGATGTGCCCCCTTCGCAGAAGGAAGGTCAGCCCACCGGGGCCGGTTCGGGGGCCGGGTCGGAAGCGGGGTGGACGGCCACCACGCGGGAGCGGTGCGGCGCGTCCTGCTCGGCCGTGAGCGCGCGGCCCAGCCGCACGGCGAGCACCGAGACGGCGAGCGAGCACCCCACGAGCAGCACCACGTACACGTCGTACGCCCGCGCCGCCGCGATGAGCCCGCCCACCGCGGGCCCGATCGCCAGCGCCAACTGCTTGACCAGCGCGAACGCCGCGTTGTAGCGCCCGACCATGCCCTCGGGGGCGAGGTCGGCGACGAGCGGCGACACAGTCGGCGCGAGCATCGCCTCCCCGAGCCCGAACAGCGCGTACGTGCTGATGATCGCCACGACGGCCACCGCGTGGTGCCCGTGCAGCAGCCCGGACGCCCCGGCGACCAGCCAGGCCACGGCCCAGACCAGGCCGACGACCGCGATCACCGCGCTGCGCCGCCGCCGCTCGACGAGCCGCAGCACCACGAACTGCGCCAGCACGATCGCCGCCGTGTTCGCGGCCAGCGCCACACCGAGCATGGCGGGCGAGATCCGCGTGACGGTCACCGCGAAGGCGGAGAGCCCCGACTCGAACTGCCCGTAGCACGCGAAGAACAGCACGAAGCCGAGCACGCACAGCAGCACCATGGCCCGGTGCCGCAGCAGCACCCGCCAGCCCCCGCCGGAGGCACCCGGCACCCGCTCGTCCGCCGCGGCGGCACGCGGCAGCCGCACGGTGGCGACGACCGCGCCGAGTACCAGGAACATCGCCGCCTCGATGGCGAAGAGCCGGATGAAGGACGACGGGTGCGAGGTGTCGACGATCAGCCCGCCCATGAGCCCGCCGACGCCGAGCCCCAGGTTGGCCAGGAAGAACTGTGTCGCGAACGCCCGGGACCGGGTCGCCGGCGTCGAGCACCAGACGATCATCGTGGCGAGCGCGGGCTGCACCACGGAGATACCCGCACCCAGCGCGCCCGCGGCCGCGATCACCACGGCCTCGCTGCCGGACAGCCCGAGCCCGAGCGACCCCACGGCCGCGAGCACGGTGCCCGCGACGGCGACCGGTACGGGTCCGCGCCGGTCGATGGCGCGCCCGGTGAGGGGCAGCACGAAGAGCGCGGCGACGGCGAAGGCCGCCAGCACCACGCCCGCGACCCCGGCACCGAGCCCCCGCACCTGCGAGACGTACACGAAGGTGAAGGGCACGGTGAAGCCGTTCCCGAACGCGCTCAGGGCGTTCCCCAGCTGGATACGGCGCAGCGCGGCGCCCATGGCGGTGGTCATGGCTCTCCCTCCGGGTGGTCCCGATCGGTACGGCTTCGGTTCGAAGACTTGACGACTAAAGTTCGAAGCTAAAGAGTACATGCCGAAGGGCTTTAGAGCAAAGCCTTTCGTGCCATACTCGGGAGCATGACCTCAGCCGCAGGCTCCGCCGGGGCACCCCAGGAACTGGACCTCGACGCCCAGATCGCCGCCTACCAGCGCGAATTTCCCGAGGTCGACCCCCAGGTCGAGAAGGTCGTCACCGCCCTGGGCCGGCTCAACCGCCGGATGAACGTCGCGTACGGCCGGCAGCTCGTCGACCTGGGCATCAGCAACGCCGAGTGGGAGGTCCTCAAGGCCCTCGTCGTTGTCGGCACCCCGTACCAGCTGGGCCCCGGCGACCTGGCCAAACGCCTCGGCCTGACCCCGGCCGCGATGACCCACCGCATCGACCGCCTCGTCACCGAGGGCCTGGTCACCCGCGAACGGGACGAGGCCAACCGCGTCCGCGTCATCGTCGAGCTGACGGACGAGGGCCGCGAGAAGTGGCTCCAGACCATGCGCCTGGCCGCGGCCTTCGAGGACGAACTCCTCCAGGACCTCACCACGGCCGAACGCGCCACCCTCGGCGACATGCTCATCCGCCTCCTCCGCCGTGTCGAGACCAGCCAGCCCGACGCCGGCGGCCGCCTGGAAGACCTCGACTGACTGTTTTCCTCCACCCGGGAGGCCCGCCGAGGGCCCTGACCACCGGGGGTTGACACACCCGGCAGGCGTGCGTAAAGTTCTTCGGGTTGTCCGACGTGAGCGCCGATCTCTGGTCGGTCCCCGGACAGCCATCCCGCAGGACCCATCTCGATTCGACCGCGTCGACGGCCGTTGTGCCGTCGTCCTCGCTGTCGTCCCGTGATGTGTTTTTACGGAATGCAGGCAGGCTTTCGCCCGACCGGCCGATTTGGCCGGAGCGAACGAAGTCCGCTAAAGTCTCACTCGTCGGAAGGGCCGAACAGCCCGAAAGACAAACCCCGCTGACTGGGGGTCAGGCACTGGAAAGCGTCTGATAGAGTCGGAACACAACGAAGGGAAAGCCCGGAGGGGCCGGTGAAACGGTCTCGAAGGAAGCTTCCGTTCCTTGAGAACTCAACAGCGTGCCAAAAGTCAACGCCAGATATGTTGATACCCCGTCTCGTACATGAGACGAGGTTCCTTTGAAGAAAACACAGCGAGGACGCTGTGGACGGTCCGGATTATTCCTCCGGGCTGTCCCGCTCTTGCGTGTTGTTTCCGGGATGAC